>JAVKSL010000003.1:0-80875 GCA_039583695.1 Acidimicrobiales bacterium | reverse complement strand
CCTGAGAGCTGCACAGCACCACGAAGTCGTCCGCATAGCGCACGACCTCTCCGGTGCCCCACTCTGCCCAGGCCCGGCCGAAGGCGTGCAGGTAGACATTGGCAAGCAGCGGCGAGATGACCTCGCACTGGGTGGTAGGACACGACGTCTACGGGGCTGGCACCTACCACGAGGCCATTCCTACCCTGGCTCGTACGATCGCGATGGCCCCCTACCCCGAATGAACCATCACCGTGATCGCCGGGCGCGCCAGCGCCACCCGCTGCCGCAACCGCGCCCCTACCAGGCAATATCCGACTCCCCGGAAGGCAGCCTGTAACTTCTAAAAGTAGTATCCTTGCAGTTTCCTATGTGATTGACTATAAGATTCTGAACTACATGAAAGGCGGGAAGAATGGGCGATGACGCACTGCTGGTGCAGCTGGCTACCCACAAAGAGCAGGCTCGTGACCCAATGGCGGGATGAGGTGACCCCGTCACCGCCCGAGCACTCCCAGGTCTATCCTCCCGATCTGTTCTGGGGGGTGACGCCGTTTGGCCAACCCCGGAGTGCTCTGGTTGTCGCGCTTGTCCGAGCGGGGGCCTTCGGTGTGCTCGACGTCGGGCCCTGTGCCGCCCACGCGCATGCCGCCATCGCCAGCTGTGCCGCCGGTATTGACAGGGACGCCACCTTCGGTATCCGGGTCGGCGACACCGATGTCGTCGCACCCTCGGAGCTGCCCGCGGCAGTCAGCACCGTGGTCCTGGCTGGCGGGTCCGCGCTGTGCCAAGCCTCGTTGGAGCGTTGGGGTGACCGTCGGGTGATCGTGGAGGTGACCTCGCTGGGCTCAGGACGCGACGCCGTCGACAAGGGCGCCGACGGCCTCGTAGCCAAAGGCAGCGAGAGCGGGGGCCGCGTCGGAGGGACCGGGGCATTCGTCCTGCTCCAACAGCTCGTCGCGGCACTGGATGTTCCCCTGTGGTGCCAGGGGGGCATCGGACTGCACACGGCCGCGGCCGCGATCGCGGGCGGCGCCACCGGCGTCGTGCTGGATGCGCAGCTCGCCCTAGTGAGGGAGATGAACCTGGTCGCCGAGGTGCGCGCCGCAATCGCCTCCATGGACGGCAGCGAGACTGCGGTGTTGGGCGGTCACCGGCTTCTGGTCCGACCGGGCATCGCTGCTGGCGACACCGCCGAGGACACAGATCCTGCAGGGGTGGCGTCGCGTCTCGGGGTCGAGCTTGCCACCGCGCTGCTCCCAGCCGGCCAGGATGCGGCCTTCGCGGCGAGGATGCACGAGAGGTTCCACACTGGCGGAGGCGTGGTCCATGCGGTGCGCAGCGCCATCAGGTCCCAGCTGCGTTCGGCTGCCGCCAGCCAGGTGCTCGGATCGGGGTCGGCCTTCGCCGCCGCTTTCGGGCTGCGCTATCCGATCGTCCAAGGCCCCATGACTAGGGTCAGCGACCGCCCGGAGTTCGCTCTGGCCGTGGCGCAAGGGGGCGGCCTGCCCTTCCTGGCTCTGGCCCTGATGACGCCGGAGGCGGTCCGCGCACTGCTCGCCGAGACCAGCACCGCGCTGGCCGGCCGGCCTTGGGGAGCGGGCATCCTCGGCTTCGTGCCCCCCGAGCTTCGGGCCGGGCAGCTGGCAGCTGTCCTGGAAGCCCGCCCGACAGCCGCGCTCATCGCCGGCGGCCGGCCATCCTTGGCGCGCCCTCTCGAAGAGGCGGGCATCGCCACCTTCCTGCACGTTCCCTCGCCCGGGCTGCTCGCGCTGTTCGTCAGGCAGGGAGCGCGGCGATTCGTCTTCGAGGGTCGCGAGTGCGGTGGCCACGTCGGTCCCAGGTCCAGCTTCGTGCTCTGGGAGCAACAGGTAACCCAACTGCTCGAGGGCGACGTCGAGGGCATGGACCTGCTCTTCGCCGGTGGCATCCACGACGCTCGGTCCGCCGCGATGGTCGCAGCCATGACGGCGCCGCTGGCAGAGCGAGGTGCCCGCATCGGCCTGCTTATGGGGACCGCCTACCTGTTCACCCAAGAGGCCGTGTCGACCGGGGCCATAAGGGAACCTTTCCAGGCGGCGGCGATAGCCTGTGAGGCCACGGCGCTGCTCGAGACGTCTCCGGGCCACAGCACCCGCTGCGCACAGACCCCATTTCTGCGTCGCTTCGACGATGAGCGCAGGGCGCTGGAGGCAGCGGGCGTAACCGGACCCGACCGCTGGGCCGCTCTCGAGGACCTCAATCTCGGACGCCTGCGGATGGCGGCCAAGGGCCTAAGGCGTGACGGGGACCACCTGGTCGAGGTCGACGAGGACCAGCAGCGCCGCGAAGGCCTCTACATGATCGGAGAGGTGGCCACCCTGCGGAGCGAACCAACGACTATTGCCACCCTCCACCACGACGTGTCGGTGGCCAGCGCCGCCGTGCTGGACGGCGCGCTCCTGGCCGAGGCCCCCCTGGCCGCACCGCTCGACGTGGCCGTGATAGGCATAGCCTGCCTGTTTCCTGGCGCTGAGGATGTCGCCCAATACTGGGCGAACATCGTCGCCGGCACCAACCACGTGGGCGAGGTCCCCGCCGGGAGGTGGGACGCCGAGCTGTACTGCTCGGCGGAGGCGATGGGGCCAGCGGAGACCGTCACCCCGTCACGCTGGGGTGGCTTCCTGGGAGCGGCCCCGTTCGACCCGATGAAATACGGGATCCCGCCTTCGTCCCTGGGGGCGATCGAGCCGGTCCAGCTGCTCAGCCTGGATGTTGCGGCCAACGCCCTCGCCGATGCCGGCTATGCCAGACGGTGGTTCGACCGCTCACGCACCTCGGTGATCTTCGGCGTCGAGGGCGCATCGGACCTTTCCAGTGCCTATGTCTTCCGGGCCCTCGCTCCAGGCTATCTCGGCTCGCTGCCTCCTGCCCTCGACGAACACCTGCCGGCGCTGACCGAGGACTCCTTCCCCGGGGTGCTGAGCAACGTGGTTGCCGGGCGCATCGCCAACCGGCTCGACCTCGGTGGGGCCAACTACTCCGTCGACGCCGCCTGCGCAGCCTCCCTGGCCGCGATCCATCTGGCCTGCCAGGAGCTGGGCGGCGGCGGAAGCGACATGGTCCTGTGCGGCGGGGCTGACCTCCACAACGGCATCTACGACTACCAGCTATTCGCCAGCGTCGGCGCCCTGTCGCCGACCGGCGCCTGCAAGAGCTTCGACGAGGACGCCGACGGGATCGTCCTCGGCGAAGGTGTGGCCTGCGTGGTGCTCAAACGACTGGCCGACGCCACCCGCGACGGTGACCGCATCTACGCGGTCATAAAGGGCATCGGGGCGTCGAGCGACGGCCGCGGCCTCGGGCTGACCGCCCCGCGGGGCGAAGGCCAGAGGGTGGCCCTCCAGCGGGCTTACCAGCGGGCGGGAGCCTCACCAGCAACGGTCGGCCTCGTCGAGGCCCACGGCACCGGGACAGTCGTCGGCGACCGGACCGAGCTGTCGACTCTCACGGGCTTCTTCTCCGATGCGGGCAGCGCGCCGGGCTCCTGCACCCTCGGCTCCGTGAAAGCCCAGATCGGGCACACCAAATGCGCGGCGGGCATGGCCGGGCTCGTCAAAGCAAGCCTGGCCCTGTACCACGCCGTGCGCCCCCCGAGCGCGCACATCACCCATCCGAGCACAGCCTACGACCCCTTCACCAGCCCATTCACCTTCAGCGCGACGGCCCTGCCGTGGTCGGAGACGCGCCGGCGCGCGGGTGTCAGCGCGTTCGGGTTCGGCGGATCCAATTTCCATGTGGTCATGGATTCTCACGACCGCGATCGCGCCGCCCACGGCCTGGAGCGCTGGCCTGCAGAGCTGTTCTGCTTTCGCGGCGAAGATCGACGGGACCTCGCCGAGCAGATCGAGGGCCTGACCCGTCGACTCGACGAGCCAAACGGGGCCCGGTTGCGCGATCTGGCCGGCGACCTTTGGTGCCGGGGATCGGGTCCGACCCGCGCGGCGATCGTGGCCACGGGCATGGAAGACCTGCGGGCCAAGCTCGCCGCAGCAGCCGCCGGATGTGCGGGCCAGGGGGTCTATCTCAGCGCCGACAGGGCCGGGCCGGGGGGGCTGGCCTTCCTCTTCCCCGGGCAGGGCAGCCAACGTCCCGCCATGCTGGCGGAGCTGTTCGTGGCTTTTCCCTGGCTGCACGAGCTCCTCCGTCTGGGCGAGTCCTATCTCACACTCATGTTCCCGCCGACCTCCGCGGTTCCGGGTCGGACCGAAGGCCAGCGGGTTGCCCAGGACGACACCCGCGTGGCCCAGCCCACCCTGGGGATGGCCGGGCTGGCGGTGGCCCGGCTGCTCGACCGCCTGGGTGTGGTCCCCGATGCCCTCGGTGGTCACAGCTATGGAGAGATGGTGGCCCTGTCGGCCGCCGGAGCGTTCGACGCGGCAGACCTCATCCGCCTGAGCGAGCAGCGGGCCGAGGCGATGGCAGAGTCGTGCCCGCACGACCCCGGCGCAATGGTCGCCGTCGCCGCACCCGCTGAGCGGGTGGCCGCGCTGGTGGGAGCCTGGCCAGGCCTGGTCGTGGCCAACGACAACTCGCCCAACCAGGTGGTCATCTCGGGTCCGGCGCGCGACGTGGCCGAGGCCGCAAGGTGGCTGGCCGCGCAGGGACTGGCCAACCGTGCGCTACCGGTGTCGTGTGGCTTCCACAGCCCGCTCATGGGCGCCGCAGCCACCAGGTTCGCGACGGCGCTCGACAAGGTCGAGATCTGCTCCCCGGCTCTGACAGTGTGGTCCAACCTCACGGCCACCGCCTACCCCAACGACGCCGCCGGCATCCGGCGGACCCTCGCCGCGCAGATCGACAACCCGGTGCGATTTCGAGAGCAGGTCGAAGCGATGTACGACTCGGGTATTGGCACCTTCGTCGAGACCGGACCCGGCCAGGTCCTCACCCGCCTGGTGGGCCAGATCCTCGCCGGCCGGCCCCACCAGAGCATCTGCGTCGATGCGCCCGGTGTCCACGGGATCGAGCAGCTCCTTCACGCCGTAGCCTCCCTTGGTGTCGCCGGGGTGCCGCTCCTCCTCGCCCCCCTCTTCGAGGGTCGGGACATAGCCCAGATCGGGGCCCGGCAATCGACTGCGGGGGTGTGGGCGATCGACGGTCACCTGGTGCGCGGCCCCGACGGCACCCAGGTGGCGGGCGGTTTGCAGCCAGCGACGAAGCTTCGAGGCATCCGCTCCGCCTCGACCGCCCCGACCGCCTCCGCCCCCACCGCCTCCTCCCCCACCGCCTCCTCCCCCACCGCCTCCGCCCCCACCGCCCCCACCGCCCCCACCGCCTCCGCCCCCTTGGCCTTGGCGGTGCCGATGCCGGAGGGCGACCCCGTGATGCTCGAGTACATGCGCATGCTCAGCCAGGTGGCCAGCGCCGGTCAGGTGGCCATAGCCCGCTACCTGGATGCCCGGAACGGTCCGCCGATGGCGCCCGTGACACCACCCGCGATGCCTGTACTCCCGCTTGTGGTGCCGGCGATGCTTCCAGTCGACTCGAACGGGGCCGCGGTCGGCGCTACCAGCCCGCCCGGCCCGGAGGTGGAGCTGACTCGCGCCATTGCGCCACGGCCACCCCGCAGCCGCGAGGACCTGCTGGCAGCCGTCGTCGCGGTGGTGAGCGAACGGACCGGCTACCCGGTCGAGATGCTCGGGGCGCATCTCGACCTGGAGGCCGATCTCAGCATCGACTCGATCAAGCGCATAGAGATCGTCGGGGACCTCGTGGGCCGGGTGGGCCTCAGCACAGGAGCTGATGGGCTCGACGATTCCATGGTCGAGGAGCTTTCGGTCCTCAAGACCCTGTCGGCCATCGTGGAGTGGATCGTGGCCCGGGCCGACGTCCCTCCGGAGCCCATGAGACCAGCTGCTGCCCCTGTTCCCCAGCCACCCCTACGAGCGGCGCGCTTCGTCCAGAGGGTCGAGCAGGCCGGCTCGCCGTTCGGCAGCGACGCGGCGCTGGCTGGGCAGAGCCTTTTCATCACCGACGACGGAGCCGGGATCGCCCAGGCTCTCGCAGAGCTGCTCCGACGGTGCGGGGCGCACGCCAGCGTCGGCGCCCTGGATGAGCCGTGGGCTGTCGAGCACCTCATCCATCTCGGAGCGCTCTCAGCCTGCGCAGCCCCGCCCGCAACGGTGTTCTCCCAGCTAGTCGGCCGCCTAGCTGGTCTGCGATTCCTCCTGATGGTCACCGGGACCGGGGGGAGCTTCGGTCGCGATGTGCTCGCCAGCGAAGCGGGGCAGGTCCCGCCGGGCGCTGGCGTGCGGGGTATGGCCAGGAGCCTGGCTCGGGAGTACCCCGACCTCAGGGTTCGTTCGGTGGACCTCGACCCCCGGGACGCACCAGAGCTCGCCGCGCGCCAGCTGCTAGCCGAGCTGACCTCCACCGACTTGTTGGTGGAAGTGGGTTATCGCTCAGGGCGCCGCCTGCGGCTTCGCACGGTCCCCGAACCGCTCGTCCAGCAAGGCGGCTGCGCTGTTCGCCCCGAGGCGGGCGATGTTGTGCTTATCACGGGCGGCGGCCGGGGAATCACCGCGGCAGTGGCTGTCGCCCTGGCTCACCAGGGCTGCCATCTCGAGCTCGTCGGGCGGACCCCGTTGCCCGATGGGCCCGAGGCGCCAGCCACCGCCGCCTGTGCGGATCACAAGGCGTTGCGCCAGCTCCTGGCAGGCGCGGGCAACAACGTCGCGAGCGCCATAGAGTCCGACTGCCGGCGGATCATGGCCCAGCGCCAGCTCCGTCGCACCCTGGCCGAGGTCCAGGCCTGCGGCGGGTCTGTCAACTACCACGCCCTCGACGTGCGCGACACACCCGCGATGAGCGCCCTGGTGGATGACATCTACCGCCGTTGGGACCGCCTCGACGGCATCATCCACGGGGCGGGGGTGGTCGAGGACCGTCTGGCGGCGGACAAGACCGTCGAGTCCTTTGCTCGCGTCTACGACACCAAGGTCGATGGCGCACGGATCCTGCTGGGGGCTGTGCGGCCCGGTTTGCGCTTCGTCATCCTGTTCGGCAGCATGGCCGGTGCATTCGGCAACCGAGGCCAGATCGACTATGCCGCCGCGAACGAGGCCCTCGAAGCCCTGGCCTGGGCTCACAACAGGACCGTTGCCGACCGGGTCGTTTGCATCCACTGGGGTCCGTGGGGCGGCACCGGGATGGTGTCGGAGAGCCTCGAGCGGGAGTTTGCCCGACGTGGGGTCGGACTGATCGATCCCGAGGACGGGGTTGCCTGCATCTTGCGCGAGCTGGCCCTTGGCTCCCCGTCGAGCGCAGCGGTGATCGTGATGCGGGCGCAAACGGACCGGCACGACGTGGCGGGGGGCATGGCGAGTACCGACGCCGGGCCTGAGGGGGTGCTGACAGCTTGAGATACACCGACTCCAACAGGTCCGGTATCGCCATAGTCGGGATGGGCGCCGTCTTCCCTGGAGCTGCTGACCTCGATGCCTACTGGCACAACCTGTCTCATGGTGTCGACGCGATCCGCGAGGTGCCAGCGGGGCGCCTCGACCCGGTCTTCTTCGAGGGCGACTCCTCTGCTCTCGACCGCTTCGCCTGCCGCCGCGGTGGCTTCGTGGACGGGCTGGCGCTGTTCGATCCGGTGGCGTTCGGGATGATGCCTGTATCGGTGGCGGCTGCCGAGCCGGACCAGCTCATCGCCTTGAGCACCGCGGCGGCTGCCATCCAGGACGCGGGCGGCCCCGACGCTATAGCCAGGCGCGAGAAGGTCGGGATCGTCATCGGCCGGGGCGGGTACCTGAGCGCCGGACAGGGCCGGCTCGACCAACTGGTGCGCATGGCGGAGCAGCTCGTGCACAGCCTCCGCCAGCTGGTCCCCGACGTCACTGAGGACGAGCTGCGCGCCGTGCGGGCGGAGTTTCAGCACCAGCTAGGCCCCTACCAGCGCGACGACGCTGTCGGGTTGGTACCCAACCTGGTGGCATCGCGAATCGCCAATCGCTTCGACTTCTCCGGCCCTGCCTACACGTTGGACGCCGCCTGCGCCAGCTCCCTCATCGCCATCGATCACGCGGTGCGCCTGCTGCACAGCGGCGATTGCGACGTGGTGATCGCCGGTGGCGTGCACCACTGCCACGATCTCACCTTGTGGGGGGTGTTCTCCCACCTGGGAGCAATCAGCGCCAGTGGCAACAGCCGGCCCTTCTCACGCGCCGCAGACGGCTTGCTGATCGGCGAGGGAACCGGGATGATGGTCCTCAAGCGCGAGGCCGACGCAGAGCGCCACGACGACAGGATCTACGCCGTGATCCGGGGTATCGGCATGTCCAGTGACGGCCGCGATTCCACGGTCATGCGCCCCAACGTCGCCGGACAGGTGCTGGCCGTGCGCCGGGCATGGGAGGCGGCCCGGCTGGATCCCTCCACTATCGGGCTGATCGAGGCCCACGGCACGGCCACCCCAGCTGGCGACGCGGCAGAGCTGGCCACCCTGGCTGAGGTGTTCGGGTCCGGGACCTCGGGCAGTGGAGGCGGCGGCCTCGGCCCGGTGCCGATCGGCGCAGTGAAGTCCATGATCGGCCATGCCATGCCCGCGGCGGGGGCAGCGGGGCTCATAAAAGCGGCTTTGGCCATCCACCACCAGACCCTGCCACCCACGCTGCACTGTGAGGACCCGCACCCAGCGATGGCCGGGACCCGCTTCCGCCCGGTCACCCAGACCAGCCCGTGGGAGGCGACCCGAGACCCCCGCCGGGCCGGTGTCAACAGCTTCGGCTTTGGCGGCATCAACGCCCACGCCGTGCTCGAGGAGCACCGGGCTGGGCTCAGCGTGCTCAGGCGCCGGACGCCCGGCACACCTGCTCTCGTCCTTTGCGCCGCCGAGGACGTCCGATCGTTACTGGCCCAGCTCGGCGAGGCCTCATGCGCCCCGGGCGCCCGGGGCTCCTTGCGCCTCGCCGTCGTCAGCCCGACGCCCCAGCGGATGGCGCTGGCCCGCAAGGTGGTGTCCAGGGGGGAAGCCTGGCGTGGCCGCATGGATATCTGGTTCAGCCCCCGGCCCCTTGTGGCCGGCGGGGGGAGCGTGGCGTTCCTCTTCCCTGGGATCGAGGCCACCATGCCCGCACGGCTCGACGACGTGGCCGCCCGCTTTGGCCTGCTCCCTCCGGAGCCGGCCGATACCGCCGAGCTAGGTCGACACGGGCTGGCCGTATTCGCTCTGGGCCGGTTGCTGGATAGCGCCCTGGGCGGGATCGGAGTGCGCCCCGACATGGTCGCTGGCCACAGCATCGGCGAATGGAACGGGATGGTCACCGCCGGCATGGTCCGTCCGCAGACAGCTGGGCCCTTTCTGGCCCGGCTCGACCCGGCCGCCATTGGCATGCCCGGGTTGGTGTACGCCTCGGCAGGCTGCGCTGCCGAAGAGGCAGCTGCGGCCATCCAGGGGATCGCTGAAGTGGTGGTCTCTCATGACAACTGTCCCCACCAGTCGATCCTGTGCGGAACCGAGGCAGCCATCGAGCAGGCCTTGGGGTGTCTACTGGCACGACAGGTCATCGCCTCCAAGCTCGCGTTCCGGTCGGGGTTTCACTCACCTATGTTCTCACCGCAGCTCGCCAGGGTACGCGAGGCGCTGGCCCTCCTCCCGCTCGAGGCGGCCTCGCTACCGTTGTGGTCGGCGACGACGTGCGAGCCCTATCCCGACGATCCCGAGGCCGTACGAGACCTGGCGATCCGCCACCTGGTCGAGCCCGTTCGCTTCCGTGAGCTGGTGCTGCGCCTGCACGAGGAGGGGGTCCGCGCGTTCGTCCAGGTCGGCATCGGCTCGCTGGCGGCCTTCGTGGACGACACGCTGGCGGAACGCGATCATCTGGCTGCCGCCGCCGCCACCGCCAGGTCGCAAGGGTTGGAGCAGCTGCGTAGGGTGGCGGCCGCGCTGTGGGTCGAGGGAGCCGACGTCTGCTTCGATCGGCTCATGCCCGACACGGAGGTCGCTGGGCACCGCCCGCGTCTGCCCGCTGCCCCCGCCTCTTCGATCCACACGCGCCCGGTGCTCCTCGGCACCCCGCTGGTGTCGCTGTCGGCCCTTCCACCCTTGGGACGCCTTCCCGGAGCCTCTCCACTCCCGGCCACCCCGCCCGCGCCAGCCCCAGCGGCTCCGGCCCCAGGGGCTCCGGTCCCCGCGCCAGCCCCAACGGCTCCGGCCCCAGCGGCTCCAGTCCCCGCTGCACTCGCCCCAGCGGCTCCGGCGCCGGCCTCGCCCAACCGGATCGAGCGGCACATCTCCGTCGAGGAGCTCCCGTGGCTGGCAGACCATTGCCTGGTGCGCCAGCGAGATCGATGGCCTTCGATCTCCGACCGGTTCCCGGTGGTCCCGCTCACCACCATGATCGGCTGGCTCGTCGAGCGCGCAGCGGCTATGCGACCCGACCGTGTGGTCACCAGGGTGGAGCGGATCCGCTCCACGCGCTGGCTGGCTGTGGTGCCGACCGCCGATGTCGTGCTGAGCGCAGTCACCGAGGGCACAGACCAGGTCAGGGTGGCGATCGAGGGCTACTCGCAGGCGAGGGTGGTCACGAGCGAGCGAGCACCCAGCGCCCCCGAGGTGCAGCCGGCTCTCCTGCCCCACGAGGAGCCCTCCGTGATCGGCGCCGAGGAGCTCTACGAGCAGAGGTGGATGTTTCACGGACCGCAGTTCCAGGCCGTACGCGATATCCAAGGGATCTGCGACGCCGGCATCCGGGGACGAATCCAGGTCCTCGACGCGCCGGGCTCCCTCCTCGACGGTGCCGGCCAGCTGGTCGGCTACTGGGCCATGGCCCGTACCGGCCTTGACCGCATCGTGCTGCCAACAGGGGTGGAGTCCATCGATCTCTTCGGGCCCGAGCCCCCCGTCGGTACTGTGGTGGACTGCACCGCGCGCATCACAAGTGTCCTGGACACCACCATACGCGCCGACCTCGACCTGGTCGTGGGCAAACGGCTGTTCGCCAGGGTGATCGGTTGGACCGAGCATCGCTTCGAGACTGACGAGGTGTTGTGGGAGTTGTTGCGCTTCCCCGAGCATCACCTCGCGTCACAGGCCCAGCCCGGTGGCTGGGTGCTGGCCCCGGAGCGGTGGCGCCGGACGGCCTCTCGCGACCTGGTGATGCGCCAGTACCTGACCGGCCCCGAGCAGGCCCAGTACGCGGCGTTCAACCCACTCAGACAGAGGCAGTGGTTCCTGGGCAGGATTGCGGCAAAGGACGCCGTGCGCGACTGGCTGTGGAGCCACGGTGCGGGGCCGGTGTTCCCGGCGGAGGTCGAGCTCGCCACCGGCGAGCACGGCGAGCCACTGGTCCGGGGGAGCTTCCCCGCCGACCTGCAGATCTCCCTGGCGCACAGCAGTACCCTTGCCGTCGCCATCGCGAGCGAGGGGGCGTCCGTCGGCATCGATATCGAGTCGGTGGCGCCGCGTGATGGTCGCTTCGATCGACTTGTGCTCACTCCCGCCGAGCAGGATCTGCTCCCCGACGCAGAGCGCGACCGTTGGGTCACCCGGTTCTGGGTCGCCAAGGAGGCGGTCGCCAAGGCCGCCCGCACGGGCCTGTCCGGACGCCCGAGGCAGTTCGAGGTGACCGCTGTCGCAGGCCTGTCCCTTTGCGTCGGCGAGCGGTGGGTGGACACCGAGATCGTCCAGGGCCACGACGGAGGCGAGCTTGTCGTCGGCTGGACCCGCCTGGGGTCAGCCGCATCGAACGAGCCCGTCGTCTCACTCACGACGAAAGGGGCTGAGGTTGTCAACGTCCTCACCCATCTTTGACCGCAGCGCTGCTCCAGCCCGACCCGAGGAGGTCCTCCTCGAGGTGACCCAGATGCTCGTCAAGGTCATCGGCACCGACTTCCTCGCCGAGGAAGACGTCGGCATGCAATCTTCGTTCAGTGAAGACCTCTGCCTGGAGAGCATCCAGTTCGTCATCCTGGCAGAAGAGCTCCGGGCACACTACGGCGAGAAGGTGGACTTTGTGGCCTGGCTGGCCGGCATGGACCTGGACACGATCATCGCGCTGCGCGTCGGCAGCCTGGTGGAGCTCATCGTGGACTCGATCAACAGGGTCCCCGGTGTCTGAGACGGTGGCCAACGGCCTGCGCTTCCATGTCGAGGTGCTGCAAAGGGCCCCCGGACCTTGCGAGCGCCGGCCCAAGGTCGTGATGGTTCACGGGCTCTCGGTGGACATGTCGAGCTTCTACCTCACCATCGTGGGCGGAGTTGCAGTCGAGTCAGACGTGTACCTCTACGACCTGCGCGGCCACGGTCGCTCCGAGGTGCCGGAGCGCAGCTACTCCGTCGCCGACCATCTCGCCGACCTGGTTGGCCTGCTTGATGCCTGGGACATCCACGAACCTGTTCATCTTTTCGGCAACAGCTTCGGGGGAATCGTGGCGCTTTTCTTCGCTCATCACCACCCCGAGCGTGTGGCAAGCCTGTTCCTCATCGAGCCACACCTCTCCGGAGAGGGCTGGGGCCGGCGCCTGGCAGAGGGCATCGTCGGCTTTGGCGACGACGAAGCCGACCGCCAGAGCGTGATCGGCAACAGCCCGTCGCGTATCCGCTGGGCGCAACGCGCCGAGACCTTGCTCCGGACTACCAGCGTGCTCGAGGACCTCTTGACCGAGGCACACCTGCCGAGCGAGTCGCTGGAGGCGCTTCGCTGCCCGGTGTTCAGCATCTACGGCAGCGGTTCGGATGTCGTTGAGGAGGCTGGGGCGCGTGACCGCCACATTCCCGGATGCCAGCAGCTGATCGTCCCGGGGTGCACCCACCGTGTGCTCGCCGAGGCCAGCCTGGTGGTTCGCGATCATGCCGTCAAGTGGGTCAGGGGCCAGAACAAAGCTCTCACCCCCTGCACCTGACGCCACGGCATGGCCAGGTTCCTCTTCGTCGTGCCCGACTTCGCCGGCCACATCTACCCGACCATCCCCGTGGGAGCTGAGCTTGCTCGCCGTGGCCACGAGACGGCCTGGGCCGGCATCCCAGGCGTCCTCAACGAGCTGCTGCCTGCAGGACAGCGCTTCTTCCCGACCGCTCCCGACTACGCGGAGGAGCTCGCCGACACTTTGAATGGCCGCGCCCTCGGGATGGGTGCCGCCGCGGCCTTCAAGTTCTTGTGGTTCGAGGTGCTGCTTCCCATGGCCCGGGCCATGATCGAGGGTGTCGGGGCGGCCGTCGAAAAGTTCCGGCCCGACGTCATGGTGGTCGACCAGCAAGCGCTGGCCGGTGCGGTCGTTGCCCGCAAGCTGGGCCTGCGCTGGGCCACGTTGGCCACCACTTCCGCAGAGCTTGCCGACCCACTGGCAGGCTGGCCCCTCGTCGACCGGGCCATCCGGGATGCCCGGTTGGCCCTGCAGCTGGAAGCCGGCCTGCCCAGGGCACTGGCCGAGGATGGGGACCTTCTCTTCTCCCCGTATCTGGTGCTGGCGTTCACCACCGAAGCCCTTGTCAGCAGCGAGCGGGCGTTTCCAGAGCATTACGAGCTCATCGGGCCATCGATTGCTGGCCGCGTCGAGACAGTCGAGTTTCCCTGGTCGTGGCTGGACGCCAGGCTGCCCGCAGTGCTGGTGTCCCTGGGCACCATAAACCACATCGAAGGTGAGCGCTTCTTCGCGGTGGCGGTCGAGGCGCTCGGATCCCTGCCCGTCCAGGCGGTGATCGTGGCGCCGCCCGGGCTTGTGGCGGATACGCCAGCCAACATCCTGGTCCGGCCCAAGGTGCCCCAGCTCGCCCTCTTGGGTCAGATGCAGGCGGTGGTGACCCACGCCGGGCACAACACCGTGTGCGAGAGCCTGGCCGCGGGCGTACCCTTGGTGATGGCGCCCATCAGAGACGATCAGCCGATCGTGGCCGACCAGGTCGTTCGGGCTGGCTGCGGCATCCGCATCAGCTTCCTCAGGGTTCGCGCCCCCGAGCTGCGGGCGGCCGTTCAGAGCGCGCTGTCAGATCCGGGCATGAGGGCGGAGGTCGACCGCGTGCGTCGATCCTTTGCCGCTGCTCCCGGCCCCGCCGGTGCAGCCGAGCGCCTCCAGAGGCTCGCCGCCCAAGCCAGCCTCAGCGCAGGGAGGGCCGGCGCGGAGCAATAGCCCCGGCGGCCCTCACCAAGTCATCCAGAGCGTGATGGAGCCCCCCTACCAGCTCCCCTGGCACTTCGACGGAGTCCGCGAAGCACATGAGGGCGAAGAACAGGCGGTCTCCGTAGTCCATCAGGGCGACGTTGATCCCCACGCCATTGTTCGGCGGCCCGGCCACGTACATCTCCTCGACGACGGCTGCACCGAGGTAGCGTCCCGGGCTCGGGCCGCGAAGGTTGGAGATCACCACGTTGACGTCGAGCCTGGCCGGATGCCGGCGACGCCTGCGATGGTAATGCCGCACGGCGTGCTCGACCAATGCCGGCGGCAGCACGTCGAGCCAGTCCGGGAGCAGCTCGGGACCGCGAACTGCGAGCTGACGCTTCGCCTCCGCAGTCACCGCGGTGATGGCTCGGAGCCGGTCCCATGGCTCAGCGACGTCGGTCGCCAGCGACGTCACCAGACCGGAGAAGCGGTTGCCGTGGGTCCGGAGGGCCGCGCCCGGCTCCTCCATTCCCACAGGCACAGCCGCCACCAGAGGCCTCGCCGGCAGAGCGCTCCGGGCCTGGAGGTAGGACCGCAGGGACCCGGCAACGACCGCCATAGCTACGTCGTTGACGCTCGCGCCGGCCACCTCCTTGACCAGGCCTACCGCCGCGAGGGACAGTGAGGCCCGGGCAAATCGACGGTCCGCGGTATAGGCCTGGTTGATCAGGCTCGGCGGCGCGTCCACCCGTGGCTTGGGTACGGCGACCGACCCAGCTCGATGGGCCCTGAGGGCGGCGTTGTTGCGGAGGGTCTTGCTGACAAGAGCCGGGAGGCGAGCTGCGGACTGGGCCTGGCCACCCGCAGCGTCGACGATCAGGCGCCACGCACGGGGGGGAGGACCGGGATACCACTCAGGGCCAGGGGCCGCCGGTTGGTGCTCGCCTAGGGGGAAGATGCGCGAAAGGGTCTCGACGGCGGCAAAGCCATCCATGAGGCAGTGATGGATGCGCAACACCACGACCTGCCTACCGCCGTGCAGCCCATGGATCAAGACGAGCTGCCAGAGCGGGTGGCGCCGGTCAAGTGCCTGCTCTGCGAGCCCGGCGCAGTAGCGGTCCAGCTGATCGGCAGATCCCGGTGCTGGCAGGACGTGCTCGCGAAGGTGAAAGCCCAGATCGAAGGCCTGGTCCTCGACGAGCACAGGCTGGTGCAGCCCGAAGGGCACCGTTTGGACCCGCCATCGCAAGGCTGGCAGCTCATCCAGGCGAGAGGCCATGTGAAGGCCCACATAGGGCAGGTCGAGCGGGACCGGTGACCCATCCGGGTCGCTCGCCGGGCGCAGCACGGCAAGCGCCATGATGCTCATCGGCTGGATGGGAAGCTCGAGAGAGAGGAATCCTGCGGCTTCACCGCTGAGCCGATGCATGAATCCTCTCCTCGCCCCGGGCCGCGCCGGCCCGGCTCCGCCAAGCACAGTCATGCGTCCAGCATGCTAGCCAAGGCGCGCCAGTCGGGCCCCGAACCGCAGCGACCCGCAGTCAGGCTCGTTCGTCGACCTCGGTCACGTACTCCCAGTCAACGCGGTCGTGACGCTCGACGATGACCGGGGTCTCTTGCGCTGTGGATAGCTGGCGAGCGTATGTCCCTGCAGTATCGTCGCCATTCATCTCCTGGGTCTCGATCTCGATGCCGCCTGGTCGCGAGAATCGGTACAGCCAGGTCCTGGCGAAGGACGCTTCGGTGTCGGTCATTGGCCCGATGATACTGGCAGCTCCCCAAGACCTTCATGGCGGCAACCAGCGACCTCGCAGAGATCAACCAGTTAGGTCCGGCAGGTGGGGTGCCGGTAAGGAGCGTGTCACGACGTGCCATCTAGCCGAGGCCGGCTGAGCCACCCATTCGGTCGGGGTCGAGTGCTGGGGCGGCGCTGGCGAGTCGTTGGTCCATCTCGAGCCGGAAGTCTCCGTAGGGCGACATGTGGGTCCAGAACGGCGGGGTGAGCCCTCGGAGGTCCTCTTCGGTGAGGACGCCGCTCCACGCTGGGTCGGAGAGGACATCTTGGATCATGAGGGTGTCGACGTACACGAGGGCGGCTTGGAGGATGTGCAGGGCGATAGCGCCCATCTCCTGCTCGTCTCGGCGGTTGGTGGTGAACTCCCCACCGCGGCCGTAGTGGATGACTGCGTTGGCGCCGTTCCAGCTCTCCATGACGTTGAGCCCGCCGCATAGCCTTCTGTCCGACAGAAGCCGCCCGGACCGGCAAGTCCGCTGACCAATCGCCTATCGAGACGGCAGGGCGAAGGGAGGACTTGGTTTTTCGCCGATGGCACGGAGCGGACCGGCGGCTCGAATGCGAGACTGGATGCATGGCCTTGTCTGACCCGGACACCTGGACCGAGGGAGCCGAGGGCCGCTGGCGCATGGGGCTGTTGGCCCCTACGCCTCGCCTGGCGGGATATGTGAAGGCCCTGACCTGCTACGGCGAGCGCTGGCCGGGGCCGATATCACGCCGCCAGGTAGCCACGAGCGGCGCCGTGGTGGTCGTGGCCTGGGGCGCGCCCATGGAGGTGAGCATCGGCGGGGTCTCCTCGTCGCTGGCGGCGTTCGTCGCCGGGGTGCAGGACCGACCGGCTCGCACCGGCCATGGAGGGTCCCAGGAAGGGGTCGGGGCCGGTCTGAGCGCGCTGGGCGTCTCCGCGCTGCTCGGGGTGCCAGGAGCAGAGCTGGCGAATCGCTGCGTCGGCCTCGACGAGGTCCTCGGCCATGCTGGCGAGGCTCTGGTGGACCAGCTGTCAAGCGAACCAACACCGGCCGGGCGCATGGCACTGGTCGAGGCAACCCTCGCCGGGCGTCTCGGTGGCGGTCCGATCGTCTCGCCCGAGGTGGTGTGGGTATGGCGCAAGCTTTGCTCGGAGCCGCTGGCACCCATCGCCGATCTTGCGGCCGAGGTCGGATGGAGCCGCACCCGGCTCGCTTCTCGCTTTTGCGAACAGGTGGGTCTCTCACCAAAGCGCTTCGCCCGGGTCGTTCGCTTCGAAAGAGCGTGCCGGCTCCTCGCCCAGGGTGCTTGCTCGCTCGCCGAGGTTGGGTTCCAGGCCGGCTACTACGACCAGGCACACCTGTGTCGCGACGTGGCTGGCCTCGCCGGCTGCACTCCCGCGGAGCTGGCCGGCGAGCTCGCCTCTGGTGGGCCAGCCGACCCGTGACATTCGTCCAAGACAGCCCCGGCGCTGATCCCTAGCCTGGAGGAGGTGAACGAGCCAACCGCTGCTAACGAGCCAACCGCTGATCGCCTGGGCGCGCACCAAAGCGTAATGGCGGTGGCCTTCGACAGCGTCGTGGCCGAGGTCACAAGACACGGCTGCGTACGCTTCGCTCCCCGCCTGCCCGGTCCGCCACCGCGAGTCGACGGCTACCTGCTGGCCCTCACCGACCTCGAACACTCGCCTGCGCACCTCGGCGAGCGCCACCCCGACGGCGACGAGTTGATCTATCTGGTCTCCGGAGATGTAACGGTCGTGATCGAGGCACCAGGCGCCGAGGAGCACCACAGCCTTTGCCCCGGCGATGCCCTCATCGTGTCACGAGGGCTGTGGCACCGCATCGAGGTCGATCGACCGGCCCGCCTTCTCCACCTCACCCCGGGACCCTCCGGGCAACACCGTCCACTGCCCGAGCCGACACCAGGAGGACCGCAATGACCGACACGAACCCTCGCTTCAACCAGCTGAACCTCGTGGTCGCCGACATGGACGCCGCTGTGGCGTTCTACCAGGCCCTCGGCATGACGGTCCGCTCCGACGGTGGCGAGTGGCCACCGGGCAGCGGCGCCCGCCACGTCGCACTCGACAACGGCGACGGTGCGATCTTTGAGCTCGACAACCTGGCCATGGCGAGGATATGGCACAGCGGTTGGCGCTCGCCCGACGCCGAGGCCCGCCCGGTGGTCCTCGGCTTCTCACTGCCGTCCCGACAAGCAGTCGACGAGCGCTACCAGGTACTGACCACAGCGGGCTACACCGGGCGCCAAGAGCCCCACGACGCGTTCCAATCGGAGATTGGTCCGCCTGACGGCCCGGATAACGCCTAATAACCGCCGCCAATCGATGCCGTTTCATTGTCTTCGAGGCGAATCACGATTGGCCGGTTAATAGGGGTAACGCGGGTAGATGGTTGGGAGTACCACGTCGGCCCTGCCGCCGTAGAACCGGTCGGCGGTCGTCCGAACCTGCTCGGCCGTCGAGCAGGGCACGAAAACACTCCTCCTCCAGCGTCCGCTCACCGAGGGGAGCGCTCCGCTCGATCTCCCGACGCCGCGCGGGTTGGTCAGGTTGGCCGCTCGAAGCCGACCTGGTCGCCAGGCGAAAACAGCGCCCGGTCCACGGCCGTCCCTAGGCGCAGGCCGACGGACTGTGGCGGCTGGGCGGTATCGAGCAGCTTTTGGAACGCCTCGATCGTCTGGACCGAGAACCGGCCGGAGGGGTGGACGACCAGGTCTCCGGCCCGCAACGACCCGGTGCCGTCGAGCACACCGACCAGCACGGTGCCTGGGGCCTGGGCGGCGAGGCGACGCTGCGCAGGGCCTAGCTTGGCGTCAGGCGGGGCCCCGACCCAAAAGACCTCCTTGATGACCATGGCCAGCCCGTCTGGTCCCGGCCCCGACGCCTGCCGACGGCCCTTGCGGTCCCGCAAACCCATGACGGCATCCTACCCTGGCGCGCCGGCTGACATCCCGTAGCCCGATCCGCTTGTGCGACGACGCTGGGTCGGTCGGTCGTGAGGGGCGAAGAATTCGCTCTCGTTCCGTTCAGTCCTTTCGATCCCAGAAGGTGAGGTCGTAGGTTGCGACCACCCCGCCGGCCTGGTCGCGGGCTCGGAGCTCTCTCAGCCCGAAGGTGCCCGCCTGCTCGGCTTCGGGCGGGGCGGCCCAGGCCAGGCCGACGTAGAAACGCAACCCGTCGATAACCCCGCCCCCACAGGCAACCAGCGGGCGAGCAGCCCCGCCGAGGTCAACCAGCTCAACGCCGACCACGCGCGGCTCAGCGCGGACCGCGATCCCGAGCGGACCGTCATCATCACGGCCCGTATAGACGTTGATCAGCTCATCACCCCACAGCTTCGGCCCAGCCATCCCGCCGCCGTGTGTGTAAGCCAGGCGCAGGCCGGTCCAGTACTGCTCGTCGTCACCGCCAGCGTCGATGATCCAAGCGATCCCACCCTCGAAGCTCCCCGAGGCGATGACCGTCTCGCCGGGGTCGCCGTCCCGGGACTGGCCGACCAGGCCGGCCACCCGCCGGGCGAGGCGTTCGAGCTGGCGTTGCAAGCCTCGAAGCTCACCGGCGACATCTGTCGGGCTCGCAGCAGCCCGAGTCAGCGCAGCCCATGCACCCCGGCGGACGGTAGTGAGCCTCTCCTCGGTCCAGCCGAGCTCGGCGGCCAGCTCCGAGACCGTGGGCTGTCGGCCCAGACGTCCGACGAGGGCACGCTGCGCCTCCCGCCACCGGCGCTGGTCGTCGGAGCGAGGCACCTCGGGGCTCTCGGCGCCACCCGGCCCGCCGGGTCCTTCGATGATGATGATGTCGTTGCACAACTCGATGCACTCGTTGCAGATGTAGACGCCCGGACCGGCGATCAGCTTGTCAACCTGCTTGTGCGACTTCCCGCAGAACGAGCACTTCACCAGGTCACTGGTCCCCACGAACCTCGCCACGACACGTCCTCCCTCGATGCGCAACTCCATCGTGGCGGATCGTCGGAGCCGCGGTGCACCAACTCTACCAGGCCCGCGGGGCCACCGTCGAAACCACCGCTCGTTTGTACCGCGGCGGGATCCGGTTGCGGATCAGGAGTACTCGTTGGTGCAGCGACGAAAGACCAGCTGTTCGCCGCGCTCGACATGGCGCCCACCGCAAGGGCGCACCCCAGCCGCCGCCCAGACGCGCTCGTTGTCGATGAGCCACAGATCCCAGGAGCCGAAATAAGCGCCGACCCGCTCGACGTGGGCGTTGGACACCAGGTCGTGGAAGATGAACTCGGGCCAGCGCACCCGGAACGCCGCTCGCACCTGGTCGTCCACATCCGGGCGCTCTTCGGAAACCACAACCTGCATCAGACGAACGGTGGCGAGGCCCGGTGGACCACGTATCCAGCGTTGCTCCACAGCGGCAGGTCGCAGTTGTCCATCCTCATCCGGACGGTCTTCAGCCGAGGGCTTCCCTGATCTGCGTCCGTCCCGGTAGGCGATCGGCTCAGCGGTCGTAGAAATCGCGGCGATGACCGAGGGAGACGACGACTACCAAGAGCACATCGTCGGCGACGGTGTAGAGCACCCGGCAGGCCCCAACCCTTACCCGATAGCCGTCACGGCCTCGCAGGCGGCGTGACGAGGGAGGTCGGGGGTCCTCGGCCAGCAGGGCGATGGCGGCCCGAATCCGTGGCCGAACATCGGGATCGAGCTTGCGCAACGCCCGAGCGGCGGCGGGGCGAGCGCTGCGGCCAGGGTGGCCGCGGCCGTCTCGGGCATCCGGGAGACGAAGAGACGGTGGGGTGGCGTGTGCATGGCAAGTCCCACCACACGCCCGTCGTCGGTTACCGTGAACCACATGTCGTCCGGTCCCAGTGGCTGGGCACCGACGCCTACACGACTCGCGTACACGGCGATCACGCTGGCACTGAACGGGTCGGCGGGAGGTAGCCCTCCGCTTCCTGCAAGAAGGCGCCGGCGTCGCTGAACAGCTGGACGTCCATGTCCTGAGTATGTCGTCAGGCTCCGCCGGCCGCCACAATTCTGCGGCCGGCGATGCCCCGCTGACCGATCCCTCAGCGGGCACGCTCAGCGTGGTCAGGTCGCCACTCGGACTGCCCCGCAGGAGGTTCGGGTACTGCTACATGCCAGCAAACGGATCGAGTTGTTGAGTGACCCCCATCGCAATCGGGCCCTTCGGTTGCCGACTAGCTGGTCATCGGTGACCTCGGAGACGATCGGCTGGGTCAATCCTGAAGCTGGTCGGCCAGTGCCTCAAGTGCAGCTTCGATCCCGGTGAGCTTCTCCTCGGAGCGCTCGGGAAACCGGTGCCGTAGTGCCTCGCCAACGGTGCGGCTGCCCCGGTCGGCGAGGACCTGGGTGCGCGCCGAGTCGGTGATCCGGATCAGGTTGCGGCGCCGGTCGTTCTCGTCGAGGGTCATCTCGACCGCGCCGCCGTCTCGCAGCTCGGCGACCACCTTCGAGACCAGGCTCTGCGCCAGCCCGGTGCGGGCGGCGATCTCACCCACGGTGGTCTGCTCGTGGTGGGCGATGTCGTCGGTCACTGCGACCAGCCCGGCGCTCGGGGGCGCCTCCCCCGGATCGGTCGCCGCTTCGAGTGCAACCTCACGTAACACCCGCGACAGGCGGAACAGCTCACCGACGGTCACCACCACCCCAGGATACATCACTGTTGATGCACCTCTTGGGATCCATCTACTCCTCAGTCGTCCGCCAGCTGCGAGGAAAGCACCTGAGCGCGTTCGCCTTGGCGTGGCCGATGGGGATCGTTGCCTGGGCGGCAGTAACCTATACCCGAGGCTTCCCCGCCCGCAGCGCTGATCTCGCACTGGTCATCGGCTGCGCTGTCGCCGGTGGCATCCTCGGCACCCTTGCGGGGCGCTCCACGAGCGTCTACTGGGGTGGCGACGGCCGGCTCATGGCCCGCTCGACGGCCACCACGGTCGCGTACTGGACTCTTGGCACCAGCTGGCTGCTCGTGTTCGCCCTGTATGCCACCAACGGGGGCGGTCCCGCCATCGCCCGCTTCAGCGCCGCCAAAGACCTCACCTTGGGAGCATGGACCTCCGCGCTCACCCTGATGGCCCTCGTCGAGGTCACCGGGAGAAGCGCGGTCCTCATCCCAAGAGCGCTGCGTGGCCGCTCAGACGCGAGCGATCCTGACCTCTCGGCAGCCGGAGGAGAGCCGAGCGTCGGGGCCCCATGACCTCGAGGCAGCCAGCAGCGCCCCTGAGGACCGACGACTGGCTCACGGCGTCGTTGATCTCCCCGCCCGTTACCCGAGGATCCGTCACCGGGCACGCTCAGTGTGGTCTTCCCACCACTCACGCATCGCCGGCACCGGTAGGGGTTCCCAGTCGCAGCCGTTGCGGAGTCACCGGGTGGCATCGAAGACGGTGAGGGTCGCCAGTCCCCGGCGGGTGACGTCGGAGCAGAGGCCGGCGAGCGCGTGCTGGATGCGGTCAAGCTGGTCGTCGGTCAGCAGCATGTGCTGGGCGATCCGGGAGGGCCGTGTTCCGCCGTGCCAGGCGATGAGGATCTGTCCGCCGGGGCATGCCACCCGGTGCAGCTCAACCAGTCCGGCCTCCAGGTCGGACCAGATCGCCACGTTGTTGACCGAGACCACACGGTCGAACTGTTCGTCGGCGAAGCCGGAATGCTCGGCGGTTCCAATCCGCAGGTCGATCCGCCCGGCGGCGACCTCTGCGCGGGTTTGCCGAGAGGCCATATCCCACATCTGCGGTGAGGGATCCACCCCGGAGATCTGCCCGGCTGGAGTGCGGGCGAGTAGCCGGATCAGCGCGCCCGGCCCGTATCCGACTTCCAGGACCTGGTCACCGACCTGGATGTCCATCAGGTCGGGCAGGTCCCGCTGCGGGTTGGTCCACAGCATCAGGTGCCCGGCGAGGCGCCCGCGCAATCCGCTGGGCAGCGCGAAGGCTGAGCGGATCGGTTCGGTCCTCGACCAGGACGTCAACGACGGCATGGACCCATGATGGCGGTTCAAGCCGACTTGATGTCAAATGGTGGGATGGAGTTGGTCCCAATCGGCGAGGCCGCCAAGACGGCTCGACATGCGAGCCTCGGCGGGAGCTGTTTGAGGAGACCTCTCGCCACATCGCCATCGGGATGCAATACCTGCCTGCGGTGGCCCGCCGGCTCTACCGCGGCCGGGATCTGGACGAGCCCTTCGACTTCCTCACCTGGTTCGATACGCCCCCCGAGGCGCGCCTGCGTTCGAGGAGCTGGTGTCCCGGCTCCGCGCGACCCGGAGTGGGACTACGTGGAACGCGAACTCGACATCCGCCTCGCACGCTGAGCTACGTCAGAGCCCTCACCCCCGTCTCGTTGGCCGATCCGTGCGCGGCACAGGGGCGCGAGGATCCCGGAGAGGTCGTGGCGAGTCGCCACGAGTGGGGCCGGCGGACGTAGCCCCTTTTCACGCCTCCTGTTCCCAGGGGCGGGGGGAGGAGAGCCGGTCCCAGCCGTGGGCGAAGGTGAGGCGGCGCACCGGTGGTAGGGCACGGCAGAGCCGGAACCAGCTGCGGGTGGCGAGGGTGGGGAGCGTTCCGGTGGTCAGGGACTGCTGTTGCATCCGCAGTGAGGAGCGGACGGCGGCGAAGCCGTAGTCGCGCACCTCCGCCTCGTAGTAGGCGATGGCATCGAGCAGGGGCCGACGGCCGCTGTCGGCGGCGGTGAGCATCTGGGAGAGCAGGTGGGCGTCGCGCAGCGACGTTGACCGAGTTCATGCCCCCCAGCAGGCGCGGCGGCAGCCAGCTACGGCTCGACGGGGTGAGCGCCAGCTTGTGGCCGACGCCGCCGACACCGAGTGGGGTCCGCCGCGCCTGGGGAAGGTACTGCCGGCGCAGCCGGGAGGACGGGCCGTCGGCGCCGATGAGCACATCGCCGACCGCGCGGCGGCCGTCGGCGAAGTTCGCTGCGATCCGGCTGTCTTCGGTCGGTTCGAAGCTGGCGAACTCGGCGCCGAAGCGCACCACGTCGTCGAGGCCGTGTAGCAGCAGCCGGCGCAGGGCGCGCCGGTCGACGGTGTAGTGGCCCTCGGCCGGGTCGGTGGCCGCGACCGGGTACATCACCGACTCCTCGACCACCACCAGCTCCCTGAGCTGCTCGGTGAGGAACCCGAACTCGCCGCCAGGGCCGGCGGTGCCCAGGAACGCCCGCCACAGGGGCTCGGGGAGGCAGGCGTGCAGCGATCGGCTCCCCGCCGGGTTGACCTGAATGCAGTAGCCCTCCCAGCGGCTGTCCGGGGCGGCGTCGCGCTCGTAGACGCTGACCCCGACGCCGGCCTGGCGCAGGCCCTGGGCTAGGCACAACCCGCCGAGACCCCCACCGATCACCACAACATGCAGTCGGTCGCTCATTGGTCCACCATTGCGGGGTGAGCTTCGGTCAGAGTTGGTGTGGCTTCTCGGTGACGCCCGGGGGACGGCCAAGGTCGCTTGGAGGTGAACGGCCAACATGAGTACTGCCGCCCCCGACGCGCCGGGACCCCGTGACCGCCTTTAGGAACATGCCCGGCTGAGGGCCGAACAATGAGCAAGCGGCGACAGGGCCCCGACACCGACCAGTCAAGCAGCGACAGACGACAACAACGAGGCGAGACAAGCCGATGTTCGTAGGATGGGATTGGGCGGCCGCCACCCACGACGTGACAGTCATCGACGACGCCGGGACGACGGTGGCCCACTGGCCGTTCACCCACGACGAGGCCGGGATCGATGCCGTCATCGGCCGGCTCGCCGGGCTGGGGCCGTCCGAGCAGCTGCCGGTGGCGATCGAGACGACCAGCGCGCTGGTCGTTGACCGGCTGCTCGCCGCCGGTCACCCGGTGGTGCCGATCCACCCCAACGCGTTCAACGCGGCCCGCCCCCGCTGGGGGGCCAGCCGGGCCAAGTCCGATCCCGGCGACAGCTACAAGCTGGCCGACTACCTGCGCACCGACGGGCACCGCCTTCGCCGGCTCCAGCCGCTCGACGCTGCTACCGCCGAGCTCCAAGCGCTGTGGCCGATGCGCGACGACCCGCCGTGAAGCAATCGGTGCCTGATGTGGGCGAGATGGTTCATGCCATGGTGACGGCACACCAGCCCGCAGCGCGAGGGCTGGTCGCGATCGCCAATGCCGGGACGGCGAGCACACCATGATCTACTGTACACAGGTTCACGGCTTGTACCGGGTGGGCGACCACGACTTGCGGCGGAAGCGATCGCTCTGCTCAGCTCCGGGATCATCGGCTCGCTTGAGGCTCGGTTCGGGTAAGCCGCTTGTCCACTCTCTGGGGCTCCAAGATGAGGTCCGCGACCAGGTACGCCGCCCCGATGATTCCTGCTTGGTCGCCCAGCGACGACGGCACGATCTGAAGGTCTTGTGTTGCGAGGGGCAGAGACCGTTGATAGACGACCTCACGGACACCGGCCAGAAACTCGCCATGGGCGAGGCCGATCGAGCCACCAACGATGACGACGGAAGGGTTGAAGAAGTTCACTGCGTCGGCGAGCGCTTCGCCTACCACCCGGCCCGCCCGGCGGATCGCGAGGAGGCAATCATGGTCCAGGTCATGTGCCAGTCCAGCCACGTCGCGAGCAGTTCGGACTGAGGATCCTGCCGCCCGAAGGTCTCGTACCAGGGCCCACCCGCCAGCAATGGCTTCCACGCAGCCTCGGTTGCCGCAACGGCAGGTTGGGTCACCATGTCCTTGTAGCTGGATGTGACCGATGTCACCGGCTGCACCGCGGGCCCCGCGGTGGACCCGTCCATCGGCGATCACTCCACAGCCGACGCCTGTACCGGCCTTTACGAAGAGCACATGGCGGAGATGGCGCCAGGCGTTCCGGTACTCACCCAGGGCCATGATGTTGGCGTCTTTGTCGATGACAGCGGGACAGCCGTAGTGGTCGGTGAACCAGTGCCCTATGGGGAAGCGGTCCCAGCCGGGCATGAAGGGGGGGTTCACCACGTGGCCTGCCCCGAACTCGACTGGTCCTGGTACGCCCACACCGATCCCCCATAGGCGCCCAGGACTTGTCCCCACCTCGTGGAGCAGCCCGTCCGCGTGCTTCGCGACCCACCCGAGCACGGCACCCGGCCCGTCCTCGACGGAGAGGTCACCACTTGTCTCGGCGAGAATATGTCCGGACAGATCGGCTACCCCCACCCGGGTGGCGGTGATCCCGATGTCCACGCCGAGCACGAGCCCAGCCAGGGCATTGAAGCAGAACTGTGCCGGCGGCCGCCCGCCGCTCGAATGGTCTTGTCCGTCAGGAACGACGAGGCCGTGCGTGAGGAGCACGGCGAGACGTTGGTTGATAGCGGTTCGCGACAGCCCCGTACGGTCGCTCAAGGCAGCTCGGGTCCCCAGGGCATCCTCGCGGATGACCTGCAGGAGGGTCCCTGCGCTGGCGGTGGTAGCGAGCACTGTCCGGGTGGGCACCGCATCAGGATACCGGACCTTCTACGCCAGGGCCCCAATCTTTTCTCTTATTTACCCATACTTCTGCTTGACAAGATCAGAAGGTTGTTGTATCCTTACCGTAGCGGCCAGTGATTGGCCGACCGAAGGGCCAGTTTTTGGCCAACCAAAGAAGGAGGGACCCGCTCATGAGTCTTCGTGCCCGGACACTCGGGATCGCCGCCATGGGGACCGCACTCGCCCTACTGGCCGCCGCCTGCGGCACTTCTTCGCCTTCGACAACCTCGACCAGCACCGGGGTAACCAGCTCGACCAAGCCCAGCTCCCTGAGCATCGGCTTCATCCTGAAGCCGGTCAGCAACCCCTACTTTGCCGCCATGAACCAGGGCGCGCAGGCCGAAGCAGCGAAGCTCGGCGTACCCCTCACCGTGGACGCCGCAAGCAACCTGGCAGACGCGGCCGGTCAGGCCAATGCCCTCTCAGCTCTCGTCGCCCATGGCTACTCCTGCTACATCGCCAACCCGGTGGATTCCACGAACCTGGTACAGCCCCTCCTCCAGGCGCGGTCCCAGCACAAGCCGATCGTGAACGTGGACCTGCCGATCTCGACCAGCGCCGCTCAGGCGGCTGGTCTTCAACTGGCCACCTACATCGGCACCGACAACGTTGCTGCCGGCAAGCTGATGGCCACACAGCTGGCAAGCATGCTGCCCTCCGGCTCGCAGGTGGCCATCATCGGCGGACTTGCCAGCGACCCGACGAGCCAAGCCCGGATCAAGGGCTTCAACGAGGGTGCCGCGGGAAGGCTCGACATAGTCCAGACCGTGGCGGGGAACTGGGATCGCGCCACCGCTCTGGCCGATGCCACCAGCATCATGGAGACGCACCCCAACCTCAAGGCGTTCTTTGTGGCCAACGGCGACATGGCGCTGGGAGTGCAGCGTGCGATCGGCACCGTCGGCAAGCAGGGCAAGGTCGACACCACCGCCATCATCGGCGACACCGCCGTGCTTCAAGAGGTCAAGGCAGGCACGATGGCCGCTGTCGTCGAGCAGTTCCCGTACACGATCGGCGCCCTAGGAGTGGAGGCCTGCACTGCAGCAGCGCAGGGCAAGCACCTCCCCGCCTCGGTGGCAACACCGGCGGAGGTGGTCACCCAATCCAACGCCAGCCAGGCGTTGGCAGCATTCCCCAAGCCATTCCAGTCCTTCAGCGACCCCTTCACCAGCCTCCTCGGCCACTGAGCCCGGGCCGGCAGGATGCTCTCGAACCGGCTCCCAACGTGGCAGGGGGCCCGCCTGCTCGGATCCCGGCCCGACTTCTGGTCGAACTGGACTGCGCTTATCGCCCTGGCCGTGTTGTGCCTGGTCTTTGGGATCGGCGCCAGCCACTTCCTATCCGCCGGTAACGTCGAGGACGTCCTCACCGAGTCGGCCGTCCTGGTCATCCTGGCGGTCGGACAGAGCTTCGTGATCCTTACAGCGGGGATCGACCTCTCCGAGGTGGCGATCCTCACGCTGGGCGCCGTTCTGCTGGGCGAGGTCGTCACCCATGCCGGCGGACTCGGGATCGGATTTGCCTGCTTGGCGGCCGTCGCTGGTGGAGCGGCGATGGGACTCTTGAACGGGCTCACCATTGCCAAGGTGCGCATAACCGACTTCATCGTCACCTTGGGCGCTCTGGGTGTGGCAAGCGGGCTGGCCCTGGTCCTGACCTCGGGCACCCCGACGCAGATCACGAGCAACTTTCTCCTCCGGTTATCCACCGGGTCGGTGGGTCCGATCGGCTATCCGGTCTTGGTCGCCGTCGCCGTGGTCATCGCTGGCCATTGGACCTTGTTTCATACGCGCTTCGGCGCCCACGTCCTGGCCACGGGTGGGGACCGAGAGGCGGCCCGGGCGATGGGCGTCCGCATCGACCGGGTCCGCATCGCCGTGTATCTCATCTCGGGCATCCTGGCGGGGCTGACCGCGGTCCTGTACACGGCCCGAATCGGGGCCGCGGAGCCAGCGCCGGACACGACGCTCCTGCTCGACGCGATTGCCGCCACTGTTCTGGGCGGTGTGAGCCTGTTCGGTGGGCGCGGCACCATCCTCGGACCCGCTGTCGGGGCCGTCCTGTTGACGGCGCTCGCCAATGGCCTGACCCTGATGGCTGTGTCGCAGTTCTACGAGCCGCTGGTCGTCGGCCTCGTGGTGGTTGGCGCCGCTGGCTTGATGCGTTACCAGAGGGGATAGCCAGTGATGGACGTAGGCCTGGGCCAAGAGATCACCAAGCCGGCTACCCCCGCGTTGGCACTGGAGGTAGACGACCTCACCAAGAGCTTCGGTGGCATCGTTGCGCTTGACGGGGTCAGCTTGTGGGCAGCGCGCGGCGAGGTAACTGCGATCGTCGGAGACAACGGGGCCGGCAAGTCGACTCTTATCAAGTGTGTGACCGGCATCCACCGTCCCGAGCGGGGCACGATCCGCCTCGCGGGCCACGACGTTGATCTCTCGAGCCCGGAGGTCGCTCGCAAGGCCGGAGTGGAAACCGTCTACCAGGATCTGTCTCTGGTCGACGACCTCAGCGTGGTGCAGAACTTCTTCCTCGGCCGAGAGGACACCTGCTCGCTCGGACCGCTGCGCTGGCTGGATCGTAGGGGCATGGCACGGCGTGTGGCGGAGTTGCTCTCGCTGCTCTCAGTGAACGTTCCATCCCCGAGCGCGCGCGTGCGACGGCTCTCCGGCGGGCAGCGCCAAGCGATCGCCATCGCCCGGGCGGCCACCTTCGGCTCGCACCTGGTGATCATGGACGAGCCCACTGCCTCGCTCGGCGTCCAAGAGACAGTCCGGGTGGAGAACGTAATCTGCCGGCTGCGTGATCAAGGTGTCCCCATAATCTTGATCAGCCACGACATGCAACAGGTGCTGCGTCTTACGGACCGGGTGTGGGTGCTCCGGGGGGGCCGCTTGGCCGGCGGAGGGCCGACCGGGGGGCTCGACGGTGAACAGCTGGTAGCCCTCATCACCGGCGTGAAGGATCGACCAGCATGACGAGCACCCGTCGTGGTCGCAACCCCCTGGGCGTCCACGCGCTGATCTGGGTGCGCGAGTGGGACACCGCCAACGCCAAGCTCGCGGTGGGCCTGAGCGCGGAGTCCGGCTTCGACGTGGTGGAGCTACCCATGCTGGACCCCGAGGCCATCGATGTGAGGTCGGTTCGGGCGGCCCTCGACAGAGCGGCTCTCGGAGTCCGTTGCTCGCTGGGCCTACCCTTCGACGCAGACATCTCGAGTGCGGACATCAGCGTGGTAGCCAAAGGTGAGTCCCTCCTCGGCAGGTCACTCGAGGCTACGAGCGACCTCGGAGCCACGCTGCTCACCGGCGTGCTCTATTCGGCTCTGGGAAAGTACCAGAGCCCGCCAAGCCAGATCGGGTGGTCGAACGCTGTTGGGGCGCTCGGTCGCCTCGCCGACCGGGCCATGCCCCTGGGCGTGACGCTCGGCCTCGAGGTGGTCAACCGCTACGAGAGCAACCTCGTCAACACGGCCGCAGCCGCGAGGCGCATGATCGAAGATGTCGGGCGGGAGAACGTCGTCATCCACCTGGACACTTACCACATGAACATCGAGGAGGGCGACTTCGCGGGACCGGTCTTCGCCTGCGCAGACCGGCTGGGCTACGTGCACGTCGGCGAGAGTCATCGGGGCTATCTCGGTGCCGGCCAGGTCGACTTCGGGTCGTTCTTCAGGGCCCTCGTCGAGGTGGGTTACGACGGAACGATCACCTTCGAGAGCTTCTCCGCACCCGCCACGCTCGAGGCATTAGCGGGGACGTTGGCTGTGTGGCGTCACAACTGGGACGATCCCATGGATGTGGCAATGCGGGCCCGGGCCTACATCGAAGCCGTCCTGGCGGCGGCGAGGGAGGGAGGCTCGCAGCCACCAGAGGCAACGCCCGTCACCGCATGACGCCGGGTCTGCTCGGGATCGACGTCGGCACAAGCTCCACCAAGGCGGTGGTCCTTGACCCACGGGGCCATGAGCTTGGCGTCGCCCGCTCCCCCCACCCCCTGCAGCGTCCCCGCCAGGGCTGGGTGGAGACGGACCCCGAGGATTGGTGGCGCTCCACCTGCGAGGCAGTTGGCGCCGCGGTGACGGCAGCGGGGGTCGGTGTCTGCTCTGTAGGCATATCCGGCCAGATGCACGGTGCGGTTCTCGTCCGTGCGGACGGATCTGCGCTCCGCCCGGCGATCTTGTGGGCAGACCAGCGTGCCGAGCCAGAGCTCACCCGCTACCGCTCGCTTTCCGAGACCGCTTCGGCCCTCCTGGGCAACCCGCTTCGGGCTGGCATGACCGGCCCAGTCCTTTGTTGGCTGGCCGAGCACGAGGCTGAGCGCTACGCTCAGGCGTCTTGGGCCCTGCAAGCCAAGGACTGGTTGCGCCTCCGACTCGTCGGTGAGGCCGCGAGCGAGCCCAGCGATGCCTCCGCCACCTTGCTCTACGACCTCGCCCGGCGGCGGTGGGCAGACGGTGTGATAAGCGAGCTCGGTCTGCGCCGCGAGCTCCTCGCTCCGCTCGGCGAAGCGGGGTCCCTGGCGGGATGCCTGAGTCCTGCAGCAGCTGAGGGGCTCGGGCTCGACGCGGGCCTGCCCGTGAGCTTTGGCGCAGCGGACACAGCGGCCGCCCTCGTGGGCACTGGCACGACCGCCAGCGACCCTCCGCAACTGACAATCGGAACGGGGGCGCAGGTGGTCGCTTTGCGCCAAGAACCGAGCCCGGACGAGGATCGGCGCTACCATGTGTTTGCCTCTGCTCTGTCCGGCCAGTACTACGCCCTGGCCGCGGTGCAGGCGGCCGGACTGGCCTTTGAGTGGGCGTGGTCGACCCTCGGTTGCGACTGGCCCATCGCCTACGGCACGCTCGCGGGCTCGGCACCTGGAGCCAACGGGGTGAGCTTCATCCCGCACCTCGCAGGGGCCGGCTCCCCGTCGATGAGCGCTCGGGCATCCGCTGCCTTTGTCGGCCTGCGCCTGGGCCATGTCCGCGACGACCTCATCCGGTCCGTGTTCGAAGGGATCGCCTTCTCCATCCGAGCAGCCGCGACGACCTTGCCCGAGTTCGAGCGCGCCTCACAGATGCTCCTGGCTGGAGGTGGCAGTCTCAGTCCGATATGGCGACAGCTCTTGGCGGACACCCTGGACCGCCCGCTCAGGATCACCGGGTCGGCCAATGCGTCTTGTCGAGGTGCAGCCCTGATTGGTGGGATGGCAGCTGGGATCGTCCACGAGCTACCAGTGCCCGGCCCCGCGGTGACCGTGGTGCGACCTGAGGCGCCAACGGTCGGCCTGCTCCGCGATTCCTACGGGCGTTGGCTGGAGCGCGAGGCAGCGCTCAGGCCGTGAGCTGATCACTGGAGCTGGCTTATCTAAAAAATAGGCCCAGGCGCTCGCAGATACCCGTGCCCTCTCGGCTTGGTGGGTCTACTCCAGCCTCACCATCGCCCAGTAGCTTCCAGTTACTGGAAGTCTGAGATCCTGCCATACGCATTGTCGTCGAAGGCCCGATATCGGGAGCTGTCGGCGATCTAGCACCAGCACCAGCTCTAAACTCCATTGACACGTACGGTTCTTGGACAGTTCGACTCGGGGCAGCACCGGAAATTTTTTCGCTAACATTATAGTTGACTAGATACTCTAGGAGGAAGACAGGAGGTCAACCATGGCAACCGCACTCGAGCAGAACAGCAAGTCCCCCGGAGGCCCCAGAGAGGCGATCAATACCGAGGAGGGCTGGCTGGCCGACCGGGTGCGCACCGGTGAGGACGGCAGCGCTCGGCTACAGGTCAAGCTGGGCAACCTGCACTGCAGCTTCTGCGTGTCCACGATCGAGAAGGCCGTCGGGCACCTGGAGGGGGTCGACGCGGTCTCGGTGTCGCTGGCGCATGAGGAGGGCCTGGTCACCTACCGTCCTGGCGAGGTAGGCCCCCAGCGCATCGTGGACACCCTTCGAGCGGTCGGCTACTCCGTGCGCGACCCTCGAAAGGTCGGCCTGTTCGAGGAGGAACAGGCTGAGCTGGACGCCGAGCGGGACCGCTTCCAGGTCGGCCTTGTCCTCACCGTTGTGACGCTCGGGTTGATGAGCTACGTGTGGGTGACCGGACATCCCCTGTCGGTCACCTGGGCCGGCCGCCTCTTCGCTTACGGCCCGTGGCTGATCCTCGGCATGGCCGTCTCGATGATCTTCGTGGTTGGACGACCGATCCTCACCATGGCCATCGCCAGTGCCCGACGGCGCATCTTCAACCAGCACGTGCTGCTCGAAGTCGGCGCCTTCGGCGGGCTGATCGGAGGGCTGCTCGGACTGTTCGTCGCACCCAAGGTGTTCCCAGCCGGGGACTTCGGTTCAGTGGCGGTGTTCATCACCACCTACCACCTGCTCTCTGGCTATGTGTCCTCGCTGGTGCGCTCCTCCTCCTCAGCGTCGGTGCGTCGCCTGCTCGACTTGCAGCCCGAAACCGCCCGGGTGCTGCGCCACGGAACAGAGATCGAGGTGCCCATCGACGAGGTGGCCCTCGGCGAGCAGATCAGGGTGCGTCCGGGCGAGCGGGTCCCCCTCGACGGGAAGGTCATCTCGGGGACCTCGGCGATTGACGAGTCGATGGTGACCGGCGAGCCGATTCCTGCCGACAAGGCTGCCGGTGACGAGGTCATCGGCGGTTCGGTCAACACCACCGGGGCGCTCGTGGTCAAGGTGACCAACATCGGAGACAACACCTTCTTGGCCCAGGTCGCCCGCCACATCGAAGAGGCCCGGGCGCTGAAACCCGGCATCATCCAAGTTGTCGACCGGGTCCTCAAGGTCTTCGTACCGCTCGTGCTCGGCGCCGCCGGGCTGTCGCTTGTCGTCTGGACGCTGGGGGCCTGGGCGGCGACCGGCCAGATGGACCTCTCCCGTGGTATCTTCGCCACCTTGGCCGCCCTCGTGATGGGCTATCCGTGCGCCCTGGGCATGTCCACCCCACTTGCCATGATGCGCGGCGGGGGCATGGCCGCCGAGCGGGGCATCTTGATGCGCTCTGGCGAGGCGTTCCAGGTCTTCGGGGACATCGACACCGCGGTGATCGACAAAACCGGCACGCTCACCGCCGGCAAGCCGAGCGTCGTGGAGGTCGTGGCCGCCGGGGGGGGCGGCCCGGACGAGCTTCTCGCCATGGCGGCGGCCGTCGAGATCTCCTCCGAGCATCCCCTCGCCCGGGCCGTGGTCACCGCCGCCAAGGAACGTAACCTCACCATCCCCGAGGCCGGCGGGTTCTCCTCCAGCACCGGCCAGGGCGTCATCGCCAGCCTCGCCGGTGTCACCGTGGCGGTCGGCAAGCCGGGCTGGGTCGCCACCCACGGCGCCGACCTGGCGCCCCTGGCCGAGCGCATCCAAACCATGCAGGAAGCCGCCCAGACCGTGGTCGTCGTCGCCCGAGATGGGACCCTCGCCGGCCTCATCGGCATCGCGGATGCCGTCAAGCCAGACGCGAGAGACGCCGTCGCCCGGCTTCGCGCCGCTGGGATCACCCCGATCATGGTGACTGGCGACAACGGCGCTACCGCCCGAGCCGTGGCCGCCGAGGTTGGCATCGAAGCGGTCCATGCCGGCATGCTCCCCGACCGCAAGGCCCAGGTGATCCGTGAGCTGCAGGGCCAGGGGCACCGGGTGATCATGGTGGGCGAGGGCATCAACGACGCGCCGGCACTCACCCAGGCCGACATCGGCATCGCCATGGGAGCGGGCACCGACATCGCCATCGAGTCCGCCGATGTCGTGCTGGTCGGCAACCGTCTCACTGCCGTGGCCGATGCCCGGGACATCGGTGCCGCCAGCTTCAAGAAGACCCGGCAGAATCTCGCCATAGCGTTCGCCTTCAACGGGATCGGGGTTCCGCTCGCGATCACCGGGCTGGTCCAGCCTGCCTGGGCGATGATCGCCATGATCTCCTCGGTGTCGATCGTGCTCGCCAACTCCTTTGCTGCGCGCCTTACCGGCGGCCTCGCCAAAGACATAGGCGGGTTCCTCGCCCGCTCGGGACTCTCGGCCCTCGGAAAGCTCACCCCGGCAGAGCTGCGGTGCTGGGCGCTCAATGCTCGGGCAGGCGCGGTGCTCGTGGCGGTCGGCCTGTGCTTCGGCATAGGCGTGGCCTGGGTCGTCGCCCTCGGCGCGGCGGTGGTCGCCGGGCTTTGAGCTTGGCTTGCCCTCTTACGTCAAGGGCAAGATGGCATCACATAAGAAGCTCAGCCGCACGCGCTCGCCACGATCTCAGCGTTGCCGCCGACCAGACGAACGCGTCCTTGGGGCCGCCATCATTCCCGAGGGGATTTTTGGCGGTCCACCGTAGGCTGTAGGTGCCTGTGAGGAGGTGAGTTCCGTGATGCGTGTCCGTATCATGAGCGAGGGATAGTTGCCTGCGCAGCCAAGCTCTCCGATACCCCGGCGACAGCGGTGGCCTGATGAGGGCCCCCGCCGGAGGCCGCTCCTGGAGCGACTGTCAGAGGGTCACCCGCGCTCCGCGGTGCGACTCGGCTATGGCCTCGCCGTGCTCAACGCCCTGGTGAGCGGTGTCGCCATCTACGTGAATAGCCTGGGCGTTGCCCACTTCCAAAATGCCGTGGTGTACACGTCGCTCAAGAACGGCGTATCGGGAATCCTACTTCTCATCCCGTTTGCGCTCCTCTCGAGCCAGCGCAGACTCTACCGCGGGCTCCGCCGTCGTGACTGGGGATGGCTGGTCCTGCTCGCGCTGACCGGCGGAAGCGTGCCGTTCGCCCTCTATTTCACCGGCCTCAAGATGACGAGCCCGGTGACGGGCTCGCTCGGGAGTCACCTTGAGTTCGTTGTCGTGGCGCTTCTGGCCGTGGCGTTCCTCGGCGAGCGGCTGGGTCGGTCGATGTGGGCAGGGCTAGCCGTGCTTCTGGCTGGCGTCCTGCTCAGCACGAGCCTCGGGCTTGTCCGATTCAACGAGGGGACGGTTCTCATAGGCGCCTCCACAGTGCTGTTCTCGGTCGGATTCGTCGTCACCAAGCATCTGTTCCAGGGGCGCCTCAGCACGATGGTCGCGATGACGGCCCAGCTCACTCTCGGGTCGGCGATCCTCTTCGCGTACCTGGCCACCCGCGGTGAGCTGGCGCCGATCGCCCATCTCGACTCGCTCCAGTGGTCCTACGTCGTCGCTACTGGGGTCATCCTGCTCCTCTTCACGGTCACCGCCTTCCTGGCGATCCGTCTGATCCGGGTAGCGGCGGTGACCGCGATCGGTACGGGCGCCCCGATCGTGACGATCGCCGTCGATCTCATCGCCAACCGCCCCCTGCATCTCGCTGGGGACGAGGCAGGCTTGGTCTTGACCTTCGTCGCGGTCGTGGCGATTCTCGTCGTCGGGCTCCGGGAGGAGGGGGCGGCGGCTACGCTCGCGACAGGATCGGCCCACCCGAAAGGTGAAGGTGCCTGATGACTCTGAGTGGGGTGTTGCGTTTCGGGCGGTACGCGTTCCCGCCGAACCGCCTGGGCTACTGCGGGCCGCCCGATCACGGGGCACTGCTCGAGTACGTGGCCAGCGGCGAGCCCGATCGGGGCCTGCTGGAGCTCGCCCGGCGCTTCGAGGGCGCATATCCTTACCTCGTCCTGATCGCCCACGCCAACGGGATTGGTGACCCGTTCGACGACCGCGTCGTCGCCGCGTACTGGTTGGGGAACTCGCTGCTCGACCGGGTGGGGCCAGCTCAGCTCTCCGAGCTGTTGACGGAGCGCTTCAAGCCAGTGATGGCCCAGAGCGACTTCGCCTGGCTGGGCTCCAAGCTAGACCTCGGTGCTCGTCCCCACCACAACTTCCATGTCTTCGACATCTACGTGCGCGCCGGACTCATGCGCGATCACCGGGCTGAGATCGCGCTCGTCCCCATGGACTCCTGTCGGATCAGCTGGGCGACCGTCGCGTCGGTGTGCGGCGACGAGCTGGTGGTGGAGCGGTGCCCACTGGTCCTGGCGGACGGGAAGCTCGCCCTGGGGTCGCCGCAAACCAAGACGGTGACCTGGCGAGCCGGCGGACGAAGCCTCTTCGAGCAGGTCCAGCCCGGCGACGACGTCTCGATCCACTGGGACTGGGCTTGTGAGACGCTGGCAGCGAAGGATCTGGACGCGCTGAGAGCCCAGACTTCCCGGTACATCGCGCTCGCGAACACGACGATTTGAGCAGGCGATCCCGAGGCTGAGCACTGTCGCCCTCGGAGGTGGGCGGATCATGACGGGGAAGGACGAGTTCGCCGCCGCCTACCTCGCGCAAACGGGTTGGTCACACCAGCCGGGCGATCGCCTCCAGCTCATGACTGGAGGACGCCGATCCCCTGCTCCTTGCGAGTGTGTGTAATTAGGTAGTATATAAGCCCATGACACTGCTCTCCGTGTCGCCGGGTTGAGCATGCAGCCCACGTCACCGGCCACTATAGGATGCCGATCATGCATTTCGGAGGTCTGGGAAGGAACTCGAGCCTCTTGGTGCAGCGCTTCAACTCCAAGCGCAATACGTCCATTTTTCTGCGCAGATATGCCAGTCCCGCCTTCAAGGCCCACTCTGCCGAGCAGGCCCGGCCTGCGGCGTGGGGATGAACGAGCGCATGCTCGTCAGCGGCGGCGCCGCTCGGGAAACCCGTGGTTGAGCCAGCAAGAGGCGACGGCGCCCCTGCGGTGGCGCTATCGCCGGTCGAGATGTCGTTCCTGGCCCCGCCAGACCTTGTCCTCGACTGGCGGAAGGTGCTGATCTATGACGCTGCCGTGGAGACCGGGCTCCTGGCCAGCCTGCCCGCGAGTGCCTCCGAGGTGGCTGAGCGATCATCGCTCGACGCCGGAGCCGTTCGGGTGGTCCTCGCGGCGTTGGCGGTCTGGGACATCGTGCAGGCCTGCGACGACGGCCGCTATGTCGAGGGCGCCGGATGTCCCACAGGCGAGCAAGGATTTGTCCTTCGCCACCACGCCCGCGCTATCCGGCGTTGGAGCGCCGACATCGGGAACCGGCTGCAGGGGGCGCCCGTCTCCTCGGGCCAAGCCGGTGGCCCACCCCGCCTCGACGTCTTCCTGGGCGCTCTCGCTGCCACCTCCCGCCAATCCGCAGCGTCGGTCGTGGATGCGTGCCTGGCGCGGATGCCGGAGGCCCGAACCGTGCTCGATCTGGGCGGCCTGCACGGAGAGTACGCCCTGGAGTTCGCCTGCCGCGGCCTGCACGCCACCGTACAGGACCGGCCGGCCGTTATCGAGGCCCTGAGGGGGGACGATCGGTTCCCCCGGGCGGGCATCGACCTCTTCGGCGGCGACTTCTTCGAGACCCTGCCCGGCACAAGCTTCGACATCGTCTTCTGCGCCGGCGTCACCCACACATACGACGCAGAGCACAACCTCGAGCTGTTCCGCCGGCTAAAAGGGATTGTCGCCCCCGCGGGGGCTCTCGTGATCGTCACCCTGCTCAGGGGGAGCGGCCCGGTTGCCGACCTCTTCGCCGTGCAGATGCTCGTGGGGGCGAACGGTGGGGACACCCACGGTGAGGACGACTACCGGCGGTGGCTGGCCGACGCCGGCTACAGCTCGCTCGAGGTGATGGACATCGAGCGTTCCCGCCACTCCGTCCTGCTCGCCCTTCCCTGAGATCGGCGTGCCCGGGCCTGCGAGCACCGAGGTCAGGGCCTGGCAGAGCACAACCTGGGCGGCGGGCACAGCTATAGCCCGGGACCCGCAACCCGCTCGGCTTGACCTACATTCCCTGCAATGCCAATAGTGTCCTGGGGGGAATGCTCGCCGAGCGGAGGGGGTTATGTGTTCATGGTCAGAGCCACCTGGAACGGCGCGGTGCTTGCCGAGAGCGACGACACGGTGGTCGTAGAGGGGAACCACTACTTCCCACTTGACGCCGTCGACCGGCAGTACCTGCGCGAGAGCACCACGCATTCCCACTGCCCGTGGAAAGGAACTGCCAGCTACTACAGCCTGGTCGTCAACGGAAAGCAGAACCCCGACGCTGCCTGGTACTACCCCGAGCCGAGCCCGGCTGCCCACACCATCGCCGGGCGGGTGGCCTTCTGGCGGGGAGTGACGGTGGCGCAGGTCGGGCCCTCCGGCGGCGTCACCACGCCGGGGGGCCGAGCCAGGCAGCCGCTGTTGGAGCGCCTGCAGCGGCGCTGAGGATGGGATCGGCACCGGTTCACCCACCACTGCTCCTCGACGCCATGGACGGCGAACCAAGGAACAAGTCGTGAACATGCCTAGGGTGGTGGTTTTCGATGTCAACGAGACCCTCTCTGACCTGACTCCGATGGGCCAACGCTTCACCGAGGTCGGCGCGCCCGAATGGGCGGCGAAGGTGTGGTTCGCGTCGCTCTTGCGCGACGGGTTCGCGCTCGCCGCGGCCCGCGCCTCCGAGCGCTTCTCGACGCTCGGCGAAGGAGCGCTTCGCGATGTCCTGGCTGGCCTGCCGCTGAACTGTGATCCTGACGCGGCGGTCGAGCACGTCATGAGCGGGTTCCTCGACCTGCCGGTCCATCCTGATGTGCCTGACGGCGTCCGAGCTCTCGCCGCGGCCGGAGCACGACTGGTCACGCTCACCAACGGCTCGACCGAGATCGCCGAGCGTTTATTGGCCGCCGCCGGAATCCGCGACCACTTGGAGCGACTGTTGTCGGTCGAGGACGCTGGCGTGTGGAAGCCGGCTCCGGGCGCCTACGAGCACGCCTGGCGCAGCTGCTCGGTCGAACCTGCCGACATGCTGCTCGTCGCCGTGCACCCCTGGGACATCGACGGCGCCAGGCGAGCCGGAATGCGCACTGCCTGGGTCAACCGTCGGGCCCGGCCGTATCCGGGCTATTTCCTTGCCCCGGACCATTGCGTCGCCTCGCTGTCCGAGCTTGCCGGCGCCCTCGGCTAGCCGGACCGAGATCATCAGGCGGCTGGCTCCGTAGACACCATCGTCGCCTTGACGATCATCCTATGCGTTGCAAAGTACCTGGGTGCGCAGGTAGTCAGCGTGAGGTTGTGCCGGCCCGGGGTGTTGTCCACCACCGAGACATCTGTCGGCAGCACCTTGTAGGGCGCCTCGGTGACCTTGTAAACGCACGTGCCGACCGGCGTGTCCAGCTCGATGGTGTCGCCCGGGACAAGTGCTTGAAGCTGGGAAAAGGGCTTGCCATATGTGGTCCGATGGCCGGCGATTGCAACGTTTCCAACGGTGCACGGCAGGGGTGTGTTGGTGTAGTGCCCAGCCCCGGATCGCAGCGCAGAGTCCGTCGTCCCCTGTACGACCACGACGTTGACGCCGATGGCGGGGATCTTGATCCTCGTCAGGCTCTGGCCGACCCCTACGTCACCGTTGATGTACTGCTGGCGCAGGCCTGGGCTAAGGAGCTCCTGGGCCAGGTGCCCCTCGTTGCCAGCCTGGATGAGGTTGGTGAACAGCGGGAAGCCGATGAGGCCTATCGCCGCCAGCATCAGCACGCCCGAAAGCCCCGAGAGACCAATCCTGGCGGAGCGGTGACCGCGGATCCATGTAATCGCGGACTTCGACGAAGGGTGGCGCTGGGCCCGTACCGCTTTAGGAACACGTCTCACCTGGTCAAATACCTCCACGGCCACACCCGGCCCTCGCTGACGGGAAAGGAACCCGCTCCGCCCGACTGCCATTCCCCGGGCTACTCGTTTGGGTGCCTGTCCGGCGACGCACGGCCTGATCGACGGGGCGCCCTGGCGAGCCTCAGATCCGGTCGGGATCGGATCGGGCGACCTGGCGGGCGAAGCGCTCGAAGCGTTGGCACGTGTCGTCGTCCCAGCCTGGCCCGCGCCGGGCCATGGCCGCCTTGATCGCGCGATAGGTGTCAGCCCGCATCCCGCAGCGGCCACAATCTGCCAGATGGACGCTCACCAGCCGGGCTGTGGACTCGTCCACCTCCCCGTCGAGGTAGGCCTGCAGGACCCGGATGACCCTCAGGCAGCTCATGTTCAGTTCCCGTCGGGACCGGAACCTCACGAGATCCTCCCGGTTGCCACCTCTGAGCCCACCAGCTGGTGCATGATCCGCTTCCGTCCCCGATGCAAGCGGCTCATGACCGTGCCGATCGGCACCGCGAGGACCTCCGCCGCTTCCCTGTAGGACAGGCCGTCGACATCCACCAGCCAGATCACGATCTGCTGGTGGTCGGGGAGCGCCGAGAAGGCGGCCTCGACCACGAAGTCGAGCATCGTGGCCATAACCGTCTCCTCCGGTCCCGAATCGGTCGATGCCGGCTCGCGAGCTCGCTGGTCGCCATCCCAGTCGCGCAAGAGTCCGGGCCGTCGGCGCCGATGCCGGTTGATCTGGGTATTTCGCAAGATCGTCAACAGCCAGGCCCGAGGATGGCGGCCGTCGAAGCGCTCGATCGCCTGGAACGCCCGCAGCAGGGTGTCTTGGACCAGGTCCTCCGCCTCTGCGCGATTGCGTGTCATGGCCAGTGCCACCCTGAACATCGTCTCGAGCTCGGGGAGCACGTATCGCTCGAACGCTTCACGACGCTCGGAAGGAACCGTCACCTCTAGCCCCTTGACCGCCGAGCTCGTTGCGTTCCTTTCACATGGTGGACGCGATCCAGCCCCCATGGTGTCACCGGGCAACTCTAACGGGCTGCTGACCGGGACCAGATCGCCTCCGAGGTCGGCAGGGAGCAGGCGCCCGTGTCCGGCGACGCCCGCAGCCCTGGGCGGTCCTGGTTCGGGCTGGAGCGGAATGCACGGTGCTGCGGGAAGCGTTTAGCAGGGCATGACCAACCAAGTCGTCCCACAGGTCCCGACGCTGTACTGGCGCCCAGGCTGCCCGTACTGCTCGAGCCTGCGCCGCCGCCTCCGCAAGCTCGGGGTGGCGACCAATGAGGTCAACATCTGGCAGGACCCTGGCGCCGCTGGCGTGCTCCGTGAGCTCACAGGCGGGGACGAGACGGTGCCCACGGTGCTGATCGGTGGGAAGGCGCTGGTAAACCCGTCGGCTCGGGCCGTGCTGGGGCTTCTGGAAGGCAAGCCTCAGCCCGCTGGCGCGACCCGTGAGCGCTCATGGACGTGGCACAGGGTGGCCCAGTGGATGGTGATCGCTGCAATCATTGCCGGTAGCTTTATCGTCGACTCTCTCGGCGATCATCTCATGAGCTGGGGGCTCGACGGCGTGGCTCTCGCCACTCTTGCCGCCTTCCGCCTCACCCGTCGATGAGCCGTCACGTTCGGCTGGCGTGCCCAGGCGCTGCTTGGGGCCGCAGGAGACCTCAGGTGGGATCCGGTTCGGCTGGGCGGGCCCGGCGGCCTCCAATCTCGGTAAACAGCTGCACGGCAGCCTGCTGAATGGCGAGAGACCAGGTCGGGTAGGCCTGCGTGGTAAGCGCCAGGCGAGCGGGAAACATGTGGCTGCGCATGGCGAGGGTCGGCCCGTAGATCATCTCCCCGGCCCTGGCGGCAACGACAGTTGCTCCGAGGAGGCGACCACCGGCGAGGCTGCGGGTGCCACGGCGGGGACCCACTATCAGCTTCACGTATCCTTCGGTGCGATCCGCGGTGATCGCCCGGTCGACCTCGCTCGTCGGCAGGTAGGCGACCCGGGCTCCCAGGGCTGCGGCGGCCCCCTCGGTCAGGCCAACGCGGGCAACCTCGGGCGCCGTGTAGGTCACCCCGGGGATCCAGCGGTCGCGAAATCGCCGGTAGCCCACCCTGCCAAGCGCATTGTTGGCAGCGACCCGACCCATCTCCTCGGCTGCGTGGGTAAACTGCACCCGCCCGGCGATATCACCCGCTGCCCAGATGCCCGCCACATTGGTGCGCAGGTGTTCGTCGGTACGGATGAATCCCCGCCCGTCGAGTTCCACCCGCGCAGCGTCGAGGCCCAGGTCCGCGGTGCTTGCCTGCCGGCCGATTGCCACGAGGACCCGCGATCCGTGGATATCGGTGCCGTTGTCGAGGCCGACCCGGACGCCAATTGGATCCGGCGAAGCATCTGTGACCTTGCGGCCGCTCAGGACCCGGACTCCGTCCCGGGCGAGCGCAGCTGTGATGATCGCCGATGCCTCGGGCTCCTCGCGCGGCAGGATCCGGTTGGCGGCCTCGATGACCGTGACGCTCGTGCCGAGACGGGCGAAAGCCTGGGCCAGCTCGACGCCGATCGCTCCGCCGCCGATCACGATGAGCGACTCCGGCTGCTCGCTTTGCGCGAACACGTTCTCGTTGGTGAGGATGTCGAGGGCGCCGAGCCCCGCGATCGGCGGTACCAACGGACTGGCACCGGTAGCGATCACGAGGCGTGGGGCCCGCAGCTGTCGAGAGTCGACCTGCACGCGGTCGGCGGCGATCAGCCGGGCCCAGCCTTCCGCCACGTCGATCCCCTCGCCGCGCAGCACGTCTGCCGACTCGGTGGCCGCGAGCTGGCTGATGGCGGTGTGAACCCGGGTCATCGCGGTGGAAAAGTCGGCGCCCTGTGCCGCTGACTCGATCAGGGTCTTAGAGGGCACACAGCCGACGAAGGTGCAGTCACCTCCGACCGGGCCAGCCTGAACGAGCACCGCGCGCGCGCCGCGGCGCGCCGCTGTGCGCGCCGCGCTGATCCCTGCTGCACCGCCACCGATCACCAACAAGTCGTAGTCCATCAGATCTCCCCGAGGGGTGAAGCCCCGAGCATCCCTGCTCGGGGTCCAACGCTGATCTTCGCGGCGAGGGTCAGCTCCCTCGGCCTGCACCTGCCCGGAATACCTCTGAGCGATGTCGCTGTGGTCAAATCGCCAGGGAGAGCTGTGCTAGCCAGGCGGTGTTTCAATGTCAAGCGTCTAAACACAATGCCCACGCCGCCGAGCACGCCGCGGCCAATATCCTCGGGGCTGGACTGGCCCTTCCGGTAGCCGACCAAGCTGCTTGAGAAGACGCTGGCGGCTGTGGTCGTCAGAGAAGTCACGCTTCCAGGAACCCGCTGCGGCCTCCGAGCATTCCGTCACCGCGCGGTGAACCGGCCGGGGTTCCTTGGAGACTCCATAGGTGGAAGCGAGGATGGAGCATGGCATCGAAGAACCTTCTCAGAAAAAGCGGCTTCGGGCCGTTGGTCAGGGAAAGCGACCTTGATGCAGCTGTGTTCTTGCGCCGCTGTTGGTCGGCATAATTTGCCAGTGCTCCCGTCCCTTGGGCGACCTGAAACCGCGCGGCCCCACGAAAGAGTCTTGGAAGAGCGCCAGCGCTGGTCATCCTCCAGGGTTCTTGCGTGAGAATCTGAAGCTTCTCTAGTCTTATAGATCACGTCCATCGCTGGAGGGGAGGCGGTTGGCTTGTTGCATGTGTCACGCAATCCCGGGCATGGCGAACCGAGTACCGTCGAACTGCATCCAAAGGAGGGTGAACGTGACAGATGCCGCCAGCACAAGGCAGGACAGCATCCGGAGAACGGGCCGCACGTGGTGCCGGTGGGTGGACCTGTGGCGTCGCTCGATTGTCACTCCGCACCAGGGATATGTGGCAACCGCGCCACCAACTTGTGGAAGATGGTGCGGGGCTCAGGCACTGAGGACGTTCATGGCATGATAACGGACGAAAAGTGGCGTCGATCATTCCATGCACGGCCCATCCTCAGTCAGCCAGAGTTCGGGCTCGCGTGACCCAGCCCGCTGGCCGAATCTGGCTGATCGGCCTGATGGGGAGTGGAAAATCGACCACCGGCCGTCTGATCGCCTCGGCTATCGGCGGTCGCTACGTGGACAACGACTCAACGATCGCCACGCTTGCCGGGCGTTCCACCGTCGAGCTGGGGGTCTCCGGCACCGAGGTTCTCCACGCCTGGGAGTCCGCCTTTGTCCATGTTGTCGCTGACCTCGACCCCCCGCTGGTGGCCGGCATCCCCGCCAGCATCGCCGAACGAGCCGACGACCTCATCCTGTTGAGGAGCCGGGGGTTGTTGGTCTACCTGCGGGCCGATGCGGAAACCTTGGCTGCGCGGGTGGCGGTCGACCCGCCCAGACCGTTGCTGGGTGACGCCGCCGCAGCCTCGCTGGGTGCAATGGTCGCCGCCCGGGACTCCCGGCTCGTTGCGGCTGCCTCGGTGGTGGTAGATGCCACCCAGACCCCGGAGGCAGTGGTCCGCGCAATACTTGCAGTCCCGTAGGCACTGCCGCAGGGCCGTTGAGCCGCGCGGTCAGACGAGCGGCGTGAGGAGAGGGGCGCCGGCCAGAAAGGCGAGCACGTTGTCGACGGCCAAGCTGGCCATCGCCGCACGAGCCTGTCGCGACGCCGAGCCGATGTGGGGCAGCACGATGCAGTTGTCCAGCGCGAGCAGCGGATCGGCGATGTTTTGGAGCGGCTCAGTGACATTCACATCCAGTCCTGCGCCGAAGAGCCGCTCCTCCCGGAGGGCCTGTAGCAGCGCGTCCTGGTCGACGACGCCACCTCGTGACGTGTTGACCAGGATGGCAGTGGGCTTCATCAGCGACAGCTCGCGCTCCCCGATCAGAGCCTCGGTGGCCGGGGTGAGCGGGACGTGCAGGCTGACCACGTCGGAGCTTTGCAGAAGCTCGTCGAGGGGGACCCACCCCGGGTCCTCCCCGCGGTGGCGGGAGTGGTGAACGACCTCCATGGCGAAACCAGCGGCCCGCGCGGCTACTGCCCGGGCGATCTCGCCATAGCCGACGAGGCCCAGCCTCCCGCCGTGAATGTCCGTGCCGACCATGACGTCGAGGTCGACCCGCTCCCATCCGCCGCTGCGTACCAGCAGCGCGGCCTCCACGACCCTACGAGCCGTGGCCAGGATCAGAGCCCAGGTGAGATCTGCCGTCGCCTCGTGGAGCACTCCAGGGGTGTTCGTGACGCGAATGCCGCGCCGTTCGCAGCCGACCAGGTCGATGTGGTCGGTCCCCGCGCTCACCGAAGCGACCAGCCCGAGGCGCTCACAGCCGTCGAGCACTGCGGCGTCGATCGTCGCCGCGCTGGTGCACACGATGACGGTGGCGTCGGTGCTGAGCGCTCGCAGCTCGTCCGAGCTGGGCTGGCGCAGGTGTTGCCACACTTCGACGGGCGCTGCCCGCGCCAGTCGTTCCAGCGCGTCGCCCGGCAGGGACCGAGTCGCCACGGCCACGACCTGTCGCCCCGACGGCGGTGGTCGTGGTCGTGGCAACTCGGCGTTCACGCCGCCGCCGAGCCTCCCGTGATCTCCCGGACCACCTCGTCGATGTCGGTGCTGGCAGCGTCCAGCGTTGTGGCGACATGACCTTGCCAGAGCACGACGATGCGGTCGGACACCTCCAGGACGTGGGGGATGGTGTGAGAGACCAGGAGGATCCCGAGACCCAGGTCCCGTATCCGCCGCAACAGGTCGAGCACCTGGCTGACGCCCTGCACGCCGAGGTGGTTGGTCGGCTCGTCCAGCAGGATCAGCTTGCTCGCCCACGCCATCGACTTGGCGATGGCCACCGCCTGGCGCTGCCCTCCCGACAGCTCCTCAGTAGCGTACTCGCCGGCCGGCACGTTGACCTTCAGCTTCTCGATCTCCTCGTGCGCCCGGAGCGACATGGCGTCGTTGTCCATGAACCCGAGCCTGCCCAGCAGGCCCTTCCGGCGCAGCTCGCGGCCCAAGAAGATGTTCCCGCTTACCGATAGGTGCGGGGCGAGCCCCATGTCCTGATAGAGAGTCTCGATACCGGACTCCTGGGCTTGGCGGGGAGACGCCCAACGTCGTTCCGCCCCGTCGAAGACGACCTTACCTCCGTCGGCCTGGATAGTGCCGGCAACCACCTTCACCGTGGAGGACTTGCCGGCGCCGTTGTCACCCACCAACGCCACGATCTCGCCGGCATTCACGTCGAAGGACACGCCGTCCAGGGCGCGTACGGCGCCGTAGCTCTTCGAGACCTCCTTCAGCTGAAGGAGGGGTTGGTCGCTCACATGACCTCCTCTCGTCCCCCGCGCCTGCCGATTGTCTGGATGATCACTGCCACCGCGAGCATCAGCCCGGTGACCACGGTCTGCCAGTATGGCTGCACACCGCTGATGATGAGCCCGCTCAGCAGGACCGAGAGTAGGACGGCACCGATCATCGTGCCGACCATCGAACCCCGCCCTCCGAAGAGGCTCGCCCCTCCGATCACCACGGCCGTGATGGCGCTCAGCTCGTCGTTGGCTCCCTCCACCGGTGAGCCGACTCCCAAGCGGGTCATGACGACAAATCCGGCGATCCCGGCCAGGAGGCCGGAGATCATGTAAACCTTCACCAGGTGGCGCCGCACGGAGATCCCGCTCTGGCGCGCTGCTCGCATGTCGGAGCCGATGGCGTAGGTCCAACGCCCGAACACCCCCCCCTGGAGGATGAGGCCGAACACGATGGCCAACACGACCGTGACGACGATCGGCATGGTGAGCACGTCGAGGAAGATGTGGTTGCCGACCGAGGAGGCAAGGGCCGGAAGACCGCCGACATCCACCCCCGACGTGAGGACCAGGGTGATCCCCGTGGCCACGCCGAGCATCGCGAGCGTCGCCACGAACGGCGTGATCCGTAGGCGCACGATCATGAGGCCGTTGATCACCCCGCAGACGATGCCGATGCCGATCGCCACCGCGGCACCAACGATCAGCGCGAGGACCGGATTGGCGCTGAGATTGCCGGCCGCCATCGCCCCTACCACGCCAGCGAGGCCCAGGATCGCCCCCACCGACAGGTCGATGCCAGCCGTCACGATGACGTAGAGCTCGCCGATGGCGAGCAGGGCGACCTCAGTGGAGTCCTGCGCCGTGCTCACCAGGTTGAACCTCGAGACGAAGTGGGCATTGACCACTCCGAACACGATTATCGTCAGGGCAAGAGCAGCCAACAGTATGCCTTCTTGGCGCAGCTTGGCTGCCCTCCTGCCCGGTGCCAGGATGCTGGAGGGAGCCGTTCCTACCGGTAGCACTACCGGTGTGGCCCGGCCCTTGACGAGTCGTCCTCTCATGCTCATCGGCACCTGCCTTTCTCTGTCAGCCGTATAAGGCTTGCTCAGAAACGAACCAACAGGGGGGAGGAACCCGCGGTTTTCCTTCTCCGGATTGATGACGGGGAACTCACGGCGGTGGGGATCGCAAGACCCCACCGCCATCGTCCTAGCCTGGGCGCGATCATCGCGCCCCCGTCACGGGGCGCCGTTGGCGCTTGTGGGCTGCCACGTCGTGGAGCAACTGGCAAGCTTGGTGCAGTAGAACCACTGAGTGTCCTTGGAGAGCGAGCTCTGCTTCAACAGCACGTCCGGCACGATTACTGAGTGCTGTATCGAGGCTGTCTTGTGTGTCACCGCGTCGTAGGCGTAAAGGACTGCCAGGGCACCCTCTACGGCTGGGCGCTGTGCAACCAGGGCCGTGAGCACGCCGGCCCGCAGAGCGGCTACCTCCGGCGGCTCCGCGTCGTAGGCCACCACCTTCACCTTGCCGAGAGCGCCAGCGTTCTTGAGCCCCAGGATCACACCTTCGGCCGTGGTGTCGTCCACCGCGAAGACCCCACCGAGGTGTGGGTAGCGCGAGAGCACCGCCTGCATCTCGGTCTCGGCCAGGCTCGGCTGGTCCTTGGTGTACTCGTAGCCCAGGTAGTTGAGGCCGGATACCTTCTTGAGGCCCGACAGGAATCCCTGCTGGCGAAGCTGTTCGGTGCTCACGCCGGGGTCACCCGTCATCAGGTAGACCTGGCCCTTCCCACCCATCGCGGCCCCCAGCAGCTTCGCGGCAAGTGTTCCACCGCCGACGTTGTCGCCGGTGATGTGGCTCGTGAGCACGCTTGTGTTCGTGACCGTCGTATCGACGGTGATGACCGGGATGCCGGCCGACTTGGCCTGCTGCACCGACGGCATCAGGGCGCTGGCGTCAGTGGGTACGAGGATGAACGCGCTGGGTTTGTCTGCCAGGACCGCGTCGACAAACGGGATCTGCGCTGACGGCGAATAGACCCCACTGGCGCCCTGCCAGATGAGCTTGACACCGAGCTTGTTGGCCTCCTGCTGCGCCCCGTACTGCATCGAGATAAAGAACGGGTCCGAGGCCAGGCTCGGCACGAAGCCGATGGTGATGTGCTTGCTCGACGGGCTCGACGGGCTCGACGGGCTCGACGTGGCCGACGTGGAGGTCGGCTTCGACGTCCCGCATGCCGCCAGCACCATGACCGAAGCCAAACCCAGCGCTACCAGGCTTGAAACTGTCCGGAGTCTTCCCTTTGGCATCAGTCCCCCCCTATCCTTTACGGTCTGGCCCTGGCTCCACCTCGTTCGCAGGTCTCGCCCAGCACTGCTGCAAGGGCCGAGTGCCCTGCCAGTGCCGATGCTACAACCGGGCTCGTGGCACGTCAACATCGGGCGCCGAGACCGCGGCTACCGTGCGCCAATCCACGTGCTACCGTCAACCCGACGACGGCCTGCCAACCCCATTTCCTCCAGATAGCCAAGCGCCCTCCAGATCGCGAAGCGATTGGCGCGGGATTGGCGGCAAGCCGGAGTTGTCGCGTGCTTTCGGGAGGAAGTGAATTTCGGTGATAACCGTGCTCGGCGAAGCTCTCGTCGACCTGGTCGGTGACGGCACGACCTTCACCGCGATACCCGGGGGGAGCCCCGCCAACGTCGCTGTGGGGCTAGCCAGGTTGGACGTACCCGTGGCAATGATGGCGCGGATATCCACCGACCGATTTGGTGAGCGCCTGCGCCAGCATTTGATCGGCAACGGCGTCGACGAGCGCTTCCTGATCGAGGCGACCGAACCGACGACCCTGGCAATCGCCAGCCTCGACGTGGGCAAACCACCGGATTACCAATTCTACCTTGCCGGCACTGCGGACTGGCAGTGGCGACCGCAGGAGTTACCCGAGCCGCTGCCCGGGGAGGTCTTGGCCCTGCACGCCGGATCTCTAGCCTTGGCTGTGCCCCCTGGCTCCGGGGTGCTGGAAGAGTTCCTGAGCCGCGAGAGGGACCGCGGGGCAGTCACCATCAGCTTCGATCCAAATATCCGGCCGCAGGTATCGCCCGACGTGAAAGCCACACGCCGGTGGATTGAACGCGTGGTGGCCCTTGCTCACGTGGTCAAGGTGAGTGAGGAGGACCTTGCCTGGCTCTACCCAGGCTCGGACTGCGGGGACGTGGCCGAGCTGTGGCGGGGCCTTGGGCCGGCGCTGGCCGTCGTGACGATGGGCGAGGATGGGGCGCTGGCTTACGGGGGTCGTGGTGGACGGGTCGCTGCCACTGCCCCACAGGTGAACGTCGTGGACACCGTCGGTGCTGGCGATGCGTTCACTGCCGCTCTCCTGCAGGGGCTTCATATGAAAGGGCACTTGGGTGGGCCCCACCGGCAGGCCATCGAGCAGCTATCCGAGCAGGACCTTGCCTGGCTGCTCGCGCGCTCTTGCGCCGCGGCCAGCCTGACCTGCGCTCGGCCAGGCGCCGACCCGCCAACGCTTTCCGCCCTGGAAGCCGCTCTGCAGCTGATCTGAAGGCCTGGGAGAGAGCAACGGCGGGCACACTATAGCCCTCCCTGGTGAGGGTCGCATTTGAGCGGCTTCGCCGCTCAGGTTGTTGTCGTACAGTCCCTACGGGAGTGTAGGTGCGCAGCGCCAGATCGACGCGCACGTGGTCGGCCTCCACCACGACTGTGACGGTGGTGTCGATGAAGTGACGCCAGGGGTCTTGGGCGGTGCTGCGGGAACGGCAGATGTCATTGACATGTCAGTGGTCCTTGCCACTCGCCGGCACCGTGCCACGGCCATCAGCTCGGATCGGTGGACCTCCAGGTCCTCGACCCGAGGATTCCCTGGAGGGCGCCGCGCGACCGCCAGTGCAGCGAGGTGTGCATCGTAGGTGAGACTCCCCTGTTCCTAGTTGCGCCAGCAGTGGCGCCATCGCCCTCGGTGCGGCGGCCGGCTTCGCCCCGTTCAACACGCTCTACCGACCGTCCGAGCTATGCGCTTCAAGAAACCATCCACCGATGGCCATCCTGTCACGCTGAACGGCCATCTCGGCCCCGCGCCGGATCGCCCGGGTGCTGCGAACCAGCTCAGCGGCGAGAAGCCGCCAGAGCTGCGCCTCAGCTTCTCTGTCGACAAGCAGGCCCGTGCCGAACTGGAAGAGGATCTCTTCGACAAGCGGACCCTGTTCACCGACAAGACCCCCGAGCGGGCCTCGACCGCACAGGTCGTCGCCGACTACCGCTCCCAGGAGGCCGTCGAGGGCGACTTCCGCCAGGACCCCAAGGTCGTCTCCTCTACTCGCTCGGATCGGGCCGTCCTCGACGCGGTGCGCGCCGTCGCGCCAGGCATCGTCGCCGATCACCGGCCGGCAACGACGGGTCGGAGCACCAGCGCGCTTGTTGTTGCGCAGTGGATCGTCGTCATCGCGCTCGTCGTCGCCAGCTTCGCACGCCGAGCTGACGATCCGTTCCGCGGCCGGGCCAATCACGCCGTGCGCAGAGCGCCGCTGCTGGCATCCTCAGTACTACCCGGGTTGGGAGACAGCGACAGGCGACGGCCTGTCCTGATGCGTCGCGGAGAGGTTCGCCTGGTCAATCTCGATCCCATACGGGGCAGCGAGGCCGACAAGCAGCAGCCTGTCATCTCAGGACAGTTCCCGCAGGCGCTGCCATCATCAACCGCGAGCTAGGCGGCAGTCGAGGTCGCTAGCTTCCCGAGTCTCCACGAGCTTGACGCCTCCCCCGGCGGGCGCGATCATCCTCGTAAGGGATTTTGGTTGGGGGACGAATGAGAAGACGAAACAACTGGAGCCTCTGGCTGCTGTTGGTCCCGTTCGTGGCGACGCTGCCGGCCAGCTTCTACAACTCGGTGACCCCGAGCGTGGGTGGCCTGCCGTTCTTCGACTGGTACCTGCTCGTATGGGTGGTGCTGACCGCGGTGATAACCGGGCTGGTGTACGTGCTGCGGCGCGAGACGCCCTCCGGGGGAGGCAGGCAGTGATGCTCGCGACCATCCAGGTGGGAGCGCTGGCCGTGTTCGCAGTCCTTTTCGGCGGCATCACCGTGGTTGGCTTCCTGGCGGCGCGCTGGCGCAGGGGCAACCTTTCGGATCTGACTGAGTGGGGCCTCGGGGGCAGGCGGTTCGGCACCTTCGTCACCTGGTACATGGTGGGTGGCGACATTTACACCGCCTACACCTTCGTCGCGGTGCCGGCCCTGGTCTTCGGTGCCGGGGCGCTCGGGCTCTTCGCGCTGCCCTACACGATCATCGTCTTCCCCATCATCTATTTGGTGATGCCCAAGCTCTGGCAGGTCTCGCGCAACCGAGGGTACGTGACCGTGGCCGACTTCGTCCAAGACCGCTTCGACAGCCGGCTGCTGGCAGCTGTGGTGGGCCTCACGGGGATCGTCGCCCTGATCCCCTACATAGCCCTTCAGATCTACGGCATCGAGGTGTCGATCGCCCAGATGGGGATACCGGTAGACCTCTCCCTAACGGTGGCCTTCGTGGTGCTGGTGACCTTCACCGCGGTCAGCGGGCTGCGGGCGCCGACGCTGATCGCAGCCATCAAAGACACGCTGATCTGGGCCACGGTGCTGGTGGCGGTGATCTACCTGCCGATCCGGCTGGGCGGCTACGCCCACATCTTTTCCCTCGTCCCCCACGCCAAGCTCGTCCTGCCCTCCAAGAGCTACGCCGCCTACTCGACCCTGGCGCTCGGCTCGGCACTGTTCTTGTTCCTCTACCCCCACTCGGTGACCGGAACGCTGGCAGCCTCGAGCAAGAAGGCAGTGGAGCGCAACGCGGCCTTGCTGCCGGCGTACTCGGTCCTGCTCGGACTCATCGCGCTGCTGGGCTACTTCGCCATCGCCGCTGGCATCCACCCGTCCAAGGCCTACGGCGCCAACAGCATCGTGCCGGCCCTGTTCGAGCGCTTCTTCCCCGGGTGGTTCGCCGGGTTCGCCTTCGCGGCCATCGCCATCGGGGCCCTCGTTCCCGCGGCGATCATGTCCGTCGCGGCAGCCAACGTCTTCAGCCGCAACATCTGGCGGGAGTTCTTCAGGCCCCGGGCCAGTGCCTGGGAGCAAGCGACCGTCGCCAAAGTGTTCTCCGCGGTGCTCAAGTTCGGGGCCCTGGCGTTCATCCTGGCGGTGACCACCAAGTACGTCCTGTACTTCCAGACCGCGGGCGGGGCGTGGATGCTGCAGACCCTCCCGGCAGTGTTCCTGGCCATCTGGACGGGCTGGCTCGACCGCTGGGCCACCCTGACTGGCTGGGCCGTTGGGATCGGTTGGACCACGTACCTGCTGGTTTCGGTGGGCTTCAAGACGTCCTTTTACACCTTTGGCTTCCTGGCGCACACGAGCCTGTTCCTGGGGATGCCGCCGCTGGTGGCCAACCTGATCGTGGCCGTCGGGGGCACGGCTCTCCTGCGCCTGCTGGGGCTCGCCCACCGGCCCGCCCGGCCGATCGAGCGGGCCGAGTTCGAGGTCGACCTCGCCGCTGCCGCGACTGGGTCGGCCACGCCGAGCTGAGCGCCTGCCGCCGTCGGGGCGGCGGTCCCGGCCAGCCGCACGCCATCCCCTACCGGGAGCCCCTGCCGGGTTCCTGGTGCTCCCGATCGGCCCGCTTCCGGATCAGCTGCCTCCGAGCCGAGCAGGAGAGGGTGCACCTAGGCAAGTGCTTGCAACGTCGCTCACAGCCGTCGGTGACCGAGGGCCGCTCCCCGGCCAGCCGATCATACGGCACAGCAATGCGGGGTGCCGGCCGCTCGTGCTGGGCCTACACCGGTTCCGCGCAGTTGGAGGTCACCACGTCGACGCTCGCGTCGGGCAGTGGGATGCCCAACAGGTAGCCGCGGAAGAACTCGACGTTCGTGGCACCCCGCTTCTGTGGCGTTTCGGCGGGCCAGCTCGAGCATCTCGGTGGTCATGTCGAGCCCGATTTTCGCCTTGTCGGTCGGGCCGACCCGGCGTGCTGAGATTGGCACGTCGGCCCCGGCGCCCGAGCCCAGGTCGAGCCAGGTCTCGCCAGGGTGCAGGTCCGCCACCGCGGTCGGCACACCGCAGCGGACCGAGGCCGCTACCGCCGCCTCGGTGGTGTAGAGCCCAGCACCGAACACCCCACGCTCAGGCTCGTCGGTGCTCCCTCTATAAGGTGCTGGGAGGAGCGGTACTCTATGCGGCCCGGTGGTCCGTCCCGCTGAGCGGTGGGGCTGTCCGTAGGTCAGCAATCCACGGCGGCTCGAAGTGCTGCGCATGCTTCGGCAAGCCGTGCGGGGTGCAAGGCACATACTCGCTGCACAAGGAAGGCCTTGGCCACCACCCGGAGGTTGTCGAAGCTCGCCGCGCACTCGGTTGGCATGCCGTCGTCGGGACCGAGTGACAGCTCGGTGGGGATGCCGCGAATGGTGCGCGTCACGGGGGCAGCAAGGACGCTGTTGAGTACCGGTATCGCCACTGATCTCGTCATGACCAGGAAGGGCCGACGCCCAACGTCTGCGATCTCTCCCCACCAAACCTCGCCACGGCGCGGCTCCATCACCAGGGCTCCTCGGCTATGGCGTCTCGCAATGACGCCATCGCGGCCGCAGTCTCTGCCTTTCTGGCGGGTATGCGCTCATAGCCAGCGACGATCCCTCGGTCGGTGCGCTCTCGCTGCTGCAGCGCCATGATCGCCTCCATGCCGGCCCGCACCGCAGCGGCCCGGCTCTCGTAGATCCCCTCGGTCACGAGCTGGTCGACAGCTCTGAGAAGCTCTTTGGGGACACGGACGGCGATCTGCTCGGCGGCCATTAGCCAAAGCATACCACATTGGTATGGCCAACGGGCTGCAGTTCTGCGACGGAAACGGGCCAGGACTCCCTGGCTCGCACTAAACGCAGGTCCAAGGCGCGCGGGCCGCCGAGGGCTCGCCCGCCTTCGAGGATCCGCCCATGGCCATGAGGCTCAAATCGTTCAGCCGGACCGGGTCCGAGGCGTCCCCGTCGCCCAACACGTGATCGATCACCAACACGCGTGCGTCGTCGGCCATGGCCGACGGGACCGCCCTCAAGATCATCGAAGCCTCGTCGTCGCCCCAGTTGAAGACCACCCGAGCCAACAGCTACAGGTCCGCGCCCGCCGGCACCGATTCGAAAAAGTTGCCGGTCCTCACCTCGACCCGGTGGGCCACCCCGGCCGCCTCTAGGAACGCCGCAGCGCCTTGCAGCGCGTTGGCCTGATCGTAGAGGAGGCCGAGCAGATGCCGATGTCGACGCAGCAAGATGGCCAGCATCGCCCCCAGTCCCCCTCCGACGTCGACCACCCGGCTCACTCGGCCCAGTCCACGATCCCGAGTAGCCCGTCGTCGTCGAACCAGGCCAGCGCCGTCTGGGCCAGCGCCCGCGACTCCGAGGGCGGCGGCGGAGATGACCTGGGTCACCAGCGCCCCGGAGGTCAGGTTGATGAGCCGGGCCGCCTCCAAAGCATCGAGATCGACGCGCTCCACGATCTGTTGGCTTTCATCGACACTGACCTCGGTCGGTACTTGCATAGTTGTCCTCCTCGCATGGGGTAGGTTGTGTGTGCGGGCCTACCCGGGGTCCGGTGGGTGAACCGAAAACTGACCGGCGTGCTCGTAGCGACAATGTGCGACCCTCAACGGGGGACCCGGCGCCAGGCTGTTGAACGGCCTCAGAGGCCAAGAAGCATCGGCGTCGGCGGGTAGGCCCGCCCCCATTTTCGCTGATAAGCGACGTCCCTGCCAGTGGGACGCAGTGGCTGTTGAGGATCACGACGAGCGCCCCTACTCGACTCCTGCGTTCCGCTCAGCGATAGGTAGGTCGCCTGTGGCTCAGCGGCGGACCGCCGTCGACGATCACCCGCGCGATTCGCTCTCCGGCTCGACCGTCCCATAGAGCCGGACAGCGTGGGACCACCCCCTTTGCCAGGATGTCCCTCGCTCCAGCAAGGATGCGGGACGGGTCGCGGCCCACCACCCGATTGGTACCCTCGGTGACCGTGATCGGCCGCTCGGTGCTCTCCCTCAGGGTGAGGCATGGCACGCCCAGCACGGTGGTCTCCTCCTGGACGCCTCCCGAGTCGGTCAACACCAGCCGAGCGGCGTCCTCCAAGGCGAGGAAGTCGAGGTAGCCGGCCGGATCGATGAGCCGAAGCCCATCTGGCACCTGGACATCACCCAGCCGCTCCGCGGTACGGGGGTGGACCGGGAAAACGAGGGGAACCTCCCGGGCTACCTCGCCCAGGGTGCCGAGGATGTTGGCCAGCACCACCGGATCGTCCACGTTGGCGGGGCGGTGCAGGGTGACCAGGCCATATCCCTTCGGCTCGAGTCCCAGCTCACCCAAGATGGGCCGGGCCCTCGCCCGGTCGAGGGTGGCCAGCAAGGTGTCGACCATCACGTTTCCAACAAGGTGGACCTGGTCCTCCCGATAGCCCTCGGCTCTGAGATTGTCGAGCGCGTCGGGTGACGGGGCGAACAGGTAGTCACTCAGGCGGTCCGTGACGACGCGGTTCACCTCCTCGGGCATCGACCACTCACGGCTGCGCAGTCCCGCCTCGACATGGGCCACCAGGCAGCCAGCCTTGGCTGCGACCAGGGCCGCCGCCACCGTCGAGTTCACGTCGCCCACCACCACCACGACGTCAGCGCCACACCTGGCCACCAGGGGCTCGAGGGCGACCATCACCTTGGCGGTCTGTTCCGCCTGGGTACCCGACCCGACGCCGAGGAGGTGGTCCGGAGCTCGGATGCCGAGCTCGGCAAGGAACACCTCGCTCATCGCGGCGTCGTAGTGCTGGCCGGTGTGGACCAGGACCACCTCGGCCCCCAGGCGCTCCAGGGCGTCCATGACCGGCTTGACCTTCATGAAGTTGGGCCGCGCCCCCGCCACGCATAGGACCCGGACCACCGCGACGCTACCTGGTCCGAGAAGCCCTACTTGACCGCCCTGATCAACAGCATGAGCCCGTGATGCGGCAGGACCCGCCTGATCAGGCCTCGGGGCCAGACCCGGGTCGCGATCTCCAGGACAGGGCCACGGTGGCGCTCGCCGACCTCGCCCTGCAACAGGTCGCCGAAGCCGAGCTCGCTCCACACCGTCACGGACGAGAACCCCGCCGCGAGCTCCCGGCCCTCCTCGAGGGTGAAGCCCTTGGTCCCCGGGCTCTCCAGATGCTGCGCGTAGATGTCGGCCAGGCTCCGGCGCGGATGCCCGGTGCCAAGGCCGTAGCGGGCCCAGAGCATGTAGCCGACGATCGATTCGCTCCTCGCCCACTCGACGTGGTCCGCCCCCATCCCCACACCGATCTCCAACACGTCCCTGCCCCGCCCGTCGAAGCCGGCGAAGGCCCGGATGTAGGGTTCGAGCGCGTAGCGAGCGGCGGCGTGGGTCTCGAACTGCCGGCGGAGCGAGCCGCCTTCGGCGTAGATCTCTCCGCAGGACGACTCTTCCCAGAATCCCCGGACGGCATCTTTCAGGTTGCTGGCGGCTCTGGTCTGCATCGCTCAGGCCATTGGGTCTTCGGGGCCGTCGCCCAGGCGGCACAGGGACGAGACCGCATCCAGGACGGCCCGCGACGATGCGATCGCCGCTCGCCGGGGTCAGGTCGGGGGTGGCGATGGCCCGGGCGAAGGCACGCGCCTCTCCCACATGTCCCTTGTCCTGTGATGCGAGAGCCGTTGGCTTTCCGTCCAGGACCACCTTGCGGAAGTCGCTCACCAAGGCGGTGTGCCCACGGCCGAGCACCTGGATCTCCTCCTTCTCCGTGCGGGCGTGGCCGGCGCTGGCGGAGGTGACAGCCGCGAGCGAGCCCCCTGGGTAGCGCGGGCTCACGATGATCCCGTCGGCCAGCGCCGCCTCGTGGCCGCCCGAGCCCATCGCATGGACTTCGGTGGGATCGGCGCCCACGATGGCTCCGCAGGTGTCGATGAAGTGGCACACCTCGCCCACCAACCAGCCCCCCTGGCGGCGGTCGTGATACCAGTGGCTCTCGGGGAGCCGTCCGGCGCTGACCCGATAGGTGACGACCAGTGGGCCCGCTCCCCGGGCGGGGTGCTCGGTGACGCGCGCAGATCGGCGTCGAGTGCCTCGACGATGCCCAGCGCGGCGAGGGCACTCAGGAGCCGGCGGACGCTGGTGGGATCGGCGCCACAGCGCTCCGCCACCTCGGCGCTGGTGCCGGGAGCGCCTACGAGAGCGTCCGCGACTCCGAGGGCGGCGGCGACGGAGATGACCTGGGTCACCAGCCCCCCGGAGGTCAGGTTGATGAGCCGGTCCGCCTCCAGGGCATCGAGATCGTCCACCACGGCTCAGGATACGCCGACCCGGTCGTCGGGCACCGGGTCCGCTGCGGAGCCGCCCAGGGGGTTGTGATCTAGATGCCGCGCGATTGTACTTGCGCGCCCCCACAGGTAACGCTACGGTTGCGCAGCGTGAGCCCTCTCACGGGTGGCGCGCTGGGGGATATCCACGGGGGGTGTCAAAGAAGGGTAAAGGGTTAATGGTGGGCAACGGGTTGGTGGGATACACAGGGTTGCGCGTGGCGTGGAGCCGGCGGCGGTTCGCGTTCCTCGCCTGCGTTATCAGGATCACGACCAGTTTGGCGGTGTTGGCGCTGCATGGTGACATCGGCAGCCGCCCGGCTCAGCGTCACCGATGGACGTAGTCGTCCTCGGGGCTCGAGGTTTCGTCGGCGCAGCAGTGTGCACCGAGCTCACTGCACAGGGATGGGCTGTCCACCCTCTCGTTGCTCCGCGGATTCGAACCGACTGCAAAGATGTCGCTGAGGTCCTCCTGGCAGCGGCCGCACACGCCGGCGTGCTAGCCAACCTTGTCAGTGCTGTGCATGGAGCCGACGCCGTCGTGAACGCCGCTGGTCTCCCCACGCCGACGGGAATGGACCGCGCCAGGCTGACAGGAGCTAACGCCGTCATGCCCGCCTTGGTGGCACAGGCCTGCACCAAGGCCAGCGTCCGACGATTTGTCCATGTCAGCTCAGCGGCGGTCCAGGGCACTCGGGCCCCGTTGGACGAGATGCCGACGTTCGAGCTCGGTTCGGCCTACGCGAGAGTCAAGGCCCTCGGTGAACAGGGCATCGCTGCCGCGATGGTGACACGACCTGCCAGCAGTGCCGTCATCCTGCGGCCTACCTCAGTCCACGGCCCGCAGCGATCACTGACCCGGAGCCTGGCCCGTTTGGCGCGATCCCCCCTGGCTACAGTGATGGCCCCCGGCGATGCCCCGACGCCCCAGGTCCTGGTGGAGAACGTCGCGGCGGCGGTGGCCTATCTCTGCAATTTGACGCGCCAACCCCCTCCGGTCGTTCTCCAACCTTGGGAGGGCTGGACCACACGTAGCTTCCTTCGGCTTCTCGGTGGTCATGAGCCCAGGCAGGTGCCAACCCTGCTGGCCAGGACCGTGCTCTGCCCAGCTCGCCGGTTGGGCACGCGGGAGCCCTTCTACGCTTACCGTCGGCGCCTGGAGCTGCTGTGGTGCGGCCAGGCGCAGGTAGCCGGTTGGCTAAGCCATCAGGGTTTCGTGCCGCCGGCTGCCAAAGATTCCTGGGAGCGCTTAGCGGCCAAGGTGGCAGGGGGTATCCCGTCTTGAAGATCGGTTTGCTCTCGCAGTGGTATGCCCCGGAGCCCGGTGCCGCGGCAGTGCCCACAGTCCTGGCTCGCGCTCTGGCTGCCCGATCTCATGACGTGACGGTGCTCACCGGCCTTCCCAACTACCCCACCGGACAGCTCTATCCCGGCTACAAGATGCGACCGGTGACAAACGAGGTTGGCGAGGCAGGCGAGCGGATCCGTCGGGTAGCCCTGTACCCCAGCCACGATCGCTCCGAGTGGCGACGCTTTCTCAACTATGGGTCGTTTGCCGCCAGTGCAACCGTCAGCGGGCTCGGTGCGCTGCGGGGTGTCGACGCCTTCTGGGTGTACAACTCACCGGCCACGGTGGGACTGCCGAGCGCTCTTGCGAGCGCACTCTGGCGCGTGCCGCACCTGCTGCACGTGATGGACCTATGGCCCGACAGCATCGCATTCAGCGGTATGGCCCGCGAGCACTCCTACCGGCTCCTCGAGACGGCCCTGGGGCGCTGGTGCCAGAGCACCTACCGGAAGGCTACCGCGATCGCCTGTATCTCACCAGGCATCGTCGATGTCCTGGTCGAGCGTGGCGTCCCGCGCGACAAGCTTCACTACATCCCGGTGTGGGCTGACGAGTCCGTTTACTACCCGAGGATCCCGGACATGGCGCTCGCCAACGACCTCGGCGTGAGCGACGGCTTCACCCTCCTCTACGCCGGGAACCTGGGCCACGCCCAAGGGCTCGACGTGCTGCTGGATGCCTGCTCCCGGGTTATGAACCTGCCAGGTTTTCGCTGTCTCATCGCCGGATCAGGCACAGCCGAGGACGAGCTCAGGCAGCGAGCCGAGACACTTGGCTTGACTAATGTGACCTTCCTTGGGCGGTGGCCAGGCGCGGACATGGGCCGCCTTGTCTCGGTGGCGAGCGCAATCCTGGTGAGCCTCAGCGACGATTCGCTGTCGGCGATGACCATGCCGAGCAAGGTGCCGGCCATCCTGGCCTCGGGTCGTCCTGTCCTGGCCTGCGCAGTGGGCGACGTTGCCAGCATCGTGTCCGAATCCGGGGCTGGCTGGACAGCCAGGCCCGCGGGGGTTGAGGACCTCGAAGATGCCATCCGCAGGGCTCAATCGGAGAGCCGGACGCAGCTGGACGAACGGGGTCGGATGGCCAGAGCCCACTATGAGGAGCACTTTGCATTGGACCGGGGGGTAGACGCCGTCGAGGGGATCCTTGCGCAGATGGCAGCAGAGCGGGGCGCACGTGCCGCCTGAGGAGTGCCGTCACGAGAAAACGGCGGTGTCGGCCGATCTGGCTGGAGCGACCGTGCTCATAACTGGAGGGACAGGATCCTTCGGCTCGACCATGGCCCGCAAGCTGCTCACCGGTGCGTGCGTGGAGATCCGTGTCCTCAGCCGGGACGAGGCCAAGCAGGACCAGATGCGCCACGACGTGGCGGACCCGCGCCTGCGCTTCTACCTAGGTGACGTGCGCGACCCGGCCAGCGTCGAGCAGGCCATGGCCGGGGTGGATTATGTATTCCACGCGGCGGCCCTCAAGCAGGTCCCCTCTTGCGAGTTCTTCCCACTCCAGGCCGTCCAGACCAACGTGCTCGGCAGCAGCAACGTGATCGAGGCTGCGCACCGAGCCGGGGCGCGTAGCGTGGTGTGCCTGAGCACCGACAAGGCGGTCTACCCCGTCAACGCCATGGGCATGAGCAAGGCGCTGATGGAAAAGACCGCCCAGGCCTTCGCCCGCAGCCACCCGGAGTCAGGGACGACGGTGTGCCTGGTCCGCTACGGCAACGTGATGTACTCACGCGGGTCCGTCATCCCGCTGTTCGTCCGCCAGCTCACCTCGTCGGCGACGGTGACCGTCACGGAGGCGTCGATGACGCGGTTCATGATGACCCTCGCCCAGTCCGTGGACCTGGTCGAGCACGCCTTCACCAGCGGCGAGCCCGGGGAGCTGTTCATCCGCAAGGCGCCGGCGACGACCATCGGGCGGCTGGTCACGGCGCTCGGCAACCTGTTCGGCGTGACCCCTGTGATCCGCACGATCGGCGTACGCCACGGCGAGAAGCTCCACGAGACCCTGGCCACCGGCGAGGAGCTGAGCCGCAGCACCGACGGCCCGGACTACTTCCGCGTCGCCCTGGACGCCCGAGGGCTCGACTACGCGCCCTACTTCGAGGAGGGGGACCCGCAGGTGGCAGTGAGCCGCGACTACGACTCCGCCTCCACTCGCCAGCTCGACGTTGCAGAGGTCGAGGCCCTGCTGCTCAGCCTCCCCGAGATCCGCGGGGAGCTGGCCCGCGCGGGCCGTCCGGTCCTGGCGGTCGATGCCGATCCGACCCTCGAAGGCGTCTCGCAGTGAGGATCGCCGTCACGGGATCGGCCGGGTTCCTCGGGCGCCACCTCCGCGTGCGCCTGCGGGCGCTGCGCCCCGGCGACGAGATCGTGTGCATCCCACGTGCGGTGTTCGCCGACGACAGCTCCCTGCTGGACGCCCTTGCGGGCACCGACGCCGTGGTGCACCTGGCAGGGGTGAACCGAGGGGCGCCCGAGGTGGTGGAGTCCGGCAACGTGGAGACGTCCGAGCGGCTGGCCGCGATGCTGGCCAAGGTCGGCGGGACTCAGCGGCTGGTGTTCGCAAACTCCGTGCAGGCCGGCACCGCTAGCCCCTACGGGCGGGGGAAGGCCCGGGCCTCGGACATCCTCTCGCAATGGGCGGGCCGGGCGGGTGCGCCCTACGTGGACCTGGTCCTGCCCAACCTCTACGGCGAGAGCGGGCGGCCGGAGTACAACTCCTTCGTGGCCACCTTCTGCCACCAGCTGGCCCGCGGACAGACCCCGAGGATCGACGTGGACCGTGACCTGGAGCTGCTCCACGCCCAAGACGCCGCCGCGCTCGTCGTGGAGCACCTGGCAACGGGGGCGCGGGCCGGCACGCTGCGACCTGCGGGCACCCCGACCACGGTGTCAGCCGTCCTGGGCAGGCTGGAGGGCCTGGCGAGCGCCTACCGTGGCGGTCGCTTCCCCCACCTCGGCGACCCCTTCACCCTGCGGCTGTTCAACACCTACCGATCCTTCCTCCACCCGTGGGCGTTTCCCCTCCCCCTCCTTTCCCACACCGACGCCCGGGGCACCTTCGTCGAGACCAGCCAGGCGCTCGGCGGCGCCTCCCAGTCGTCCTACTCCACCACTGGGGTAGGCGTAACCCGGGGCAACCACTTCCACCTGCGCAAGGTGGAGCGATTCCTGGTGGTGTCCGGCCAGGCCCGCATCGCGATCCGCCCAGTCTGGGGGGGACCGGTGGCCAGCTTCGACGTCACCGGCAACCAGCCGGTGGCGGTGGACATGCCCACTCTTCATACCCACAACCTGACCAACACCGGTGGCGAACCGCTTTCCACCATCTTCTGGGCCAACGAGATCTACGACCCGGCCGACCCCGACACGTTCGCGGAGGTGGTGTGACGACCATCGACGTGGCGGGGGCCACCACCGGTGGCGCGGCCCGATGGCGGCGGGAGGTCGAGGCCTGGGTGGCGCGGCATCCCGAGGCCGAGGTGCGCCTGATCGGGTCCGGCCAGAGGGTCGAGCCCCGCTGGCTCGCCCGCCGTGAGCTGGTGGGCCGGGGCGGCCGCCGCATCGCCGCCAACAACGTCAGCTTCGTCAGCGGTCGAGGCGAGCGGGTGGTCCTTCTCCGCAACGCTCTGCACTTCCTATGGCCTGGGGAGGCTTCGAGCATTCCGGGGCTTTCCTCGAGCCTGCGCCGCGAGGTCCCCGTCGTGCGCGCCCTGGCTCGCCGAGCCGACCGGGTGGTGGTGCCCAGCACCGGCATGGCCGAGCGGGTGATGGCCGCGGTGCCTGCCGTCAGCCGGCGCCTCTGCGTCCGCCTCCATCCGCTCAGCGCGCGCTTCTCCCGCTCCCAGGGCCCGGCGGATCCCTACGTCTTGTACCCGAGCATCCCCGCCACCCACAAGGACCTCGAGACCGGCCTGGCCCTTCTGGTCGACGCCCTGGACCGCTGTGGGCTGCCCTTTACCGTGAAGGTCACGGCTTGTCCTGCCGACCTGCCGCGCCTGTCCGCGCACGCCCTGGTCGAGCCCATCGGGCTCCAGAGCCTGGAGCAGATGGACCAGCTCTGGGCACAGGCAGTAGCCGGCTATGTCCCGTACGCCCTCGAGTCCTTCTGCTACCCGCTGGCCGAGGCCCGTGCCGCGGGTGTCCCGGTCATCGCCAAGGACACGCCACAGAACCGGGAGGTGGCGGGGGAAGCCCTCGTCGGATACACCGCCGAGGACCCCGACGCCTTGGCGGACGCAGTCAGGCAAGCGGCGGAGCATCGCCCGGAGCCCGACCCGGGGCCTTTCGATCCGGACGCCTATTTTTCCTGGCTGGCCTGCGCGTGACCGAACCCCGGCGGCCCCAGCCACGGGTCATGACCGTGGTGGGCACGCGACCGGAGGTCATCCGGCTGTCTCGGACCATTCACCGCCTCGATGCGAGCTTCGATCACGTGCTGGTTCACACAGGGCAGAACTTCGACTACGAGCTCAACCAGATCTTCTTCGACGAGCTGGGCCTGCGGCCCCCGGACCGGTATCTGGGGGTCGACACCACCACCTTGGGACGATTCCTGGGCGGCGCCCTCGTCGGCATCGAGGAAGCACTCCACGACCTGCGCCCTGACGCCCTCCTGGTGCTGGGCGACACCAACTCCTGCATTGCCGCGCTCATGGCCAAGCGCCTGCAGGTGCCCGTGTACCACATGGAGGCCGGCAACCGCTGCTTCGACGCCAACGTCCCCGAAGAGACCAATCGCCGGATGATTGACCACATCGCCGACTTCAACCTGGTCTACACCGAGCACGCGCGCCGCAACCTGTTGGCGGAGGGCCTCCCCAGCCGCCGGATTATGTTGAGCGGGTCGCCGATGGCCGAGGTGCTCGAGCACTACCGGGGCGACTTCGAGCACTCGACAGTCCTGGAGCGCCTGCAACTGGACCCGGGTGGCTACCTGCTGGTGAGCGCCCACCGAGAGGAGACTGTCGATGACCCGGTTCGCTTGCGGGAACTGCTCTCGACCCTCACGGCCGTCTCCCGCCGCTACGAGCGACCCGTCGTGGTCTCCACGCATCCTCGTACCCGCAAGCGCATGGAAGGGCTCGGCGGTGCCCCACAGGGCCTGGCATTCCACAAGCCATTCGGTTTCTTCGACTACGTCAAGCTCCAACAAGGAGCCTTTTGCGTCCTCTCCGACAGCGGGACCGTCAGCGAAGAGTCTTCGATACTCGGCTTTCCCGCAGTCACGCTGCGTGACACGATCGAACGACCGGAGGCTGTGGAGACCGCCGGGATGATAACCACAGGCCTCGACGCCGGCGTGGTGCTCGACGCCGTCGACCTCGTGGTGGCCCAGCGGTGCTCCGGCGACGTGCCGCCGGTGCCGAGCGACTACCTGGTTCGCAACTGCTCCCAGCGGGTGGTCAACTTCATCCGATCCACCGTTCACGTGCACCACGAATGGGCAGGGATACGTCGGCGGCCATACGGCGGCGGACAGTCCGGTGCTCCGGACCCATCCAACGTGGGTACGTCGGATCCCGACATGGCGAGGGGCTGACCATGTGTGGGATCGCAGGCGCCATGGATCGAGACGTGCAGCGCGCCCGCAGGAGGGTCGAGGCACTCAACCGCCTCCAGCATCACCGTGGACCCGACCACGCTGCGCTGGCCCAGTGCGGGCCCATCGTGGTCGGGAACACCCGACTGGCCATCCAAGACCTCTCTGTCGCAGGGAACCAGCCTCTTGTAAGTCGGGGCGGGCGCTACGTCTGCGTCTTCAACGGGGAGATCTACAACTATCGTGAGCTGCGGGCACAACACCACCTGGAGGTCGACAGCAACTCGGACGGGGCAGTGATCCCTGCCCTCTGGGAGCGAATGGGAGAGACATGCCTCAAGCACTTGCGAGGGATGTGGGCGCTCGCCGTGGTCGATACACTCCGCCATACCCTCACGCTTGCACGGGATCCGTTCGGGATAAAGCCCCTTTTCCTGCGGCGCTTCCCAGATGGGTCGGTTGCCTTCGCCTCGGAGTTGACCTCTCTGAGCGCATTGGCGTCGTGCCCGGCGGTGCGCGTCTCCAGCGTGACGGAGTTCCTTCACTTCGGGGCCCTCGGGCGTGGGACGACGCCATTCGAGGATACGTCTGCGCTCGTGCCGAACTCGTGGACACGGTTCACGGCTGGAACAGAGTCGTCTGCACCTGCGTCGCAGATCTCGGGTTTGATCCTGGAAAACGACCGCCCGTTCACCCGCCCAGCGCCTGGTGAGCGGGTCGGTCCCGCGACGGTGCTGACCGAGTCTGTCGGCCTGCACCTTCGCTCCGATGTGCCGACGGCTCTGCTTCTCTCGGCAGGACTCGACTCAGGCATGCTGGCGTCGGCGGCAAGGCGGGGCGGCCACCATCTGCGCTGCTTCACCGTCAAGGTCGACGGCGTCATCGACGAGAGCGAAGGTGCAGCGGCCACCGCCCTCGAGTATGGCCATGAGCACGAGGTGGTGCCAGCACGTCTGGGCCCGGGCGACGTGGACGCGTTCTTCGCCTCGATGCAGCGACCCACCATCGACGGGCTAAACACGTTTTTCGTGTGCAAGGCCGTGCACCAGCGCGGGTATCGGGTTGCTCTCTCGGGTCTCGGTGGCGACGAGGCGATCGCGGGTTACCCTCACATGCGCTACTTTCCGCTTCTCCGCCTACTGGCTGCCAGCGACCATACGCCCGTGGGACAGTTCACCTCACGCTTTGTGAGCAGGACCAAGGTAGCGGAGCTCATCAGGCCGGGCGGCCCACGCGAGGCCCGCTCGTATGACGAGCTATTTCGGCGGGTCCTCCACCCTGAGGTCGCACGGGAGCTAACCGGGTGTGCAGAGGAAGTCCACTCCGGCAGCGAGCGCGTGAGCGGAGCAGGCCACGACACGGCAGCCCTGATCGATGTCGAGATCGATCAGTATCTGCAACGGACCCTCCTTCCTGATGCCGATGCGTTCTCGATGCGGTGGTCGGTCGAGCTCCGGGTGCCGTTCGTTGACGTCGCGTTCTTCCAGGCGGCCTCAGGAGCGGCCCGCCCCCTGCGGGGCAAGGCGCCCCTGGTTAAAAGCATCGGTGACGCCCATCTCCGGAGGCTCCTGGGACAGAAGAAGCGCGGATTCTCGCTTCCGATGGCTACCTGGCTGGCTGATGGCCCTCTCCGTGGTATCGCCGATCAGGCCCGTGCGGCAGACGCTCCGGTATGGGACTACGTCGACCCGCGCCGCTGGAAGGAAGTAATGGCCGACGAACCCCCCGGAAGGTGGGCATCTAAGTGGACGGTGGTTGTCCTGAATCGCTGGCTCGAGCAGCTCCGTTCCCGGGAGCTGGCCTGTGACTAGGAGCGCCGGAACGACAAGCGGCGTCGGGTGCGAGGACCGCGGCCGGGACTCGGTGTTGGCACTCGTGCCCTCCTCAGGGCAAGGGGGCGGCATCGAGGCCTACGTCATAGGTGTCCTGGAGGCCCTGGAGGCGAGCGGGGTGAGTGTGCAGTCGATCAGCCTGACCCGGGGCCATGAGGGGGCGGGCCTCCGCCAGAAAGCGCGCTTCACCGTGGGGGCGGCGGTGGCCGCACAACGGCGAAGACACACCCGGCCGCTCCTAGTCTGCTTCCATCCCGGACTGTTGCCGGCTGCGCTCCTCTGCAGGCGTCTCTGTGGTGCGGGCACTGCCCTCCGGCTCTTTTTGTACGGGATCGAGATCTGGCAACTCGCGTGGGCCAAGCGACTGCTCATACGCCACTGCGACATCGAGCTGACCACGATATCGGAGTTCAGTGCCGGTTCCCTCATGCATCTTCGGCCAGCCTCAGTCCTCGTCCCCCCCCTGCCAGAACATCGCTACCGCATGCTTCGCGCGGTGGGTGCAGCGCGTGCCCCCTCTCACGAGGCGCGCCTCCACATCCTGTCGGTCTTCCGGCTTGCCGACTTCGAGGACAAGGGTGGCAACGCGCTGGTCGAGGCTGTCGGGCAGGTCCGTCGACGTGGAGCGCTGGTGACCCTCACGATCGCGGGGGCCTCGGCGGGCAGTGACCAGCTGAGGGCCGAACGGGAGGATCGATCGGATTGGCTCACGATCGTGGCGGACCCCTCCGACGCCGAGTTGGTCGAGATCTTCGCCGCCGCCGAGCTGTTCGTGCTCGCGACCCGGCTGCGACGCGGGCCAAACGCCTACGGCGAGGGCTTCGGTATCGTCCTCATCGAGGCAGCTCTGGCGGGCCTGCCGGTCGTCGCACCGTGGGGCGGGGGAGGCCATGCAGCAATGATCGAGGGGGTCACCGGCTTTCGCCCCGCCGACCAGAGCCCCCAGGAGTTGGCCGACGCCATCGAGTGGGCACTCGCACATCGAGCCGAAGCCCACCAGATGGGCCACAACGGTCACCTCTGGGCAGCTCGGAACTTTGACCCCGCAACCTACCGTTCACGGGTGCAGAAGCTCCTCCTCGCCCAGCAACCACCCGTCGCCCCGAGTCTCGACCTGAGCTTCGAATCCGAGGTACCGACCAGTTGAGCCATCAGGGAGGCGCAAGCATCGGCGCCGTAGTGCTCACCCTCGACGAGGAGGTCAACATCGAGCGGTGCCTCCGTTCTCTGTCCTGGGCCGACGAGGTCGTCGTCGTCGACTCCGCCAGCACCGACTGCACCACCGACATCGCGCATCGCTTGGGAGCCCGGGTCGTCGAGCATCGCCAAGACGGCGTGTACCTCATCGCTGACCAGCGCAATTGGGCACTTGAGCACGCTGGTTTGACCAGCGAGTGGATCCTCTTCGTCGACGCCGACGAGGTCATACCCGAAGGGCTCGCCCTACGGATCCGGGAACGCTGCGATGACCCATGTGCTCCCGACGCTTACCAGCTCGCCCCGAAGTACCTCTTCTGGGGCAGATGGATGCGTCGGTGCATGCGCTACCCAGCCTGGCACGATCGCCTCGTGCGCCGGGGGCGGGTCGCCTTCGAGGGGGGGGTATGGGAACACCTCCGACCCGGCGTCACCATTGGGCAGATCCCGGAGCCCTACCTGCACTACGGCAACAGCAAGGGCTTCGACGACTGGCTCGAGCGACACGTCCGCTACTCCAGCTGGGACGCCCGCTGCGTCCTGGACTACCTTGACACGCGAGACCCGCAGCAGTTCGGCACTCTCCGCCAACTCCGATCACGCCGCGCAGCCGCCCGTCTGTGGAGGCTCCGGCCCCTGCTACGCTTCCTGGTCATGTACCTGGGCCGGCGGGGGTTCCTCGACGGCCCCGAAGCCTTCGTCTTCTGCCTGCGCTACGCGCTCTACGACTACATGACCGTCGAAAAGATCATCGAGGCCCGCCGCCGCCGGGCTGGATTACCACTGTGAACCTCGCACGGTACCGCAGTGAATAACGGTCCGCCGGTCGGATCCGGGTTGTCCACTCTCGCCCCGGCCAGGGCTGGCAGCCCGCCCGACTTGGCAACCGGGACCCGACGCGCCCCATACCGCATCGGCTTCCCCGTCTTGTGCGTGTTCGCGCTCATGTGCGCAGCCGTGGCCATTGCAAGCTCTCAGCCGGTCCACCGAGCCATGGCGATCACGGTGGGCTTCATTCTCTTCACCATATGGGCCACCCGCTACGAGAAGCGGCGATGGGGACCCAGGGGACTGGTTTCCCCTTTGTCGATTTGCGCCATCTTTTGGACCATTTATATCGGGATACTCGGGCTCGGGTCCTTCGCAACCGTCTCGTCAGATTCCCTGATCGGCAATAGCTCCCGCCCGTTATCCGTTGCCATGGCGACTGTCCTTGCCTCCCTGGTGCTTCTGACGATCCCATATACCGTCATCACCCGGCCACGACCCACCCCGGCACGGACAACCACCCGCCCTGTAACGCAACTGAACGTGCGTCCAGCCGGCCTCCTCGCCCTGTTCGGGGTTGGATGGGCAGCAACTTTCTATGAGTTCTCGACCGGACACGTTGGCTACCTGGGATACGGAGGCGCCGTCCAGACAGGCGTCACGAACCGCCTGCTAGCCCTCGCCGTGGACCTGGTGCCCCTGGGTATCGCCATACTCGGCTTCGCCCTCTGGAGTGCCAAGCCGCTCCCGTCCCTTACCCGTCGCACCGCTGCGGCGCTTCTAGCTCTGAACCTACCCCTGCTTGTGATCAGCACCGTCTCGACCGGGGTCAAGGGCCTGCTCCTAACCGACCTGATTCCGTTAGGGGCCATCTACGTGATCCAACGTCGCCGCGTACCCTGGAAGGCAATTGCCCTGGTGGGGCTGTATGGGGTGCTTTTCTTCGGCGGTGTCCAACAGCTGCGCACCCAGATCTCGACCGGCCAGATCACCGGCACTCAGAAGCTAGGCCTGTTCAACGTCTTCGGGCGTACCCTCGGCGACACCGCAACCTCTTGGTCCACCCATGGGCCTGTGTCACAGTTCCAGACGGTGTGGCGGAGCGCCACCGCAGAATACGAGGCAACCACGACTGACCTTGCCACCATCATCCACCTCACCCCGAGCCAGGTGCCGTACCTCTCGCCCGTCCGCTACCTCGCCGGTCCGCTCTTCTTCGTGCCCACCAGCATGATCCCTGGTGCCGCCATCCCCATCGGCAGCTACACCTCCGTGCACTACATGGGCTCCACTGCCACCACCTCCACCCCGACGACTCAACCCGGCGACTTCTACATCAGCGGAAGCTGGATCGGAGTCATCATCGGTGAGCTCGCCGTCGGGCTCTTCCTCGGTGCCTTCTGGCGCTACGTGGCGCACGGATCGGCCAGCGACCGCCGGATCCTCCTGTACTGCGCACTCGTACCGTTCCTGGCTAACGCGGGCCTCGACTGGACCGGTCTCACCCGCGGCATCCTGCAAGCCCTCGTCGTCGACAGCGTCGTCCTCTGGGTCGTACTTTCATCTACTTCCGTGACACCCCTAACGAGCCTTCCACCGGCCCCAAGGCATGACTCATCGACATGACTGACCGCTCCGCTGGTCTAGCATTTCCGCCTAACACCCGGAGGTGCCATAGGCTGCACAGTCACCTCTATGATTTCACCATCCGAGTAGCGGCGCATAATATCCTGCGTAACTTTCCATCACGACACCGCGAGCTCAGTGTTATCTATTCACTGGACGACCAGCCGACAGGCCAACCCGCCGCCCTCGTAGAACTACTGCTTGAAGCGAGCAGAGCAGCGCTTCAGATAGACCTGGCCAATCTACAAGCCCGCGCGTCAAGCCCGATTCAAGGAAAGCTCATCGGCACCTGGCCAGGCGAGCACTATCGTCTACTCGCCGGACTCGCCCAGATCATGCGGCCTGCTATCGCTGTCGAGATTGGCACCTGGCAAGGAGCCAGCGCACTCGCGCTCCGGGCGGGCGGGGCCCCCTCCGTTGTCACATACGACATCACCCCATGGCAAGACATCCCAGGAACCCTCTTGCGATCCACAGATTTTGACGACGGGGCACTTCAGCAGCACCTGGTCGACTTGCGCGACACCGAGCACTTTGAACAGCACCTTCCCCAGCTACGGCGGGCCGATCTATTGTTTTTCGACGGACCAAAAGATCGCTACTTCGAGCAAGTCGTCATACCCCGCACGCTCGTAGCGCTGAGCGACCGGCGCAGACTGGTGGTGCTCGATGACATCCGGGTCCTCAATATGGTAAGACTATGGAGCTCCATCTCGGCTCCTAAGCTCGACGCTACATCACTTGGACACTGGTCCGGCACCGGCTTGTTCTGGACGGGTGCGTGAGGCACATTAGGTGGGCCATTCGCGCCATCGGTGCTGTATGTACCTTTCCCCGGTCTGGCTATCTCACGCATCGAGCAGGGGCATTGGCCCCCACATGAGCCCCACATGAGCCGCTCGAGCTGCTTTGTGGTCCACTACGGTCATCATGAGGGCACAACCGGCCAACATCTCTCCCAGGCAATTCTTCGGGCCGCTGTCGGTACGGACATCTGGGCTTTGGGTCCCCGTGAGCATCCAGACATCAGAGATCTCCGCAACCGGTATCTCTGGATCGAATCGGGAGTCCCCTCCTATCCCCTTAATACCTGGTCGGCTGATGCGATCACCGCTGGGTACCTGATCGACGTGCATCAGCACCCTGACGTATCACGGCTTCAGGCCATGTTGTTTGACGTGGTATTCGTTGCGCAAAAGGATTTTCTCGATGAGCTCCATGGTGTCCACCCAGATGTCAGGTGGCTGCCATTAGCGGCTCCAGCGGCCTTCTGCCGGCTCCCCCGCGATCCCCGTTTCGCTGTCGGCTTCGTCGGCAGCACCAGGGACTCCGTGCGACGCGGAATTCTTGAGCTTGTCAATCAGCACTTCGGGATGAACGACTGGCGACGCAGCTATGGGGTCAGCGAGATGGGGGCGGTTTACAGTCAAAGTAGGGTGGTGGTGAACCCGCCCGTGGGCGGGGACGTCAACATGCGCTTCTTCGAGGCCATGGCCGCGGGGGCTGCCCTGGTAAGCCCGCTGTTGGGTAATGGCATGCTTGACCTCTGTACGCCAGCCGAGGAGCTCTTCTGCACCGACTTGACCGACCCCACGCTTTTGGTCGATGGGATCACCGCTGCACTCAACCGCGCCGATGAGCTTGGAGGCAACGCACGCAGTCGGGTCGCGCGGTCTCATACTTACGATCACCGAGCGGAGTCTGTGCTCGCCGCGCTCTATGGCGCGTCCCACAGTTCCCCGGCGAGGCAGATGTCACCCGACGAGCGGGCGGCGGTTCTCATGGGACTCGCCAGTTATGCCAAGGACTTTCATCTGGCTGATGCGGCTTTCCGGCTGAGCCCGCGGTCCGCACCGCGCCTCCTCCCAGCCCTTGCCGGCATTGCCGCGCGGCGCGGACGCGCCTACATTCCGCAGTTTCCCCAGAGATCAGATGCCTGACCGGCCCTCGCCAGAGTCCAGGGTCCAATGGCTCCGGGGGATAAGCTGGCTGAGCGGCGGGACGGTGCTTTCCCTTGGGGCCTCTGCTGTGGCAGGCATACTCATAGCACGCCTACTCGGCCCCAGCGGGTTCGGAATCTATGCCTTCGTCACGGTCGCAACGTCTTTGCTCAGCATGGTTTCCGGCTATGGCCTTAACCTTCATCTTGTCACGATTCTCAAGCGAGACCGCGGCGACTCGAAAGCCTATGCTGAAGTCAGCCGGGTGGCCTACTGTCTCTCCGGGCTGGCCGCGGTCGTCGGTGCAGCAGTAGCCTGGCTAGCCTTTTCTCCACATATCCGCCTTCCCCTGATGATCGATCTCGGTGAGGTCCTGTTTGCACCACTCATGTTGAGGCAGGTGATCCTTCAGGTCCGGAGCCGACAGAGAGATATGATTCTGGCCCAAATGGCGAACCGGCTTGCCTGGATCCTTTATGTCACCCTGACATTTGCGTTACCACCGGCACATATACTGGTCTGGCTGATGATCGGCAGAGTGGCCGTCCTCCTGCTCTGGGGTGTCGTCCTGAGGGCCATGGCTCGCTTGCCGGGACGGAACACCAGGACCCCTCGTGCTTCCCTTTGGCCCTTCAGCTCATATCTCGGTGTGGTGCGCGCGTCCGCCCCACTCGCCATCGGTTCTCTCCTTGGCACAGGATACAATCGTATCGACCAGCTATTGCTCACGGGCATTCGGGGCTCCTATGCCACCGGCTTGTACGCGGGCGCCGTCCGTCTGGCTGAGCTGCCTGGCTCGTTCCCCTCCATCGTGCAGAACGTGTCGATGCCGACCTTCGTGCGGGCTCACCAGTCCCGGGAGGGCGCTCAGCTGTCCAGTGCGCTGACCGACGCCCTGCTTCTCACGATCATTCCCAGCGGCCTGGCGGTGAGCCTCCTTGCCGGGCTAGGAGGACCTCTCATTGTGCTTGTCCTCGGACGTCGCTTTGGCGGGGCCGCAACTGCCCTGGTGATTTTGGCTGCTGCCGACTGGATGCGCCTTCCAGGCACGGTGTACACCACCCTAGCCATCGCCGTAGACCGCCGCCGGGTGCTGGCGATCGCGATCGGTTGCGGCTTTGCTGTCAACCTGGTCATCAATCTTGCGCTGATCCCACTGATCGGGGCCCTCGGAGCGGCGGTCGCGAGTCTCTTCGGCTACGGGACCTCAGCCCTGCTGACCGCCAGAGCCGCCCACGAAGAACGGAGGACACTGCGACCCAGCTACCTTCTCACGGTACGCCTAGGTGCGGCTGCTGCCGGAGCCGCAGGTCTCGGTCATGTCTTTCGTGTTCCCCTACCAGCCGACGCGGCAGTGATAGCCACCTCCTATCTGATCGCGATCGTCCTGGTGTTGCCCCGATCGGAACGCCTCCGTCTCCAGGCCGTCGTGATGCCACCCTTTGAGCGGGCAGTAGACGCTCTACGGTACCGATCGTGACCATCAGTGTTGTGCTGGTCACCTATAACCGGTGCGCCCTGCTGCCCTTGACGATCGAATCCATCCTTGCCCAGACGCTCGCTGACTTTGAGCTGATCATCAGCGACGACTGTTCTACCGATGATACTGCTGCTTTGTGTGACGCCTACGTGAGGCGCGATCCACGTGTGCGCTACCGCTGCAACGAGCGACGCCTGGGCATGCCAGGCAACCTCAACGCTGCCCTCCGCGAAGGGACGGGCGAGTTGGTTGCGAACCTTCATGACGGCGATCTATACGACCGGGAGCTTCTGGAGCGTTGGTCGGCTGCACTCCAGGCTTGCCCGCAGGCCGCCTTTGTGTTCAACTCCTATTGTCATCTTGCCCCTGACGGCTCGGTGGGCCATATTTCATCCGAAGTGCTACCCACCTGTTTTGCCGGCCACCTGCTCCTGGAACAGTTGTACTTCCGACGGTGGCGTTTCGGCTCACCTGTGTGGGGCTCGGTGATGGCGCGCAGGGCTGCATACGACGAAACCGGGCTCTTTCAAGACCGCTTTGGTTTTTACTCGGACGTTGATATGTGGCTCAGGCTAGCGGAGATCTACGAGGTCGCGTACGTGGATCTTCCGCTGATCCGCCTTCCCTCGCGAGCGGTGGTCCCACGACTGTTTTCCCTCCCCGTGGCAGAGGAGCGTCGGCTGATCCGTAGGGTATTCTGGGAGGCCCGGCTACGGCACTACCGGGAACGGCCTTTTCGCTGCGTGGTCGAGCTCGGGCGTCACGGGGTGTTCGCTGCTATTAATGAGGGGCTCGAAGTCGTCTTGCTCCTTAGAAGGCGTGCGCTCAAGCGCCGCGCTCCACGCCTAGGCGAGCTGCCGGATGGCTAAGGGTGTTGCGTTGCTGGTCGAACTCGATCTCCGTCTCTCGGGGGACGAGGCTAGGCTACGGCGGGGGGCGGGAGAGTTCATCAGGTCGTAGCCCTACTGTCACCGGCCCCACCCGCTTCGGGCAAGGGTGGGTCGTGGCACGGTCCGGCGCCGAGCCGACCCAGCGTCCAAAGCCTCTTACCCGCTTGCAGGCTGCTATAATGGCGAAGTCGACATGTTGTCCGATCCCTGCTCCCCGGACGCCCTGGCCATTACTTTTGGATGGACCCCGGCTTCTGTGACCGCCAGACGTGGGCCAGTGCCATGAAAGTCGGCGTTATTGGGCCGACAGATCCCGACTCCTTCGCGGATAACGTCGAATCTGCGCTTGTATCGATGGGTCATGAGGCGGTGTCGTTGGGGCCGGCGATCCCTCGGGGACAATCTAGCCTGGCGATCGGGACCTTGACGATGTTGTCCCGCTTTGTTAGCTTCGCTGAAGCCTTTCAGCGCCGTATCGTCGCGACCGCAGGGCATCAGAAGCTTCAGGCGGTCATCAGCCTCCAAGAGGACGTCCTTCCGGCCACGGTATACGCACTCAAGAGGCACGGCTCTAAGGTAGCGATGTGGTTCCCTGACCACATCGCCAACTTGGGTCGCCAACTTATGCTGGCTGCCGATTACGACGCCGTGTTCTTCAAGGATCCGTTGCTCGTCGAGCGGCTTCAGGGTCTCACTAACGCCCCGGTGCACTACTTGCCCGAGGCCTGCAATCCTGCCTGGCACCGTCCCAGCCCGCGCGACGACGTCCGGCCGGTGGTGGTGATGGCGGGAAACCTGCATCCTGCCAGGGTCCTCCTGTTGGAGCGACTGAACAAGGCCGGTGTCCCGCTGGTGCTCCACAGCTCTGGTTATCCCAGATGGCTAAAATCCCACCGCCTCACGGCGGCACCGGTCCTACCCCCGATCTTCAGGGCGGAGAAGGCAAGGGTGTTCCGTACGGCGGCCGCTGTCCTGAACAACCTGCATCCGGCGGAGATGGACGGTGCAAACTGTCGGCTGTTCGAGGCAGCGGGCTCCGGGGCAGTGGTGCTCACTGAGGACCGTCCAGTCTTGGGTGACCTGTTCGAACGCCAGCGCGAGGTGCTCGCATTCTCCACCTTCGACGAGCTCATGGATCAGATCTCCTTGGTCCTCAACGACACCGAGCGAGGCACTGTGATCGGTGACGCCGCCGCACTACGGGCTCATGCCGAACACACCTACCAGCATCGCCTGTTCGAGCTCTTCACCGTGCTCGGCTTGAACCCGACGCTACCCACCTCACGTCCTACCTAACGATCGGACTACGCGACATCGCCCACGGGACCGCGGTCAGGCACCGCAAGTAACTCGCCAGCCCATAGGCCGTCACCTCCCGTCGCAGGCAACGCCAGCCGCCTGCTCGAAGCCTTCGCCCGTGGCGGCGATCGAGAACTCAGCCGAGATCGCCTGGCTCTTCAAACGTGCCTCGGTCCGCCCCTCCGGATCAGCCAGACCAGCCAGCACCGTGTCCAGTGCCTCCGTGAGCGCCGAGACGTCGCCCACCGGGAAGATTGCGCCGTGACCGGAGCGCACCAAGTCGGGTCCGCAACCCACGGCCGAACTGAGCACGGGGGTGGCCCCGGCGGCCATGGCCTCGTTGACCACCAGCCCCCATGGCTCATGACTGGAGGGGAGAACGATAACCTCGCTGGCCCCATACCATTGACCAATCTTGGACTGGTTCACAAAGCCCAACAGGTGTGCGGATGGCAGGCGCCTCACCTCCGCCTCCACCTCGGAGCGGAGAGGCCCGTCCCCGATTAGGAGTAGGTTGGCCGGACGGCGCATCTCCGCCACGGCGGCAATGAGGTCGAGAGGCCGCTTGTGCGCCTGAAGCTTGGCGGCAAAACATATGGTCGCCAGGCCCGGGTCCAGTCCGATTGTCCGAAGCATCACTTCCCGCCGTTCGTGGCCATCGGCGCCCCTAGAGGCGAAGAAGTCGGTGTCCACTGAGTAGGGGGCGACCACGATCCGTTCCGGAACCACCCCGTAGGACAGGTAGAAGCGGCTGTTGCTCGACCCGATGGCCAAGCAGGCCCCGGCGCGGCGCAGGAGTGGCCCGAGAACCATGTGTTTGAGTCTCCGCCTCCACGCAGGGCGTGCCTGGTCGGTCTCAAAGCGCGTTTCCCCGCGCATAAGGTACGGGACGCCCCGCGCCCGGGCAATCAGGCAGGTGGCCCAGGCTGCCGTGGTGGAGTATCCATGAACCACGACCGCGTCGCAGCGCTCGGCGGAAAGCAGTCGGACAAGGCCCGGGGGAGGGAGGGCCAACCTACCGGGGTGCTTGACCCGGCCCGTAGACAGGAAGGTGTGCTCATAGCCCTCGGTCAAAGGGGTGTCGTAGGCGATCCGGCGAGCAAAGCCTGGGTCGAAGGATGCCGCCACGCCAAAGTCGCTGAGAAACGCCACACGCAAGTCAACCCGCTCCGAAACGGCGAGCCACCTGTAAAGGGGTGCCTGGTACTGGATCGGATGGGTAGCGACCACGAGAAGCCGCTGTGGCCTGCCACCTGCCACAACGTCACGAAGGGCGCCCACTCCAACCGCTTGGTTCCGCTCCCCCGCTGCGGTCCCCGCCCCGCTGGCGCCCACGACCCCCGCGCCAAGGCCGGCACCCTTCGGAGCAGCGAAGAGATCGTCACCGGTGGCGGGGGCCTCCGCCTGGACCAGGCCCCCCTCAGCGGTCGGCTCCCACAGGCAGTACCCGTATTTAGAGAGAAGGGCGGCGACCGGTGAGCGGTCCCCGGCCGCGTTCCACTCCAGCTGGAGAAGGTCAACTCTACGCTCCTCCAGCGCCACCTTCAAACCCTGGAGGACGTCCAACTCAAAGCCTTCCACGTCGACCTTGATCCCAGCCACCCGCCGGGCGCCCACGACCGAGTCAAGCGTGACCACGGGCACCGTGGCTTCCCCGAGCGGATCCCTTCTATTGACCGCATCGCGACCTCGCGTAAAAGCGGTCTCGCCCCGTTCACTACCCGCTGCCGCCTGGATCACCTCGATCGAAAACCCATTGAGGGCCACATTCTCTCGCAAGAGGTGAGCCGTATCCGGCGCAGGCTCAAACGCAATCACCTCTGCCCCAAGGGCAGCACAAAGGACTGAGTACGTCCCCACGTTGGCCCCCACGTCGAGGAACAAGTCGCCCCTTACAAGCCTGCGCTCCCAGACTCGCATATGTGGGAGATCGGGCGGGTTAGCGTACAGAGCCTTTACGGCAGCCGTTCGGTGCAGGTCGACCCAGATCCGGCCACCTCGGTCACCGACCGCGGTCTGTGCCCTTCTGCCCAGCAAACGCGCCCCGAGTTGGAACCCAACTGCACGACCTACTTGCCGTATTCGTCTACGGCGGTTAGCCGGATGACTCCACACAAAGCGAAGGACAGAGCCTACTTCAGCAAGTGGGACCAGGGATCTACCCAATCCCGCTGAGGGCTCCTCACTTCTTCTCCACATAACGTCAGAGACCCCGTATGCGCTTTATGGGGAACACCCCCGTGGAAACAGTTCTCGGACTCAAGGCCACAAACATTGCCCCGTAGAAGTTCTCGTGAACCGTTTGGTATACAAACGGAGCCAGGAACTTGGGGAACAACTTGAATAGAACGTACCCTTGTTCAGATATATATTGCACTGCCTCCCCGAGGAAGCGTTTGCTCCCTATCCACCCACTTGCGTATTCAAACGAGAAGGCGTCGACGGCTTGATCCGCCAGAAGCTGCCGTGATCCCTCAAGAACCGCGAGATCGTAGCCCTCGACATCAATCTTGAGGAGATCTATATGATCAACACTGTGATGAACACACCACTGATCCAGTGTGGTCACGTCAACGTCGTATGCCCCCTCAACGTTAAGTCCCTCAAGATCACGAAGGGCGAGAGAGTTGCAGGCGTCGTTATAGTCATAAAATCGCGCACGTCCCACCTCGTTGGAGAGGCCAACGTCAAAGAGCTGTACGTCACCACGGAAGCCACAGCTATCAAAGAACCTCCGCGCCGGCGGCCACGGATCAAATCCATATACTGCTGCCATGGGAAAACGTCTGACGACCTCCTTAGTCCAGTCTCCGCGGTGAAAGCCGACGTCAACGATCACCCTAGGATCGTTCAGCAGGGAGATGAACCATTGCTCGCCATTCACGTCCGGCGCTAGGCTATTATTTATCGCAATATTGTACAACCTAAGCAGGCCCGGCCACAGACGCGGAGTCACCCTAAGGCCCAATTCACTGAAGATGGCAGCGTTCAGTGCCTTCCGGCGCATGCGCGTCGCCACCGGCAGCACATCTCTCACTGTTCCACTGTCTTCGCTTACCACTGAGGCGGCTCCAATTCTAGTTCGTCACAAAGTGACACATTGCTGCGGGTATCCAGGGTGGTCCCGCTCTTCGTCAAGCGCCACTGGCCCGGACCCAGTCAGGGGTCAGCCACTCTGCAGTACGGGCCAAGCCCTCAGCCAAGTCGACACTGGGCTCCCAGCCGAACAGTGATCGGGCGAGGGTCAGGTTCGGGCGGCGGCTCACCGGGTCGTCCACGGGAAGCGGCTCGAACACCACGGTGGAGGAGGAGCGGGTGACTCGCAGCACCTCTTCGACCAGGGCGAGCATGTTGTGCTCGGTCGGGTTACCGATGTTCACCGGCCCCACGTAGTCAGAGCCAAGCAGGGCCAGGATGCCCGACACCTCATCGTCGACATAACAGAAGCTCCGGGTCTGGGAGCCGTCCCCGTAGACGGTGAGGGGCTTGCCTTGGAGTGCCTGCGCGAGGAAGGTCGATATGACCCGTCCGTCACCTGGGCGCAAGCGGGGGCCGTAGGTGTTGAAGATTCGCACGATGCGCACGTCAACCCCGTGGGTGCGGTGATACGCCATGGTCATGGCCTCCGCGAAGCGCTTCCCCTCGTCGTAGACGCTGCGGGGACCGATCGGGTTCACATTGCCCCAGTAGGTCTCGGGCTGGGGGTGAATCTGGGGGTCACCGTAGACCTCCGAGGTCGACGCCAGGAGGAAGCGTGCACCCTTTGCCCTGGCAAGGCCCAAGCAGTTGTGTGTCCCGAGCGCGCCCACCTTGAGAGTCTGGATGGGCATCTCCTGATAGGCGCGCGGCGACGCCGGGCTGGCAAGATGGAGGACGGCGTCGAGGCGCCCGCCGACGCCGACGAAGGTGCTCACGTCGTGGCGCTTGAAGGCGAACGACGGGTGGTCGCAAAGCTGAGCCACGTTGTCCATCGAGCCCGTAACGAGGTTGTCCAGGCAAACGACCTCGTCGCCGCGCTCCACCAGGCGGTCGCAGAGGTGGCTGCCGAGGAAGCCTGCACCACCGGTGACCAGCACCCTCATCGCCGGCCTATGCCTTCGTAGGTGAACCCGGCCAGCCGCAAGGCCTCAGCATCTAACACGTTGCGGGCGTCGAGCACGCAGGGACTGGCCATGGCCCGGGCCACCCTGGCGAAGTCGAGCCGGCGGAACTCGTCCCACTCGGTCAGCACCACCAGTACCGACGCACCGTCGCAGGCGCCGTAAGGGTCCCCACAGACCTCCATATCGCTTAGGGGTACACGCACCGTCGGGTCGTAAGCCCTGACGGTGGCTCCGCCCAGCGTGAGACGCCGGATGATCTCGATGGCCGGGGAGTCCCGGCGGTCGTCGGTGCCGGCCTTGAAGGTGAGACCCCAGGCGGCCACTGTCACCCCGGCGAGCGAGCCACCGGCGAGCCTCGCCACCTTGGACACGACCCGAGCTTGCTGGCGGTCGTTTACCGCGATCACCCCGCGCAACAGATCGAAGTCGCACCCCGCGTCCTCGCCGATGTGCAACAACGCCCGGGTGTCCTTGGGCAGGCAGGACCCGCCCCACCCAGGGCCCGGCTGCAGGTACTCGCTGCCGATGCGGGGATCGTGACCCATCCCCCGCACCACGTCGGAGGCGTCTGCACCCAGCGCCTCGCACAGGTTGGCGATGACGTTGACGAAGCTGACCTTGGTGGCCAGGAAGGCGTTGGATGCGTACTTGATCAACTCGGCCGTGGCCGGGTCGGTGATCACGAGCGGCGCACCCAGCGCCTCATAGAGGCTCGCCACCCGCATGGCCGCGGCCCGATCCTCACTGCCGATGACGATCCGGTGAGGATGGAGGCAGTCGTGCAGGGCGGAGCCCTCCCGCAGGAACTCCGGATTGGATACCACCGCCACATCTCCTCGACCCAGTGCCCTTTCCACGACCAGCGTCGATCCGACCGGCACCGTCGACTTGTTGACGACGATCGCTCCAGGGCTCAGCACCGGGCCGATCTCGGTGGCCGCGTCGACGATGTGAGACATCTCGGCGGACCCATCCGCGTGCTGGGGGGTGGGGACGCACAAGAAGACGAGCTCGCTTCCGAGTGCCGCACCAGCAGCGCCCAACACGAAGCTGAGCCGCTCGGACTTGAGCTCCTCGGCGACCATGTCGGCCAAGCCGTCCTCCACGATCGGGACCTCTCCCCGGGACAGGACCGCCACCTTCTCGGCAATCACGTCGGCGCAACAGACCTGGTGGCCCAGATGCGCGAGCACCGCGGCGGTGGTCAGGCCCACGTAGCCCGCTCCGATGACAGCGATCGAGCTCATCGGGACAGGACCGCCAAAGCCTCGCCTCCGAGAGGGCCGGCCTGGCAGGCGAACAGCTGGTGGGCCTGCTC
>JAVKSL010000002.1:0-83891 GCA_039583695.1 Acidimicrobiales bacterium | reverse complement strand
CTAGCTGGCTTGGGTATGGCTGGGGGGAACCCGCTTGGGCCCCCGCGGGATGCCGCGGCGAATCCCCTGAGTACCTGCCTATGCTTCGGGAATGCCCCGATCAACATGGACCCCCTGTGCAGGCGCCATCCACCTGGCCCCTAGCCTCCTGGCAGCCGACTTCGCTCACCTGGCAGACGCCGTGGCGGCCCTCGAGGGTAGCGGCGCCGAGCGTCTCCACGTGGACGTCATGGACGGTGTGTTCGTCCCGAACTTCACGTTTGGGACGGACACAGTGCGCTCCATCCGCCGGCTCACCGAGCTTCCGCTGGAGCTGCACCTTATGATCATCCAGCCCGAACGCCACCTCAAGACCTTCGCCGATGCCGGCGCAGATGCGATCACCATCCACTACGAGGTGTCGCCTAACTTGCATCGTAGCCTTACCGAGATCCGCGCTCTGGACTGCCGGGCAGGTGCCGCCCTCAATCCCAGCACCCCGGCCTCCTGTCTCGACGATGTGCTCGAGGCGTGTGACCTGGCGCTGGTCATGACCATCAACCCCGGCTACGGCGGCCAGCGCCTCATCCCGCGCACGCTGACCAAGGTCGAGCAGGTCAGGACGGAGATCGAGCGCCAGGGCCTTAGCACCGAGGTGGAGGTGGATGGTGGGGTCGATGCATCCAACGCCCGCTCCTGTGTGGACGCGGGCGCAGACGTGCTGGTGGCGGGCACTGCGGTGTTCGGTCACGCTGGCGGACCTGCGGCTGGCGGTCAAGCCGTGCTGGCCGCCGCAACCGCCGCAACCGCCGCAACCGAGTGAGGCGCTGGCGGGCGCCCGAACCCGGGTCGGTCCGCTCAGCCCCCGCCTAGCTGGATCGCCTTCACCACCAGCAGCACCGCGCTGGCCACCAGGTAAGCGCGGAGGCTGAGCATCCCGACCCGCAGGCCTGGCGACCACCTCACCGGCTTGAGCAGGGCCAGCGGCGGCATCCGCCATGAGATCTTCTCGGTATGCGCCATCACCGGCCTCGCTGGCCGGATCGGCGCGCCGGAGCGCCTGGACATCAACCACAGCACCACGACCACCACGAGCGCCAGCCCGGCGAGAACCACTGCCAGCCAGATCAGCACCGCGTCCACGTTGATGCTGGGGAAGAGGGTGGAGGCCATCAGGGTTCCGGACAGGACCAGCAGCACCCCCAGGATCACCGCGGCCAGCCCGTTGAGCCAGCCCGGGTTGACCCACGGCCCGAGCACCTCCGGATCGTTGCACAACAGCAGCAGGAAGACGCTCGCCGATGGCAGCAGGAGGCCGGCCAGGGCCTGCACGCTCGTCGTGATCAGGCCCAGAGGCGCCCCGGGTACCAGCACGATCCCTGCGGCCACGACCACCATGGCGATGTAGCTGACGTAGAACTGCTTGGCCTCCCTGAATCCCCGATGCAGCGAGTGGTGGATGCCGAACACGTCGCCGAAGGCGTAGCTGGTCGACAGCGTGACTGCAGCGGCACCGATGATGCTGGCGTCGAACAGCACTATGGCAAAGATCGCCCCGACGGCGGCGCTATGGGCGCCGAGCAGGTGGGCCACGCCGGCGGCATTGGTGAAGTGCCCGAAAGCGGCGGTGCCCCGCGCGGCATAATCGCCGGCCACCATGATCGTCGCCGCGCCGATGATCACCACGAAAGAGCCCACCACGGTGTCGACCCGCTCGTAGCTGATGAACCTGGGGGTGATCCGTTTGTCCACGATGTTGGACTGCTGGAAGAACAGCTGCCAGGGGGCCACGGTCGTTCCGACTATGGCGACGATGAGCAGCACAGCCGCCGAGGAGGCACCTCCGTGGATGCCCGGGATCACAAAGTGTCTCCCAATTGTGGCCCAATGAGGGTGAGACAGCAGGAACATGGGTATCTGGATCACGCTGATGGCGATGAACACGAACATGGCCCGCTCCCAGCGGGCGAAGCTGCCCGAGGCCATGATGGCCACCAGGGCCACGGCGGCGATCGGGACCGCCACGTATTCGGAGATCCCGGCGTAGGAGGCGGCCAGGGAGATTCCGATGAACTCGGTGACTATGGTCAGGAAGTTGAGGACGAACAGGTCCCCTACGCTGAACCACCCCCAACGCTTGCCGAAGCGTTCGTTGATCAACCGGGCGTGCCCCACACCAGTGACTGCGCCGAGCCGGACCACCATCTCCTGGTTCACGATGAGCACTGGTATGAGCAGGAGCAGCGTCCACAAAAGGCTGGTGTGGTAGTTTTGCCCGGCCTGCGCGTAGGTCGAGACCCCACCCGCATCGTTGTCGCCGACCATGACGATGATGCCGGGACCCACGATGGCCGCCAGGGTGAGCAGGCGGGTCTTCCAGCTGTGGCGCTCGCCCACGTCGCCAACCGCGATCTTGCCCAGCGCCCCCTTGATGTCGCCCACATGCGCGGGGTCGAGGACCGCCGAGGCAGGTGGTGCGAGCTTCTCGCGGTGGTCATTGTCGGGGCGTGGCTGATCCTCCGCCCCGGGGATCTCTTCGCCCGTGGCGGCTGATGCGTCCGTCACGGGCTATCCCTGGGACTCCGAGCGCTGCGGCGCTGCGCCGATCAGAGCAATGTCGGGCTGGGGCTCAGGTCTCGGTGGAGGTTCTCTTCGCCTCCAATCGTCCGGGATGGTCGCTTCGAGGATGTCGTCGACGGTTATGACGCCGAGCGGGCGGTTGCCGGCGTCTACCACCGGGATGGTCATCAGGTTGTAGTCGGCCATGAGCACGGCGACGTCAACCACGTCGGTGTCTGTGCCCACCCGCACCGGGTCGTTGTCCGCCACTTCCCCGACCCGCTCAGCTGGTGCCGCTTGCAGGAGGCGGATGACACTGGCGGTACCCACCAAGCGACCCTCGGTGTCGACGCAGTGAACCGTGACCAGGGCCTCGGGCTGGACACCTGCGGCCTGGCCGATCCGGCGCAGGGCCTCCTCGGCCGTGACCTCAGCCGGGACCGACAACAGCTCCACCCCCATTATGCCCCCCGCGCTGGTTGGGTTGAACCCGAGCAGCGTCATCACCTTCGCCCGCACGCCTGCGGGAAGGCAGTCCAGGACCTTGGTTCGCCGGGCTTGGGGGAGCTCGGCAATAGCGTCGGCGGCGTCGTCGGCACGCATGTGGGCGATGACGTCGGCCACCTCGGGGTCGGTCATGTCGCCGAACAGGCGGTTGGCGATGTCCGGATCCAGCTCCTCGAACACATCGGCCTCGAGCTCGGGGTCCGCGTGGACTGCGTCAAGGATGTCCTCGCCCTCCTGGCGCGAGGCCTCCTCGAGCAGGTCGGCGATCTGGGCTGGCTTGAGCTTGCGGACCCGCTTGGACTGCGTCCGGGCGACACTGCTGGCGGCGTGGCCGATCAATGCCTCGAACGCCTTCCAGTCCTGGCTGGCCTCGCCTCCTGGGCTGCGGATCAGGCCCATGAGCCGGGCCGGCTTGCGGGTGTCGAAGGAGGACAGGACCCAGCCCTCGTCGGTCTTGCTCAGCTCGATGTCCCACGCTTTCACCAGCTCGGCCTCGGCGACGTCGATGAGGCGGTGACCCAGGATGTCCTTGCGCAGCAGGACCTCTCCGTCGCGCCGCTCGAAGCCCCGCAGGTCGACCTTGGGCTTGGCGAGCACGACCTTTCCCCCGCTCAGCTCGTCGATGCGGTTGATGGGCAGGAAGATCCGCCTGCCTCCCAGCTTCGCTACCAGCCCGATCACCACCGGGTAATCCGCTCCGCGCAGGCGGACCACCACATCGTCCAGCTTGCCGACGCTCTCGCCTGTGGTAGCGAGGATCGGAGAGCCGAGCAGGGCCGAAAGCTGCATCCCACCACGGTAGCGCCCTGGAATCGCGCCGTCCACCAGGTGGGTAACGCATTTGCGAACAGGGGTTGAACCTTGGGGCCCGGCGGGCTGAGCGCGTGCTGGTGGGCGCACTGGTGGTGAGTGGGCAGGGGTGGTGGGCAGGAGGGGGAATATTCCTCTGCCTCCAGGTAGCCTCGCCAGGCGATGGCCCCCGCACCCCGAAGCGTCACAGAGCTGGCCAGGGGTCTGGGGATCTCTCACCAGCGCCGCGTGTGGACCAAGCGGGCTGTGGGGTGGAACGCCGCGTTTCACCCTGACCACGCCGATAACCCGGCTTTGGGGCGGGTCGTCGACGCGGTGGTGGCAGCCAGCCGGCCGGGGCCGGGAATGACGGTGGTCGACCTCGGGGCCGGGTCGGGCCAGCTCTCGATCCCCTTCGCCCGCCAAGCCGCCCGGGTCGTCGCCATCGACATCAGCCAGTCGATGATCGAGTTGTTGCTCACCAACGCGGAGGTCGCCGGCCTGACCAACATAGAGACCCGGGTCGGTCCCATCGAGTCGATCCAGCTCCCGTCGGGAAGCGTGGACCTGGTGGTGTCCAACTACGCGCTGCACCACCTGCGCGACCCGGACAAGGCTCTGGCGATCAAGGCGGCGGCCGGATGGCTGCGACCGGGCGGTCGGGTGGTCGTCGGGGACATGATGTTCGGTCGGGGGGCCAGCTCGCGCGACCGGGCCATCATCGCCTCCAAGGCCAACGCCATGCTTTCCAAGGGTCCGGCAGGGTGGTGGAGGCTGGCCAAGAATGCAGTCCGGTTCGTGGCCCGGCTCCAGGAGCGGCCAATCCCGGTGGGGCGCTGGGTGGAGATCTTCCTGGAGGCGGGACTCACCGAGGTGTGCGCCTCGCCGGTGGTGGCCGAGGCGGCGGTGGTGTCTGGAGTTTCGGCCGACTTGACTCGATGAGTTAGGTAGACCTAACCTCTCAGGTATAGGTCGCCGAAACCTTGGGGGTTGTAGTGGTCGCCACGTTCGTCATCTTTCTCCGCGAGGGTATCGAGGCCAGCATGATCGTAGCGATCCTGCTCGCCTACCTGAACAAGGTCGGCCAGCGCCGGCACTTCCGTGACGTCTTCGTGGGTGTGGGTGTGGCGCTGGGCCTGGCCTTCGCCGGGGGAGCGCTTGCCTACATCACCCTCAAGGCCTATGCCGGGTCGCGGACCCAGACCATCTTCGAGACAGGTACGTTCCTGCTGGCGGTGGTGGTGCTCACCTATATGACATTTTGGATGCGCAACCACAGCCGGGGGATGTCCAAGGAGCTGCGCGCTCGCACCGACTCAGCCCTGACGGGTGGAGCCCGGTGGGGCCTCGGACTGCTTGCCTTCCAGGCGGTTGGGCGCGAAGGTCTGGAGACCGTCGTGTTCACCCTGGCCTTAGCCTTTGCCTCGACGGCCCAGCACGTGCTGATTGGGGCGGTGGCCGGGCTGGCTGTGGCCCTTGGGATCGCCTTCGCCATGTACCGCCTCGGGCACCGGATCAACATAGCGGTGTTCTTCAAGGTGGTGGGCGGCCTGCTCATGGTCTTCGCCGCCGGGCTGCTGGTCGATGCGGTCGAGAACCTCCAAGGGCTCGGGTGGCTACCGTTCCTGAGGCATCCTATGTGGAACACGGAGGGAATCCTGTCGGAGGGCTCGACTCTGGGCGATCTGGTGCACAGCTTCTTCGGCTACGCCAGCCAGCCGACGCCCCTGCAGCTGGTGGTCTACGTGGTGTATGTGGCCCTGGCGGTGAGCGCCTTCCTCGGCCTGTGGAGCCGGCTGGGCAAGTGGCGGGAGGTGAGGCGGATCCCGGTGGCCGCCGAGTAGCTGGTGTCGAACTTGCCGTGATGACCTACAAAAAACGCGCGCCGTCACGACAAGTTCGCTTCAAGACCGGCCGCCAGGCCTCACTGTAAGACCCCGCCAGTAGAGCCAGAAGGTCCGCCAGCGCACCTCACCAGTCATGGGCATCCCGGCGAGGGCCCAGAACATCTGCCAGGTCTGGCGCCGTCCCTCGGAGGGACCCAGCTTGTCCCGCTTGGTCCGGTGGCGGACCCCCTCCAAGGTGCAGGCGGAGGTGCGGGCTCGGGCCTCCGCGATCACCTCGTTCAGCAGGATCTCCATCTTGTAGCCGTCTCGCTGCCACGCCGGGACGGCCTCGAAGACCCAACGTGGCACCACCCGCTCCCCGGTGCTAGGCGGGAGGCGGAGCACCAGCGGGTTCCACCAGCCGTAATCCAGCCAGCCCACCGACATGTCCGCCGAGCCGTCCAGGATGGGCTGGCAGAGCCTGTTCAGGTGGGCGGCACTGAGCCCGAGCAAGTCGGCATCGAGGAACAAGAAGGCCTCCGCGTTGCTGACTGCTACCCCGGCGGCCATGGCCGCGGCCTTGGACCCAGGCCTTCGCCCCTGCCAGGGTTCTCCGGCAGCCGGGCCTCGGAGGGTGGGTATGGCTCGAAGGTCCGGCGCGCTCCTGCCGGCTGGGCGAGCGATGCCGGTGGGGGCCCGGCGAGCGATGCTGGTGGGGGTCTGGCGAGCGATGCTGGCGAGGACCCGGCGAGCCATGCCGGCCAGCGCCACGCGGGCAGGATGGCCAGCCTCATGCGGCCCAGGCTCGGCCGGGAGCGGATTGTGGCTGGGCGCGACCTTGGCGCCTGCCGCGGCCGCCAAGGTGGCGGTGTCGTCGAGCGATCCGTCGTCCACCACTATCACCTCCCGGATTGCCGCTGCGGCCAGACAGGCGCCTACCACCCCGGCCACGGTTGGTGCCTCGTCCCGGGCTGAGATGATGGCGTCAATCACCCGCCTCGCTGGCTTCGGCTGTTCTGACGACACGACCCGGATGCTACGTGCATTTTGCCGGGCTTGTGGCCTGCGCCGGTGTTTGCCAGCACGGGCGCCGCCGTCTCAGTCGGTGCTGGCCAGCGCCAGGTCCTCCGGGAACGCCAGGGCGCCGAGCTCTCCGCAGCGGACTCCCACCGCCATGCCCCTGTCTCGACGTGCCTCATCAAAGATCCCCACCAGGCGCTCGCCGCCATGGAGCTCCACGACATGGTCGTATCCCCGCCCCCGGAACCCCACGTCGAGGATGCGACCGGCCAGCACCATCCGGTCGTCGCAGGGATCGCGAAGGCGCAGCGGCGCAGCGCGTAGCAGGAGCCGCGCCCGGTCTCCCCGCCGGAGGCTTTCCGTCTCGTGGGTGCGGGCGATCACCACCCCGCCGGCCGCTTCCACCGTCACTTGCGACAGCCCCGAGGTGTCGAGGGCTGCGGCGTCGAGCACGGTGCCGGCCAGCTCGCCGGCGAGGCCGGTGAAGCGGGCGACGAACGGGGTTGCCGGGCGGTGGTACACCTCCTCGGGGGTTCCCACCTGCACCAGGCGGCCTTGCGACAGGACGCCGACCTGGTCGGCCAAGGCAAACGCCTCAGTCTGGTCGTGGGTGATGTACACGGCAGTCACGCCGGCGTCGCGGGTCAGGTTGGCGATCTCTACCCGCAGCCGCTCCCGAAGGTCGGTGTCGAGGTTGGAGAGCGGCTCGTCGAACAGCAGCAGTCCCGGCCTTCCCACCAGCGCCCGGGCCAGGGCGACCCGCTGCTGCTCGCCCCCCGACAGCTCGGAGGGATAGCGGGCCCCGAGGTGGTCGAGGCCCACCCGGCCCAAGAAGTCATCAACCTCGCGGCTGCGCTCCGGCGGAGCCAGCGCTCGCCGGCGCAGCGCAAAGCCTACGTTCTGGGCCACGGTCATGTGCGGCCAGAGCGCGTAGTCCTGGAAGACCATCGCCAGGTCACGCCGCTCGGGCGCGATGTGCACCCCGGGGCCGGCCACGACATGGCCACCTATGGTGATGCTCCCGGTGCTGGCCTTCTCGATCCCTGCCAGGCAGCGCAGCAGGGTAGACTTCCCACTACCCGAGGGACCGAGCAGGACGCTGAACGACCCGGTCGGGATCACCAGGTTCACGTCGAGGAGGGCTTCGGTGGCTCCGAAGCTCTTGCCCAGCCCCTCCAGCACGACGGCTGGCGTACCGGCCGCTCCTCCGATGGTCTTCGGAGCTGTCTTTGTATGGGTCCTCATGCCAGCTCTCCGCTCACCCGGCGCCACCCTGCGGGCGTCAGGAGCCGGAAGGCCAGGGTGGCTAGGACTATCACTCCCAACACGATGAGCATCTCGACAACGGATAGCGCCGTGGCGCCTACCAGGTCAGACTTGTTGAACACCTTGAGTATCGACGTGGCGATGGTCTGGATGCCCGTGGGGGCCAGCAGCTCGGACGCGGGTAGCTCGGTGAAGGTGCCGGCGAAGGTCAACAGCCACGCCCACAACAGGCTGCGGGCCAGCAGCGGCAGCACGCAGCGGCGGAACGAGGCGAGCTGGTTGGCGCCGTGGACCCGCCCGGCGTGCATCAGCGATCCCTGTAGCTGGGCAAGCGGGCCGATCATCACCCGCGAGTTGGTGGGCAGGGCACCTGCCAGGTACGCCATGCCCAGCAGGAAGAGGGTCCCATACAGGTGGATGCCTGCCCGGAACACGGCGGGCAGGTTGAACGCGAACAGATAGCCTGCCGCCAGCACCAGGCCGGGCAGGGCAACCGAGCCGACCAGCACCACGTCGATCAACCTGCCGGTGATGCCTGCGTGTGGCGAGGTCAGCGCCCGCGCCACTGCCAGGCCGACCAGCAGGGTGAGGGTGGCGTTGATGGTTGCCATCTTGAGCGACAGCAGGATCGGGGGCCCGAGAGCCGATGCGTGCAGCACTCCCGAGTAAGCCGAGAAGGTCAGGTGCGAGAAGCCCAGGCTCGTGAACGGCTCGATGACGCTGGCCACTAGGGCGCCGATGGCGGGGACCACGAGGGTGAGCCCGAAGAACCCGTACACGAAGGTCATGCTGGCCGCGAGCCGCCAGCCCCTCAGGCGCTGGCGGGTTGCCGGGCGGGTGCGCCCCGACAGCACTGCGTACGAGCGCTTGTGCAAGAGACGGTCCTGGATCACCAGCGCCACCGCCACGGCCGCCACGAGCATCCAACCCACTACTGCTGCCACCGGGAAGTTGGCAGGAAAGCTCGTGATCGCCGAGTAGATCGTGTAGGTCGCGACAGGGAAGCTTGCGCTCACCGCGAGGGTCGATGCCACACCAAAGTCGCTTACCGACTCGGCGAACACGATCGTGAGGGCGGCGAAGATCGCCGGCAGCAGGATCGGCGCCACCGTGCGCAGGGTGGCGATGCGATTGGCACCGTGGACCCGTGCCGCCTCCTCGAAGCTGCGGCCCAATCCCGCCAGCGCCGGGGCCAGGGCGAAGTAGGCGAAAGGGACGCCCTTGAACGCCAGGATGAGTGCTACGCCGATCGGCCCGAAGAAGGCTCGCTGCGCGAACGCCGGCACCAGACCTGCATTGGCGAATGTCCCCCCTTTCTCGAAGAGCTGCTCCCAACCCACGGCTGTCACGTAGGTCGGGACCAGCAGCACCGCCCAGAGGCCCAGCGTGATCCCTCGCCGTCCGGGTAGCTCGGTGCGCTGGGCCACCCACGCCAGGCCAGCTGCCACGGCTGTGGCCAGGAGCGCCGCCGCGACGCCGATGAGCACGCTGTTGAGCATCCCGTGCAGGGTCGGGCCGGTGAGCGCCTGGCCAAAGGCCTTGAGGGTGAACCAGGACGGGCCTTGGCCGAACAATCTGGGCGAGACGGCGAGGATCAGGAAGCACGCCGCCGGGACCACCAGGATGATTGCCAGCAGGGCCCACAGCGCTGGCCACGCCGTGAGGTGGCCCAGGCGGCCTTCCCGGTGGCCGGGCCTCGGACGGCCGCGCCCCCTCGAACCGGTGGGCGCGGTCCGTCCCGGCAGCCGGGGCGTTGGCCCCGCCGGGGCCAACGTCCCAGCAGGGCCCACCAGCTCGGTGCGCAGCGATGCGCTCATGGCTACCCCTAGCTGGCAATGTTGGCGGTGAACCACTGGTTGATCGAGGACTCCCTCGGTCCCCAGACCAGCGGGTTCACCACCTGGGTGGGTAGGCTGGACAGGGCGGGCACCTCCTTGTGACCCACGGTGCCGTTGACGATCGGGACGAACAGCGAGTCGCCGAAGCGGTCCCCGGAGAGCATCACTGCCTGGCCGGCGGGGCTGTAGACGAAGTTGGCGAACTGCTTCGCCTCGGCTATCTCGGTCGGAGAGGCCTTGGCGTCGATCCCGATGACGCTGGGCAGGACCGACGATTTGGCCGGGTAGGCCACACGCAGGTTGGGGTACTTGTGCATGAAGCCGATTCCCGCCGAGTTCTGGACTATGGCGTAGCGGATCTGTCCCTGCAGGAGCGCAGTGAGGGTCACCTTGTTGGTGGAAAAGACGTGGAGGCCGTTGGCCTTGAGCGACTTGAAGAATGCCTCGCCCTGGCTGACGCCGCCAAGCTGGCTCATGATCCCGGCCACGAACGGGTAGGTGGGACCGGACAGGGCTGGGTTGTTCATGCCTACCTCACCCTTGTACTGGGGCTGGAGCAGCTGGGTCCAGCTGGTGGGCGCCGAGGAGGTGGTCTTGGAGTTGTACACGATGCCGCAGGCGATGGTCACCCCTGTGGGGATCCACGCCTTGTCGGCGGGCACCAGGCTCTGGCCGAGGTTGTTGAGGGTGCCGGAGGTGGGCTCGAAGCCCTTCACCAGCAGGCCCTGCTGGTCGAGGGCGGCGTACGACTCGTCACCGTCGGACCAGAACACACCCCAGTGAGGGTTGTTCACCGTGGCCGCGATGGTGGTCAGCAGAGTCCCCGTGCTGTGGTCGGTCAGGTCGCAGGTTATGCCCGTCTTGGCCTGGAAGGCGTTGCACTCCGCCTGGTCGTAGCCCTCTGCCGCGTAGAGATCGAGGGGAACCTTTCCGCTCGGCGAGCCGGTCCCCGGCGTGCCTCCCGTTCCTGCGGTCGTGGTGGCGGTCGTAGAAGGCTTCGTGGTCCCGCAGGCCGCTAGCGCGGTGACGCCAAGGACAACGAGGCCGACGGCGGCGAGCTTCAGGCGCAGCGGTTTTGGGGTCATGGGGCGTAGCTTGGCAGGGCGCCCCAACAGCCGCGCTATCAGATCATGAACTCACGGTGGCGCGCTGGTGAACTTCAGGCAGTCACGATGGGGATGGCGTCGATGCGAGCGGCCAGGTCGAGATCGAGGGAGGTCAGGCCGCCAGCCGAGTGCGTGGAGAGGCGCAGGGTGACGGTGTTCCACCGGATGTCGATGTCGGGGTGGTGGTTGGCGGCCTCGGCCAGCTCGCCCACCTGGTTCACCCAGTCGAGCGCCTCCCGGAATCCACCAGCCCGTCGGATTTTCACCAGCTCGTCTCCCTGGCGCTCCCAGTCCAGGCCGGGCAGCGCAGCGGCTATGGCGTTGTCGTCGAGCAGCTCTGCGCTCATGGGGGTGGCTCTGTGGTCATGCAGGTACGGTAATGCTCGTGGAGAGCGAGGTCGTCGAGGTCGAGGGTCACATCATCGACTCGCTGATCCTGGCCAAGGTTTTGGACCTGATCCTGGCTGCGGGATGTGACTACCGGAGCCTGGACGTGGATATCGGCAGGACTGCCAGGGACCCCAGCCGCGCCCGGATCGAGGTGAGCGCTCCCGACCCGGCCACGCTGGCCCGGCTCCTGGCCGAGCTGCACGTCCATGGGGCCAACCGAGCAGCTCACGGCGATGCCCAGACCGCCCCCGTCGAGGTCGATGGCGTCCTGCCAGCCGGTTTCTACTCGACCACCAACCTTGCAACCTGGGTGAGCCTGGATGGCCGCTGGTGCGCCGTGGACCGTGAAGAGATGGACTGCGCCCTGGTGGTGCGACCGACCGGCGCGCTCCCGAATGGCGGGCTCCCGACCGTGAGCAATGTCCCCATGCACCGGGCCCACGTCGGAGACCAGGTGGTGGTGGGCTCCCAGGGCGTAAGGGTGAAGGCGCCGGAGCGGCGCCGCGTGGGACCGCATTTCGAGTTCATGGACTCCGACGTCTCCTCCGAGAAGCCAAAGGGGCTCTTTGTGGCCCAGGTCGCCGAGCGCCTGCGCCAGGTTCGCTCGGACCAGGCCCGCATCCTGTTAGTGGCTGGACCGGCCCTCGTCCACACCGGGGCCGGGGGTGACCTGGCCCGCATGGTCCGAGACGGATGGGTGGACGTGCTGTTCGCCGGAAATGGCTTCGCCACCCACGATATGGAAGCCAACGTGCTGGGCACATCCCTCGGCGTGCCCGTCCGGGGCGGTGCGGTGCCCGAGGGCGGACACGCCAACCACCTCCGGGTGATAAACGAGGTCCGCCGCCACGGCTCCATCGCCGCGGCCGTCGCCGCGGGCTACGTCGGCGGCGGCGTGATGTACGAGTGCGTACGCAGGGGAGTCCCCTTCGTGCTCGGGGGCTCGGTGCGCGACGACGGGCCCCTGCCTGACGTGCACACCGACGTGATCGAGGCGGCCGACGCAATGCGGGCCGCTCTGGCTGGCGTCGGAGCGGCGCTCATCTGTGCCTCCACGCTGCACGCCATCGCCGCCGGGAACCTGCTTCCGGCCAGCGTCGAGACGTTCTGCGTGGACATCAACCCGGCAGTGGTCACCAAGCTGGCCGACAGGGGCAGCCACCAGGCCCTGGGGATCGTCACCGATGTCGGCCTGTTCGTGGGCGAGCTGGCCCACGCGCTCTGCGGGTCGTGAGCGCCCTGAGCTGGGGCCGGCGCTTCTTGATGTGCCCGCCCGAGCACTTCGAGGTGGCTTACGAGATCAACCCGTGGATGCACGCCGAGGTGCGGCCCGACCCCGAGCTGGCGCGACGCCAGTTCGGCGACGTCGTGTCGGCCCTGAAAGCCGCGGGCGCACAGATCGAGCTCCAGGAGCCGGTCGAGGGCTTGCCCGACCTAGTGTTCACCGCCAACGCCGGGATTGTCAACGGAGGCCAGTTCGTGCCGAGCCGATTCCGCCATCCCCAGCGCCAGGGCGAGACGGCCCAGGATATCGAGTGGTTCGCCTCACGGGGCTGGCGGGTGGACCTGCTCCCCGCAGGGCTGGTCCACGAGGGGGCCGGCGATGCCCTGCCTTTCGAAGCCGAAGCGGAGGAATATTGCTCTGTGGCCGGCAACCCCCGTGCCCACCCCGGACCGGTTCTTGTCTCTGGTTACCGTTCGCGCTCCGACGTGGCCTCCCACGCTGCCTTGTCGGTCCTGCTCGGGACCCCGGTGCGCTCGGTGGAGCTGGTGGACGGGCGGCTGTACCACCTGGACCTGGTTTTTTGCCCCCTCGACGGGCGCCGGGCCATGATCGCGCCGCTCGGGCTCGACTCCTACGGAACCACGGTCGTCAAGACCCTGGTCCCAGAGCTTCTGGTGCTAGAGGACGACGAGGCGCTGGCGTTCACCGCCAACTCGGTGGTCGTGGGCGAGGTCGTGGTCATGCCCGCCTGCTCACCCCGGATCGGTCGCCAGCTAGAGGAGTGGGGCTTCACGGTGGAGGTCGTAGATGTCGGCGAGTTCCAAAAGGCGGGCGGTGGCTGTCGTTGCCTCACCGTGGCGCTCGACGTGGCGCTGGCTCCGGCGGGGTCGCAATGCCAACCATAGCCCAGCTTGAACGAGTCCAGGCTCACGGTGGGTGAGAGGGTCGTGGTGTCGGGCGGGACCAGGCTGTCTTTCTAAGAGGACCGGTAGCGGTAGCCGATGCCCCTGACCGTGAGGATGCGGGTCGGGTGGGCCGGGTCCTCCTCGATCTTGGCCCGCAGGCGGCCGATGTGCACCTCCAGGGTCTTGTGACTGGGGTCGAGGTGGAAGCCCCAGACCTCGGACATGAGCCGGGAGCGGACCAGCACCCGGCCCGGGTTGGCCATCAGCAGCTCGAGGAGGGCGAACTCCTTGCGGGAGAGGGCGACCTCGATTCCCCCCACCCAGACCTGGTGGCGATCCGCGTCGAGGGTGACGTCTCCGACGCTCAGGACCTCGTCAGGCGATGTTGGCCCTGGCTTCGAGTGCCTGCGGAGGAGGGTGCGAACCCGTGCCAGCAGCTCCCGGTCGCGCTCGTAGCGGGGCAGGTAGTCGTCGGCGCCCGCTTCGAAGCTGGCCACGGGGTCGATCCCTTCGGGTAGGGCCGAGACCAGTAGCAGGGGCCCGCTCCATCTCTCGCGCAACCCTCGGCAGATCTCCAGCGAGGAGGGGCTCGCAAGGCCGGCGTCCAGGACGACCAGGTCTGGCGCCTCGGCGGTGACCGACTCGCTCAGCTCCCGGAGCGCCCGGGTATCGCCTTGCACCCGCACCCCGTAGCCCTCCCTGCTCAGCAGCCGCAACAGGCGCTCGGAGAGGTCGTTCGACCCGGCGATCACCACCACAGTTGCCAGGGTGGGCTCTCCGGCGCGCCTCATGTCGGTCGGGCGGTCAGTGGCTTGGGGGAGCACGGCGGCCTTCTCCAGCACTCATCGGCCTGTGTTGGTCTCGGCGTTGCGCTGGGTGAGCGAGACGATCACCCGGGCCACGATGATCAGGATCAGGACCAGCACGATGAGCAGCAGCGCGGCATCGTAGGACAGCTCCACCGAGGCTGAGGACGGCAGGTTGTAGAACGTCCAAACTGCGTACGTCAGGTACGGGACCCCCTGGTGGGTTAGGGCGAGACCGGGAAGGGCGTCGTTGTAGTTGGCGGTGTAGAGCAGGGGGGCGGTCTCCCCGATGGCGATGGCCAGTGAGACCAGGATCCCGGTCATGATCCCGGGCAGTGCGGACCGTAGGACAATGCGGCGCAGGGCGTAGGAGGAGGGCATTCCGAGCGCCTCGGCCCCCTCGCGGTAGGAGGTGGGCACCTGGCGCAGGGCGGACTCGGTCGTGCGGGCCATGTAGGGAACTACCAGGACGGACAGCACGATCAGGGCCGCGCCCAGCGAGAAGCCCCAGTGGAGTCCCACCACCAGAGCCAGGTAGCCGACATAGCCGAGGACTATCGAGGGGATGCCGGCCAGCACCTCGGATGCGCCTCGCATCAGGGCGCCGCGTTTGGGCTTGGTGTGCTCGGCCAGGTGGATGCCAGACAGGATCCCCACGGTTCCGGCCAGCACGGTGACGCCGGCCATGATCACCAGGGTGCCCAGGATGGCGCCTTCCAGGCCGCCGGCCGGGAGGGTCTTGCTAACCTGCGCCCCGTCGGTGGTGAGCACCGACCAGTGCCAATGGGGGATGGCCCTGGCCAGCACCCCTCCGACCACCCATACGGCCGGGGCTATGACCAGGGCCAGGGCCAGGGCGCAAAGCCCCCACGCCGTGGCGTTGGCGACACGCCGCCGGAGCGATGGTGGGGCGTGAAGGGGAGGTAGCGGGGGTAGGACTACTCCGGCTGGGCCGCCTGCGGAGCCACCACCGCCGCCTTCGCCAGCGCCCGATCCGGAGGTGCCGTTGGCACCGGCGCCCCCCCCGACTTCGACGCCCTTGGTGCCTGCCCTCGATGCGCTGGTCATATCGGGTCTCGGCTCAGATGCCTCGGCCGACGGGCAGGCCCGCGGTGGACACCCGGCGCACCAGGACACGCGCACCGATGTTGGCCAGCAAGGTGATGACCATGATCACCAGGGCGGCTTCGGCAAGGGTGCTGACCGCCAGGCCGGTGGAGTCGGTGAGCGCCGAGTCGAGCTGGGAGACGATCGTGGCGGCGATGGTGGTAAAGGTGGCGTAGATGTTGGTGGGGATCGTTCCCAGGATCGCTCCGGAGACCATGGCGACGGCCATTGTCTCGCCAAGCGCCCGAGCCAGCCCCAGCACGGAGGCGCCGATGATCCCCGCGCCGACCCAGCGCAAAGACACCCGCCGGGTCACCTCCCAGTCGCTCATGCCGAGGGCGCGAGCACCCTCTTTGGGCAGCACCGGGACTTGGCGCAGCAGGTCCCGGGTAGTGGCAGCGATGATCGGCACCACCATGATGGCGAGCACGATGCCCGAGGTGAGCAAGCCTTCACCCGCACCCACGTTTCCCTTGAACCAGGAGAGCACGGGGACATTGGGAAGGACCCGGGCGATGAAGGGGGTCACGTCCCGCGAAAGGATCGGCCCGAAGGTGATCACTCCCCACAGGCCGAACACCACCGAGGGGATCCCGGCCAGGAGCTCCAAGAAGAAGCCCAACGAGCGCGACAGCCGCGTGGGCAGCTTCTCCACGATTGCCAGCGCGGCCCCGACCGACAGGGGCACCGCGATCACCAGGGCAATGGCGGAGGACATTAGGGTGCCCAGGACCAAGGAGAGCCCGCCGTAGGTCGCCCCCACCGGATGCGTCACGCCACCCGCGTGCGAGATGCCCCCATAGGTGTTGCCCTCGCTCCAGGCGAGCCGGGTGAAGAACCCGAGGCCGTTGTAGCGCATTGCCGGAAGGGCCTTGTAGATCAGGACGCCGAGCACTGCCGCGAGCGCGATCAAAGGCACGACGGCGGCGGAAGCGGCGAGCCCCCGCAGGCCCCGCTCTCCCAATCCGAAGCGTCGCCTGCTGGAGCCGAGCCCAGCGGGCGGACCATCGGCCAGGAGAAACCCAGGAGGGGGAGTCCCGGGGTCGGTGCTCATATGGCGATCACCCAGCCCCTGCTGTCGCTCTAGGCGATCTTGTTGATCTGGGCGGTGGACAGGGCCACCACAGATGTGGGTAGGGGCTGGAAGCCCACCTGGTTCAAGAAGCTCGGCGCGCTGCCGTCGGCCGGGTTGCTGGCCCAGGACAGCAGGGCCTTCACGGCCGAGGCGGTCGGAGGGCTGGGCTGGCGGGTGCTGACGATCGCGTACTCGTAGTTGATGATCGGGTAACCCTGAGGCGCTGGCCCGTAGATCAGCGAGATCGTCTCGTTCGGCGGCGTCTTGGGGGCGAACCCTGAGGCCTCTGCCACGATCGTCGAGGCGTTCGGTAGCAGGTAGTTGCCAGCGGCGTTCTTGAGCTTGGCCTCACCCAGGCCGGCGGAGTTGGTCTTGGACAGGTAGCTGATGCCGATGTAGGCGACGCATCCGGGCGTGGCGGCGCAGCCGGTCACCATGCCACCGTTGCCGTTCTCAGCTAGTGCGCCCGAGATGGGGGGCCCGGTGAAGTTGGTGTTGTAGTGGTACTTGGCGCCCCATCCCGAGGGATCCGCGTCGGAGAGGTAGGTGGTGAAGATGAAGCTGTCGCCGCTGCCGTCGGAGCGGTGCAGCGGGACGATCTTGGTCGGGGGGAGCGTGACTCCCGGGTTGGCGGCGGCGATGGCCGGGTCGTTCCAGGTGGTGATCTTGCCCTGGTAGATCTGCGAGAGGACTTGGCCACTCAGGTTCAGGTGCTTGGTCACGCCGGGGAGGTTGTAGTTGACCATCTGGGCCGAGATGGCGAGTGGGATGTTCTCGAGGTCGGGGTCCTTGCTCACGTTGCCCGGGGAGAGGTAGGCGTCGGAGGCCCCGATGTTGACCGTGCCCGCAATTGCGTCGGAGATGCCCAGGCCTGAGCCGCCCGCGGCTGGCGAGATGGTGACGTTGGGGTGCTCGGTGTGATAGGCGGGTGCCCAGATCTGGAACAGCGGGTACAGCAGGCTGCTGCCGGCCTCGGTGAGGGTGATGGAGCCGCCGGATGTCTGAGCAACGGTGGTCCCGGTGCCCCCGGCGGTGGTTCCGGTGCTGCTGGGCGTCTTGGTGCCGCAGGCGGCCAGCGCCAGGGCGGCGACAGAGGCCAAGGCGACCGGGGCTAGCACCTTGGCCCGCATGGTCGAGAAACCGCGGACGTGGGAACGGGTACGGGGCTGAGGCTTGGACACAGGCGATGCTCCTTCTGGGCGGGGATGGGCGGCCGCGACGGGGCGCCAATCAGGGCTGGACTGGAACCGGCTGGTGGACTTGCGAGCTGGGGCTGGATCACGGGTGACTCAGCCCATGCGGCCACTGACGTAGCGAGCGGTCTCGGTCGCTTGGGGGTTCTCGAAGATCTGCACAGTCCGGGCGTGCTCGACCAGGCATCCCCGGTTGAAAAATGCCGTGTAATGAGCGACCCTGCGGGCCTGGGCCAGATTGTGGGTCACAACCACGAGGGTCAGCGCCGGAACCAGCTGGCGCATCAGGTCCTCCACGGCTTCCATGGTCACCGGGTCCAGGGAGGAAGTCGGCTCGTCCAGCAAAAGCACGTCAGGACCGATGGCCAGCGCCCGGGCGAGGCAGAGGAGCTGCTGTTGCCCCCCGGACAGCTGGAAGGGGGAGTCGCCCAGGCGCCCGGATACTGCGTCCCACAGTCCCACCTCTTGCAAGCGGGACTCGGCAATCCGCAGGCGACCCGCCTTGTCGGCCATGCCGTGGGCCCGGACCCCAGCGACCACGTTCTCGAGGATCGAAAGGGGGAAGGGGTTGGGGCGTTGGAACAGCATTCCCACCCGGCGCCGGAGCGCCATCAGGGCAACGCCCGGGTGGAAGATGCTTTGGCCATCGAGGGTCACGTCACCACTGCGCCGATGCCCAGGGACGTGGTCGTTCATGCGGTTGAGGGTCCTGAGGAAGGTCGACTTGCCCGAACCGGTCGGACCGATGAGGGCAGTGATCGTGCCCCGGGGAAACGTCAGGTTGATGCCGGCCAGAACGGTCCTGCTCCCGAAGCCGAGGGTCAGGTCGTGGGTGGCTAGGACGGTCGATGAACCTGACCGATCGTCTTCCAGCGTGCCCACAGTGCTGTTTGGCATGTCAGTCTCTGCGTCGTAGGGGTTGGGCGGGGTGGGCGGTTCAAGTGTCACGGGACCACCGTACGAAGCCGAGCCAACATCAATGTGAACGCCAATCGAATTTCAGAGCCAACGAGGGCGAACTTTCGGTTACACGTCGCACGAATCGACAAGGTTGCCTGGCCGGACTCCGGCGGACTCTGGGGCCATGCCTCGCTCGTATCGCTGTCGCGTCGGACGTGACATACTGTGAGCGACCAGTCGAGCCCAAAAGGTGGGCCGACCTTGGGTAATGGTGATTGGGAGACCACCATGGGCGCCCAGAGCAAGGCCCAGGCTTTACAGTGCAAACTGTTGTGAACGCGCAGCCCGCACCCGGCGAGGTCCCCGCCGGCGTTGCCAAGGCCGAGCGTCTGGCGCTTCCCCTCAGCCTGCGTGCCCGGCTCCGCTCGGTCGCGGTGGGCGCATCGGCCCGCCTGCGGGCCACGAGCTACCTGCGCAAGTGGCTGTTTGTCGGCGTCGTCCTCGGGTTGATCGCGGGCCTGGGTGCCGTCGTGTTCTACAGCGCTCTGGTCTTCGCGACCCATCTGTTCCTCGGAGACCTGGCAGGTTATAGCGTCCCCACCCCCGCGGGGGAGGGGCTGATCTCGGGCTCGGCCAGCTTCGCCCGGCCGTGGGTCATCCCACTCATCGTCGGCCTGGGTGGTCTGATCTCAGGAGCCTTGGTCTTTAGGTTCGCGCCCGAGGCCGAGGGTCATGGCACCGACGCGGCGATCTCAGCGGTCCATGACAACCCCAGGGGGATCCGCTTCCGGGCGGTGCTGGTGAAGATCGTGGCCTCTGCCATCACCATCGGCTCGGGTGGCTCGGGCGGTCGTGAGGGGCCGACAGCGCAGATCAGCGCGGGGTTCGGCTCCTTCCTTGCCCGAGCGCTGGACCTGAGCCCCGCCGACGGGCGCATCGCCGTGGCGGTGGGGATCGGGTCCGGGATCGGGTCGATCTTCGGAGCTCCACTCGGAGGGGCGATTCTCTCGGCGGAGATCATCTACCGCGACGACTTCGAGGTGGAGGCGATCCTGCCCGGCTTCATCGCCTCGATCGTGGGTTACGCCGTATTCTCCGCCTTCGAGGGCTTCAAGCCACTCTTTGGCTATGCCGCCGTCGGCTACCACTTCAACAACCCGGCGCATTTGGGATGGTTCGCCCTCATCGGCATCGTGGCCGGGTTGGTCGGGCTCGCCTACGCCCGCTCGTTCTACGGGATCGCTTCGCTGTTCGAGCGCCTCCCGGGCTCCCGGATGCTCCGGCCCGCGCTGGGAGGGCTCTGCGTGGGCCTCCTCGCGCTGGCAATCCCGCAGGTGCTGGGCACTGGCTACGGCTGGATTCAGAAGGGTCTCGGGACTCAGCTCCTTGGAATCCCACTGTGGATAGTGCTGGCCCTGCCACTGGCCAAAATCCTGGCTACCTCGTTGTCCATCGGCTCGGGCGGGTCAGGTGGCATCTTCGGTCCGGGCCTGGTCATTGGTGCTTTCATTGGGGCGGCGATCTGGCGACTGCTGGTCCATGTGGCGCCTGGGATCCCCCTCACCCCGGCGCCGTTCGTGATCGTGGGCATGATGGCGTGCTTTGGGAGCATCTCTCGGGCGCCGGTTGCCGTGATGGTGATGGTGGCCGAGATGACCGGGACCCTGGCGGTCCTGGCCCCGGCGATGATCGCGGTCGGGCTGGCGACCCTGATCGTCCGGCGCGCGGACGACACCATCTACCGGAGCCAGCTCGAAAGCCGGGAGGACTCCCCGGCGCATCGCCTCCGCGCCGGGATGCCCTTGCTCGGGACCTTGCGGGTCCGTGATGTGATGACCCGTCCGAGAGTGATCTTCGATGCCCGCAACCTGGTTGGCGAAGCTGTCGACAAGCTTCGCCGTGAAGGCTTGCCCGGCGCGCCCGTGGTGGACCAGTCCGGTGCGTTCATCGGCACGGCCAGGCTGGAGCGCCTCGACGCAGCGGACCCCAGCGCAGAGGTGGGGCGCCTGGCCGATCCCACGGCGCCGACTGCTTTGGTCGACCAGCGTTTGGACTCGGCGGTCGAGGCACTGCTGAACTCACGCAACAACTGGGTGCCAGTGCTCGGCACCGGTCGCCGGGTGGTGGGGGTTCTGCCCACCTCTGCCCTGGTGCGCAGCTACCGGGACGGCTTGCGCAGCGCCTTGAGCCAGCTCGGCGGGATCTCGAAGGACACCGCGGCGGTGGATGTCAAGGTGGGACCTCAGTCCCCACTGGTCGGGATCCCTCTCAGGTCAGCCGGACTGCCCGTCGGGACAATCGTGATGACCGTGCAAAGGGGGCCCGAGCTTGTCCTGCCTCGGGGCTCGACGGCGTTGGAGGTGGGCGACCAGGTGGGAGCGATCACTCGCGGCCCCGACGCGGAGACGGTACGACAGCTCCTGACCGGCGGTGAAGCAGCTCAGGAGTCAGCCGTCCCTGCCCCGTCGGAGGACTCGCCCCGCAGCGATCAGGCCCCGCCGGAGGACTCGCCCCGCAGCGATCAGGCCCCGCTGGAGGACTCGCCCCGCGGCGATCCTGCCCCGTTGGAGGCCTCCGCTGCGCCCGGATCCTCCTCGAGCCAGGACACGAGCCCGTCCAGCACCACACCGTCGGCCTCGTAGGTCATCCGGGCCCGGGCGTCGGCGACCCTCAGCCACTCGATCTGGTCGATCTCGTCGTTGGGCTCGTGGACCCGGATGCGCTCCGGCCGCATCGCCCAGAATCGCACCACCTTGCGCCGTCCGTCCTTGTCCAGGTAGGTGACCGTGGCTAGCTCAGGTCCGGGCACACCCAGCATCCCCGTCTCCTCCTCCACCTCGCGCAGCGCACAGGCCAGATCGTCCTCGTCTTGCTCGGCTTTGCCCTTCGGGAGGGCCCAGTCGTCGTGTCCTGGCCGGTGCACCAGGACGACCTCCACCTCACTGTTGTCCCTTCTCCTCCACAGCGCGCCACCTGCCGCGCGCATCACCGGTGTATCATCGTGGCCGCTCATCGTTGTCCTCGCAATCGTGCCCGGGTGAAAACTATCCCACGCCAACGTAAACACAACATGGCCGGCTACCCAACCTGCAATGAACAGATGGTGACAGAATCGAGTGCCAGGACCCGCCCGTTAGCCTGATCTCCAAGGCGAAAGGAGAATGTGAGCGCCCCCCCGCAACTTCCCGGACTGTTTCGGACCTTCGCGCCCTTGCTGGAGCATTACGGCTACCTGGCTGTTGGGGGCTTGGTGCTGCTGGAGGACTTCGGCGTGCCCGTGCCGGGCGAGTCCACCCTGATCGTGGCCGCGGTGTATGCCGGCGCCGGACAGCTGAATGTCGTTGCCGTGGCCGCGGTGGCACTTGTGGCGGCCGTGGTCGGTGACAACATCGGCTTCCTCATCGGCCGCTTCGGCGGACGGGAGCTGGTCCTGCGCTGGGGTAGGTACGTGTTCCTCACCCCTCGTAGGCTTGCGACAGCCGAGGACTTCTTTGCTCGGCATGGGGGTCAGGTGGTCGTCGTGGCCCGCTTCATCGAGGGGCTTCGCCAGGCCAACGGCATCCTCGCCGGCATGTCGGAGATGCGATGGCGGCGCTTCCTGGCGTTCAACCTTCTAGGCGCCTCCCTCTGGGTGGGACTCTGGACCGGCGTCGGCTATGCCGCCGGGAACAACATCAACGTGATCTACCCCCAGGTGGTGCGTTACGAGGTCTACCTAGCCATCGCGCTGGCGGTGCTGTTCAGCGGCTATGTGGTCCGGCGGGTGTGGAAGTCGCGCCAGGAACGAGCCGCCGCGGCCGCCTCCGCCGAGGTCGATTCCTGACGTGGAGTTCCAGGATGTGGTGCTGCGCCGGCGCATGGTCCGCGACTACGATCCCACCCGGCCCGTCCCCCCCGCGCTGACTGACCGCATCCTGGCCAACGCCCTCCACGCGCCCAGCGCCGGGTTCACGCAGGGTTGGGCTTTCCTGGTGTGCGAGTCCATCTCTGAACGGGCCGCATTCTGGCAAGCTTCCACTCCACCCGCAAGTGTTTCGAGCCGCTGGTCCACAGGGATGCGAAGGGCGCCGTTGGTGGTCGTCCCCCTGTCCTGTGAACAGGCCTACCTGGACCGCTACGCCGAGGCCGACAAGGTGGCGATCACTCAGGACTGGCTGATCCCGTACTGGCACGTCGATACCGGCTTCGCCACCCTGCTAATGGCGCTGACCGCCGTGGACGTTGGCTTGGCCGCTTGTATGTTCTCCATCCCGTCCAACCGGGTGGGTCGGCTCCGGGCGGCTTTCGGGGTGCCCGACGACCACACGCCAATCGGCGCGCTGACCCTTGGCTACCCAGCACCGGACCGTCCGTCCCCGTCACTGCGCCGGGGCCGCCGTCCCCTCGACGAGGTGGTTCACCGGGGTCATTGGTAGCATCGTTTGGGTGAGTCGGGGGGCGAGTCGCTGGGCGACCCGATTGGTGGCAACCGACCTGGACGGGACCTTCCTGAGGCCCGACGGTACAGTCTCGGCTCGTGCGGCGGCCGCAGTGCGTCTGGCCCGCTCGGTTGGCATCGAGGTCGTCCCGGTCACCGCCCGGGCGCCATGGGCGCTGCTGGCCATAGCCGCGGAGGCTGGCTTCGGACCGCTGGCCATCTGCGGGAACGGCGCGGTGATCTATGACCTCGTGGCGGGCGAGTTGCTGGGTCACCTTCCCCTCGATGCTGGCGTGGCGGTTTCTGTGGTGAGCGCTGCCCGGGAGGCGCTGCCCGGGGTCCTTTTTGCTTCGGAGGGCATCACCTCGATGGTCGCCGAGCACGGGCTGATCGATCCCGAGACCGCCAGTGTCTGGGGTCTGGAGGTTTGCGAGCACGTGCCCGACATCGTGGCGCACTTGCGTCCGGACGCCCTGGTCACCAAGCTGTTGTGCCATCACCCGGACCGGCCGGTCGAGGCCGGCGAGCTGGTGCTCAACCAGGTGGCGGAGGCGTGCGGTCCTTTGGCGGAGGTGACATCGGCCGGGGCTGGATGGATCACCATCGGGGTTGCCGGGGTGACCAAGGCGACTGGCCTGGCCACGGTGTGTGCTCGACTGGGCCTGTCGGCGCATGAGGTGATTGGGGTGGGTGACGCCCTCAACGACGTGCCCATGCTTGCCTGGGTGGGTCACCCGGTGGCGGTGGCCAACGCCTGCCCCGATGTGCTGGCGCTGGCTGATCGGGTGATCCCCTCGAACGCAGCTGACGGCGTGGCTTGCCTCTTGGAGGAGTTGTGCGAGAACCAACCCTGAATTGTGGTCGGCTCGGCCCCTCAAGCTCAAGGCTTCCAAAGGCCGGTTTTGAGGTTCGAGCGCCACGGACCCTCCAGAAGTGGCACCATGGGTGGGTGCCCGCCGCCAGCGATACCCACGATACCCACGAAGCCCACGGAGGTGTCTCGCCGGCCAACTTGCGTTACTTGGAGGCCGCTTACTACCTGGCCGGGGAGGGCGAGGTGATCCGGCGTGCCAGGCTGGCGAGCTGGCTGGGCATCTCCGCCCCTGCGGTGACGCAGGGAGTTGGCCGGCTGATCCGGGACGGCTTGCTGAGGGACGGGCCCAACCAGGCGCTGGAGCTGACAGCGGAAGGCAAGCGGGTTGCCACCGACATGGTCAGGCGCCATCGCATTATCGAGGTCTGGGCGGTGGTGACGCTCGGGTTGGACTGGGTGAGCGCGGACGACGAGGCACAACGGGTTGCTCCGGTCATCTCCGAGCTCGCCCTCGCTGCGCTGTACGAGCGGATCGGGCGGCCCTCGTGCTGCCCGCACGGCAACCCCATACCTGGCATACCCGGCGAGTCGGCCGCTCCCCAGGCCTTGCAACGACTCGTGGACCTAGCCCCAGGCGCCGGGGGGGTTGTCGAGCGAATCAGCGAGCTGGCCGAGCATGACGCGCACGAGGTGCTGGACATCGCCTATCGGGCAAGGCTGGTGCCCGGCACTGTCGTCACCGTGGTCGACGTGGAGCGCGACGGCGCCATGGTCCTGGACGTCGGAGGTTCCGAGGTCCGGGTCTGGCCCCGAGTGGCCTCGGCGGTCTGGATGGCCGAGCGGTCGAGCCCCCAAAGGGCCCCCAAAGGGCCCGTTGGTAGCGGCCACTAGCCTCCCCGACGCATGGGACGGCCCCGGACTCCAGCGGGGCGGGCACGTGAGACCGCTGCGCGGCTGGCCTTGGAGTACCCGGGGTCAGCGTCCGATCTGTGTGCTCTTCGACACGACAACAGCTTCGAGCTACTGGTGGCCACGATCCTGTCAGCCCAGTGCACCGACGAGAGGGTGAATCAAGTGACCCCAGCCCTGTTCGCCAGGTATCCCAATCCAGTGGCTCTGGCGTTCGCCGACGAAGCAGAGCTCGAGTCCCTGATCAGGCCAACTGGCTTTTTCCACAACAAGGCCCGCAGCTTGCGCGGGATGGCCGCAGCTGTGGCCGACCGCTTCGACGGGGTGGTCCCGACCTCGATGGAGGACCTCACCAGCTTGCCGGGGGTTGGGCGCAAGACGGCCAACGTCCTGCGCAGCGTGGCTCTCGGACTCCCAGGTCTGCCGGTCGATACCCATGTGGGAAGGCTGGCGCTGAGGCTCGGCATCACAACCGAGACCGATCCGGTCAAGGTGGAGGCTGAGCTGTGCGCGATGCTCCCAGCCAGAGAGTGGGGAACGTTCAGCGTGCGTCTTATCCTTCACGGTCGAGGCGTGTGTCAAGCGCGATCACCCCACTGTGAGGAGTGCATCCTGGCTGACTACTGTCCATCGGCCGCTCGGTGGCAGTCCGTCCAAGGCAGCAGCACCTCAAAAAATTTCTCCGGTTGAGTGGTGGGAAGGCCTGAGATCGGGTATAGTGTGTCTGTACGGAACCGGTTCCCGCCACCTGGTTCCGAAGAGCGAGGTCGGGATCCGCCGCCTGGCCCGCTCCAACAACGGCGCCCGGAAGGGCGCCGTTGTTGTGTCTGGGGTTCGAAGGACCGCAAACGCCCAGCTCAGCCGGCGCTTTTCCCCGCAAAGGTGAAGGCCCGCCTGAGCAGCCATGACGCCACCTCGGTGCTGTTCCCATCAACTTCTCAGCGCTCGGCCTCGATCACTTTGGTCAAGCGCCTTCCGGCTCCGATGAGTGCCCGCTCGGCGGCGTACAGCTCGGCTGCCAGGTCGTCGCGGTCGATCCTTCCGTATCGCTCGGCTATGGCGGCAACGCGCTTGGTCAGCTCCTCCAGGGCGCTGGCCAGGGAGGATAGCTCTGAGGCTGCCCCGTCCATCAGATGGCCCAGCTCACGATATGGCTGTATCTCATTGGCTCATGAATACCACGTCGTGCGCTTTTCGAGGCTACGGCACTACGGAGGCGACGTCGATGCCGTCTGCCCCCATCGGTCTGGCGGCCGACTCGAAGCCAGGGCGGCCACTGCGACTACGCTGGGTGGGGCAAATGCTCACCCGACTCGACTTGCGCGGCGCCACTGGGAACCTGGCCAGGTACCTGCCCAGGCCGGCGACGAAGGACCTTCCCACGGCCGCAGTCCAGGCGATCCTTTCCGATGTACGTTCACGCGGTGATGCTGCGGTACGGGAGCTGACGGAGCGATTCGACGGCGCCAGACTGCGGGACCTGAGGGTCCCGCAGGGGGCAATGCGGGCCGCGCTCGACAGCATCAGCCTCGATCTGAGGTCCGCCTTGGAGGCCGCTCACGCCGCCATCACCGACTTTCACCGTCACCAGGTTGTCGAGGCACCGGACTTCGAGCGGGACGGCTTGACAGTTCGCTACATCAGATGCCCAGTGACCAGGGCGGGCTGCTACGTGCCTGGTGGCCGGGCCAGCTACCCCTCGACAGTGCTCATGACCGCCGTGCCAGCCCGGGTGGCCGGCGTCGAGGAGGTGGCAGTGTGCGTGCCACCCCGTCCCGATGGGACCCTCCCCCCCGAGACCCTGGCAGCGGCGGCGATAGCGGGCGTGGACGAACTCTACAGCATCGGCGGGGCTCAGGCGATTGGCGCCATGGCCTACGGCACCGAGACCATAGCTGCGGTGGATGTGATAGCCGGCCCCGGGAACCTCTACGTGTCGGTGGCCCAGCGGGAGGTGGCAAGCGTGGTGGGTGTCCCTCCGGCCTTTGCTGGCCCGTCGGAGGTGGTGGTCGTTGCCGACGAGACCACCCCCGTCGAGCTGGCTGCCATCGACGTCATCGTCCAGGCGGAGCACGGTCCTTACGGGCTGGCCTGGCTGGTCACCTGGTCATCCGCGGCGGCCGACGCGATCACCGACGCGATCACCCGGCTGGTGGAGATCTCGCCCCGGCGAGGCGAGATCTGCGACACCCTCGGCGCGGGGGGCTATGCAGTCGTGGTGGATGGGCCGGAGGCCGCGATGGAGGTGGTCAACGCCATAGCGCCCGAGCACCTGGAGCTGATGAACGCAGAGCCGACCTCCCTGGTCGCGCTGGTGCGCAACGCCGGAGCCGTGTTCAGCGGCCTATTCTCTCCCGCCAGCGTGGGGGACTACATGGCTGGCCCCAGCCACGTCCTGCCCACCAACGGCACCGCTCGTTTTGCCAGCGTTCTGCGGGTCGACGACTTTGTCAAGCACATCCACGTGATAAGCCTGGATCGAAAGGCCCTGGATCGGGTGGGTCCCCACGTGGTGGCCATCGCCGAGGCCGAGGGACTGGTTGCTCACGCCGAGTCGGTTCGCCTCCGAGAGGACGTAGGCCGGTGACCGCCGCTCCCACCTCGACTGCCGCAGCCTTGCCCACCGCCGCCTCGCCCCCCGCCGCAGCGGTCGTCGGGCCGCGCCTAAGCTCCGGATACCACTCCCTACAGGTGGATGTGGACGTGCGCCTGAACACCAACGAGGCGCCCCTCGCGCCGCCCGCCGGCTGGATGGACGCGCTACGAGACGGCTTGGCTCACCTTGCTCTCAACCGCTACCCTGACCGGGAGGCCACCGAGCTTCGTGAGGCCTTGGCGCGCCAGCACGGCGTGGCCCCTGAGCAGGTATTCGCGGCCAACGGGTCCAACGAGGTGATCCAGTGCCTCCTCTTGGCCTACGGCGGCCCAGGGCGGGCAGCGGTTACCTTCGAGCCAACCTACGCACTGCACAGCCACATTGCCACGCTCACTCATACCCCGGTTACGAGCGGCTTCCGCCGTGACGACTTCACCCTGGACCCTGACGAGTTGGTCCGGGTGATCGCGGCAGCCCGGCCGGCGGTTACATTCTTATGCTCACCGAATAATCCCACCGGCAGGGTCGAGCCTCCGGAGCTGGTGGCTGAGGCACTCTCCAGCGCCCCGGGACTGGTCGTTGTGGACGAGGCCTACGGGCAGTTCTCGCCGTGGTCTGCCCTATCGCTGCTCGCACAACCAGGCGCCGAGCGCCTGGTTGTGCTGCGGACCTTCTCGAAGACTTGGGCGATGGCCGGTGCCCGCCTGGGCTACATGATTGGCGCGCCAGCGGTGGTCCAGGCACTCCAAACGGCTGCCCTTCCCTACCACCTGGACTCGATAAAGCAGCTGGCTGGGCGCTTGGCCCTCGGATTCGAAGCTGAGATGCGCGCCCGAGTGGCCATCGGGGTCGAGGAGCGGGGCCGCGTGGCCGCAGCGCTCGGGCAGATGGATGTGGAGTCTTGGCCGTCCGACGCGAACTTTATTCTGTTCCGTCCGATGCACCACGACTCCCACGAGGTCTGGGAGGGCTTGCTCGCGCGCTCGGTGCTCATCCGCAACTGCACCAGCTGGCCCGGCCTGGCAGGCTGTTTGAGAGTGACCGTCGGAACCCCAGAGGAGAACACCAGGTTCCTGGTTGCGCTCGGTGAGGTGCTCGATGAGTGACGCCACGCCCGGCGGCCCGGCCACGCGCCACCCACCCACCGCCCGCCGGGCGACCCGCTCTCGCCACACCAGGGAGACGACCATCGAGGCCAGCCTGGCGCTCGACGGCAACGGCAGCGGGATACCACTTGTCGACACCGGGCTCCCCTTCTTCGATCACATGGTCTCGCAGCTGGGCCGCCACGCTGCCATGGACCTGGAGCTGGCAGCGAAGGGTGATCTGGCGGTCGATTCCCATCACACCGTCGAGGACGTGGGGATCGTGCTGGGCGAAGCGCTGGCCGAGGCCTTGGGCGACAAGGCCGGGATTCGCCGGTTCGCCTCAGTCAACCTGCCCCTCGATGAGGCACTGATCGAGGTGGCGCTGGACCTGTCCGGCCGGGCCTATCTGTTCTACGACGTGTCCTTCCCGCCCGACGCCGTCCCGCTCGGCGTCCCGGCGTTCGAGCCTCAGCTCGCCGAGGAGTTCTGGAGGGCATTCGTGACTGCGGCCGGCATTACCTTGCATCTCCGCCTCGTAAGAGGCCGTAATACCCACCACATCCTCGAGGCCAGCTTCAAAGCAGTTGCCCGAGCCCTCAGAGATGCTGTGCGCATCGAGGGTACGCAGATTCCCTCCACCAAAGGCGTCCTGGCGTGATCGCCGTCCTCGACTACGGGATCGGCAACCTGCGCTCGGCGCAGCGTGCCCTCCAGCGAGTCGGCGCAGACGCAGCTCTTGCCACAAGTCCCGACGAGGCCGAAGGGGCCGACGGCTTCGTCCTCCCCGGGGTCGGAGCGTTCGGCGCGTCCCGATCCGCCCTGGCGCGAACCGGCCTGGACAAGGTTGTTCAAGATGCCGTCGCCGTGGGCTGGCCGCTGCTCGGGGTCTGCGTGGGACTCCAGCTCCTCTACGAAGGCTCTGAGGAGGACCCCGAAGTGGAGGGCCTGGGCATACTCGAGGGGCGCAGCAGGGCGCTCCCCGCCACCGAGAAACGACCTCAGATGCAGTGGAACGTCCTCCACGCCCTCGACCCGGACAGGCCCAGCCGCCTGACCGCCAGCCTGCCCCCCGCGCCGTGGGTCTACTTTGTCCACTCCTATGCTCCGGAGATGACCGATGACACCGTGGCAACCTGTGACTACGGCGGTCCGGTGGTTGCCGCCATCGAGAGGGGCACGCTTTGGGGGACCCAGTTCCATCCCGAGAAGTCCGGGGCGGTGGGCCTGGCCCTCCTGGCCGCCTTCGTCAAGACCTGCGCTCCCACCCACCCCGAACCCCCCGCCCGACTGGCGAGGGCCTGACCCCAAATGGACCTCTTCCCGGCCATTGACCTGCGAGACGGCCGCTCGGTGCGCCTGATCCAGGGCGACTTCTCCCGGGAACGGGTCTACGGCGACCCTGTAGCCAGCGCAGAGGAGATGGTCGGCTCCGGCGCCACCCACCTCCACGTGGTCGACCTGGACGCGGCCCGCACCGGCGAGCCGGTCAATCGAGAAGTTGTGGCTGCAATCTGCGCCAAGGTAGCGGATAAGGGAGTGTTCGTGCAGTGTGGAGGCGGCATCCGAGACGAGGCTGCAGCTGAGGCGCTCCTGGGCTTGGGCGTCGCCCGGGTGGTCCTGGGCACCGCCGCGGTGGAGCGCCCGGGTCTGGTGCGTCGCCTGGCCCGACGCTTTCCCGGCCGCATTGCCGTGGCCCTCGACTACAGCCGGGCCGGGAGCAGCGAGGTCTCCCGGCCTATGCCCGCGGGCGGCTCTGCGGTGTCGCTGGCCCATGCCCGGGTGGCGGTGCGGGGCTGGACAGCGGTCTCGGGGGAGTCGCTCCTCGACGTGCTGGCCTGCTTCGAGGACGCGGGCGCCGCCGCGGTGATGTGCACCGACGTGGGACGCGATGGGATGCTCACCGGCCCGGACCTGCCGGGGCTCTCTGCGCTCCTCGATGCCACCCAGATGGAGGTGGTCGCCTCCGGAGGGGTGTCGGGTGTGGAGGATCTGGTGGCGCTGAGGCATCTGGGAGGACCCGGGCGTCGCATTGCGGGGGTGATCGTGGGGATGGCCCTGCGGGAGCACAAGCTGAGCCTGGCCGAGGCGCTCAAGGCGTGCGAAGCGTCCGAGTGATCCCCTGCCTGGACGTCCATGACGGCCGGGTGGTGAAGGGGGTCAACTTCGTCTGCCTGCGTGACGCGGGGGATCCCACCGAGCTGGCCGCCCGCTACGATGCCGAGGGCGCGGACGAGGTGGTCTTCTTGGACATCACCGCGTCGGCTCATGGGCGCGACACGATGGTGGACGTGGTGACCCGCACCGCCGACCAGGTGTTCATCCCCCTCACAGTGGGCGGGGGGGTGCGTACCGTGAGCGACGGCCGGCGGCTGCTGCGAGCCGGAGCGGACAAGGTCGCGCTCAACACCAGCGCAGTCACCCGCCCGGAGCTGGTCGCCGAGCTGGCAGCGGAGTTCGGCGCCCAGTGCGTCGTGGTGGCGATCGATGCCAAGCGACGGGCCGGAGGCTGGGAGGTCTATACCCACGGAGGGCGCACCCCCACCGGCAGGGACGTCCTTGCCTGGGCGCGCGAATGCCAGCGGCTCGGCGCCGGCGAGCTGCTGGTCACCTCCATGGACCGCGATGGCACCAAGGACGGCTTCGACCTCGAGCTCACCCGGGCCGTCGCGGATTCCACGACCATCCCCCTGATTGCCAGCGGCGGTGTGGGCAGCCTCGACGACCTGGTGGCGGGCGCTGTGGAGGGCAAAGCTGACGCAGTCCTGGCCGCTTCTATCTTCCACTACGGCACCCACACGGTTGCCGAAGCCAAGGCCCACCTCGCCGCCGCCGGCGTAACGGTAAGGCCACTACCCTGAAGGGTCATGCCCTCGCCCGACGCCAAGCAACCGATCACAGTGTTGGCCGACCGTGTGCTGGTCCAGATCCCCGACTCCGAGGGCGAGCGCCGCTCACGCTCCGGAATCCTCATACCCGCGACCGCGCAGGTCTCCAAGCGCCTGGTCTGGGCTGAGGCGGTGGCAGTGGGGCCCAACGTGCGCACGGTGGCGCCGGGGGACAACGTGTTGTTCAGCCCCGAGGACCGCTTCGAGGTCGAAGTGCGCGGCGAGGACTACTTGATGCTGCGAGAGCGCGACATCCACGCCGTGGCCAGCGAGCGCATCGACGGCGGCACCGGGCTGTACCTGTGACCGAGCACGGTGGGTTCGTGGCCACCCCGCTGGTGGCGGACGAGAGCATCATTCCTTTGGTGCATTACAACCGCGACGGCCTGGTGCCGGCGGTGGTCCAGGAGGCCACGAGCGGGGCGGTGCTGATGCTGGCCTGGATGAACGAGCTGGCGCTGCGCCGGACGTTGGCGACCGGGCGTAGCTGGTTCTGGAGCCGCAGCCGCGCCGAGATGTGGTGCAAGGGTGAGACCTCGGGCGACCGCCAGTGGGTCCGGCGGGCCTATCTGGACTGCGACGGCGATACGGTCCTGCTGGTCGTCGACCAGGAGGGGCGGGGCGCGTGCCACACCGGTGATCCCACTTGCTTCTCACGCGCCCTGGGTCACCCTGAGAAATAGAGCCTTGCCCGCCCCGGCCTCCGTGCCCACTCTCGAGGTGTTCTGCTCCCTCGCCGCCTCCGCGAGTGTGGTCCCAGTATGGCGGGAGCTGCTCGCCGACACCATCACACCGGTCTCGGCGTTCCTCGGCCTGGTGGGCGACGGCCCTGGTTTCTTGCTGGAGTCGGTGGAAGGGGGCGAGCATTGGGGGCGTTACTCCTGGGTGGGGCGCCAGCCAGTGGCCACCCTCGTCGCCGCTGGTGGGCGCATCTCGGTGGAGGGGCGGCTGGCGACCTCGGTGTTGCTGGAAGGCGGGGTGCTCGCTGCGATCGAGGGGATGCTCGAGGCTTACCGCTCGCCGGTCCTGGCCGAGCTGCCGCCGCTGCACGGGGGCCTGGTCGGCTACCTGGGGTACGACGTGGTGCGCGAGGTGGAGCGCCTGGTCTCGGTCCCGGCCGACGACCAGGGCTACCCCGACGCGGTGATCTCGGTGATCGGCCAGCTGGCGGCATTCGACTGCTGGCGCCAGCGGGTGGTGCTGATCGACAACGTGGTGGTGGAGCCGGGCTGGGGGCGGGCGGAGCTGGAGGCCGCGTGGGAAGCGGCGGGGGAGCGGTTGGACGAGATGGAGTCCTCGCTGGCGTCGCCGCTTCCGCCCGGGCTGGCCGCCCTGGTCGGCCCGCCGGTGGCCGGGGAGGCGCCGCCAGTCGTGCGCCGGACCATGTCGTCGGCCACCTACTGCGCGGCGGTCGAGGTGGCCAGGGAGCACATCCTGGCCGGGGACATCTTCCAGGTGGTCCTGTCGCAGCGATTCGACCTGGAGCTGGATGCCGAGCCGTTCGACGTCTACCGGGTGCTTCGCCAGGTGAACCCCAGCCCGTACATGTATTTCCTGCGGCACCCCGCTTTGAGCGTCGTGGGGTCCTCGCCCGAGCCGATGGTCCGGCTGCTCGACGGGCGGGTGGTCTCGCGCCCGATCGCGGGGACCCGGCGGCGGGGCTCGACGCCTGCGGAGGATGCCCTTCTCGGGGCCGAGCTGGTCGAGCACCCCAAGGAGTGCGCCGAGCACGTGATGCTGGTGGACCTGGCCCGCAACGACGTGGGCCGGGTGGTCAGCTACGGCACCGAGTCGGTGGACGAGATGATGAGCCTGGAGCGTTACAGCCACGTGATGCACATGACCTCGCAGGTCTCAGGCTCGCTCCGGCCGGGGCTGGGGCCGGTCGACGTGCTGCGGGCCACCCTGCCGGCGGGGACAGTCTCCGGCGCCCCCAAGGTCAGGGCCATGGAGATCATCGACTCCCTGGAGCCCACCAAGCGGGGACCGTACGCTGGTGTCGTGGGGTACTTGGACTTCTCGGGGAACCTGGACACGGCGATTGCCATCCGGACCATGCTGGTTGGCCCTGACGGGCGCGCGTCGGTTCAGGCCGGGGCGGGGATCGTGGCGGACAGCGATCCGATCGCCGAGGACGCCGAGTGCGCCAGCAAGGCCGCGGCGCTGCTGGCCGCAGTACCGGCGGCCCGCCGGATGAGCGCGGCCCGGAGGTGCCTGGCGTGAGCTCGGCTGAGCTAGCCGCCGACTACGACGCGCTGCGGCATGGGCTGGGGGCGGTGTGGGTGGATCGTGACGTGGTCCGGGTCACGGGCCCTGACTCGCGTGGTTACCTGCAGGGTCAGCTCAGCCAGGACATCGCGGCTCTGGCGGTGGGTGGGTCCGCTCCCTCGCTGCTCCTGTCGCCCCAGGGCAAGGTGGACGCCTGGCTGCGGGTGACCCGGGTGGGCCCGGATGAATTCCTAGCCGACGTGGACGGCGGATGGGGAGAGGCGGTCGTGGCGCGGCTGGGCAGGTTCCGGTTGCGCTCCAAGGTGGAGATGAGTGTCCTGGACGGCTGGCGCTGCCTGGCCTTGCGAGGCCCTGGTGCTGTGAAGCAGCTCTCGGAGGCGGTCTCGGAGGCGGTCTCGGAGGCGGCCCCCCTGCCCCCGGTCCCGGATCCTGATGCGGTCCCGATCCCGGAAATAGTTGGAGGATGTTCGGTGCCAGCCTTCTGGCCCGGCGTCGTGGCGGTGGATCTGCTGGGTCCGTCGGTCACGGTGCCTCCTGGCGCCCGGTTGTGCGGACCTGACTCCCTCAGGACCCTGCGGGTGGAGGCGGGGGTGCCGGCGATGGGCTCCGAGCTGGGCGAGCGGACCATCCCCGCAGAGGCCGGCCTGGTGGAGGCCTCGGTGAGCTTCACAAAGGGCTGCTACACCGGCCAGGAGCTGGTGGCCAGGCTGGACTCGAGGGGGAACAAGGTACCCCGGCGGCTGCGGGGGGTCGTGGTGGCCTGGAGTTTGCTGGCGGACATTGGCGAGTGGCCCGCCGGCGGGGCCCAGCTGGCGAGCGGGGAGAAGGTCGTTGGGGAGCTCACCTCCGTCGCCAGCTCGCCGGGCCTGGAAGCGCTGGTTGCCATGGCCTACGTGCGTCGCGAGGTGTCTCCCCCCGCCGAGCTGACCCTGCGCTGGGAAGCGGGGTCGGTGCCGGCCCAGGTGCGTGAGCTGCCCCTGATCCCGGGGGAGCCCTGACGGTATATGGCGCCGAGCGCAGGTCCAGCCCCCCTCAGGACGGCTGGACCCACCCAGCGTTGGAGACTCCACGGCTCTCGTAGAACAGGCAACCCTCGGGGCAGGCAAAAGGGAGGGTCTCATTGGCTTCCATCCGGCATCGCTCGATTCTCTCGCTCCCGCTGCCAACCGTCTGCATGATGTAATGGCGACAATCTTCGTTCACGGCCATGCGACTCATGTTGCCAGATGACCTGGCGCCAGCGTTGTCAGCTGGCGGGCGGGGGGCCGTGTGTGGCGGTAGGGTCAGGACGGTGGAGGACACGCCGAGCACAGCGCTGGACATGGTTCGCTGGAGCGAGACGCTCGCGGCCATCGCTCGGACGGGCATTGGTTTCACCTGCAGCCTGTACGAGCGGGAGCGCTTCGAGGAGGTCCTCAAAGTAGCAGCTGACATCCAGGTCGCAGCGGGTCAACCAGAGGCCGATGCTTCGACGCTGGTGCACGGCTGGCTGGAGGCGGTAGGGGAGGGGGTTGCGGGCTATGTCACCCCGAAGGTGGCTGTCGGGGCGGTGGTGGGCAACGAGAGCCACGAGATGTTGCTGGTCCGGCGCGCTGACTCGGGGTCGTGGCTGTACCCGACTGGCTGGGCGGATGTGGGCTACTCGCCGTCCGAGGTGGTGGTCAAGGAGGTCAAGGAGGAGACGGGTATCGACGTCGAGCCGCTCCGGGTGATCGCAGTCCTCGATGGCCTTCGTCAGGGCTTCCACCGGATCCCCCTGTACTCGCTGGTGTTCCAGTGCCGGGCGATCGGCGGGGAGCTGGCCGCCCACCCCCTGGAGTGTATCGACGTAGGCTGGTTTGGAGAGGGGGAGCTGCCCTCCCCATTGATCGGTGCCTCGCAGTGGAGCGCGCATGCCTTCGCGGCCCTCCGCGGTGAGCGGGTGGAGGTCCTTTTCGACTCGCCCCGTCACCCGCCCTGGCGAACCAGGTCTCGGGACCTGCCCTAAGGGCCTGTACGAAGGGTATCCTGCATTGCCGTGCCCGACCGCGTGGAGCCTTGGCGAGTGCGCCGGTACGATCTGTGATGTGCTGGCAAAGTGGTTCAACCGGAGGGCCATCTTGTTGCACCTGGCCGTGCTCATCTGGGCACCCGGGTGCATCATCGCCGGTATCTGGCAGGTGAACGTGGCCCTTTCGGGCCTGCATCTGGCCTGGGTCTATAGCATCGAGTGGCCGGTGTTTGCAGTGCTCGGAGTGGTCGTGTGGTTCCATCTGATAGTTGACGACCCCGAGACCGTCGGGGCACGGGCGTTGCGCCGGGCTCGCACGGTGGCCGCAGCGTCCGGGCCCGCCTCGGCTCCTCGCACCTCGATGGTAAGGCGCCCGGAGCTCGAGGACGAGCGCTTGGCGGCGTACAACGACTACCTGGCCGCGCTGGCTGCCAGCGACAGGCGCAAGAGCCTTCATCGCCAGTGAAAGCCCTCCTGCGCTACCGCATCATGGCCTATGTCGTGGGGACCTTCTTGATCGTCCTGGTCTTTGCGGGCGTACCCCTCCAGCTGCTGGGCCATCCGGGGCTGGTCAACGTCGTGGGAGTGATCCACGGGATCCTCTACATGGTCTACCTGCTCGCCGCCTACGGGCTGTATCGCAAGGCGCACTTTACCTTCTGGCAGCTGGTGGCGATGGTGCTGGCCGGGTTCGTCCCCTTCCTGGCCTTCTACGTCGAGCGCCGCACCACCAGGCGCATCGGGAGGGACCTGGCTGCACTCGAGGTCCATCCCGACACCCCCTGACGGGCTTCACAGGTGAGCACGGCCACTCCGAGCAGCACGATCAACGGACCGGTGTTGGGATCAGTGGCCAGCCCGCTGTAGAGCTGGCCCATACCCTGGCCGATCACCCAGTCGGCGAGAGCCAGGCTGATGCCCGCGCCGACCGCCAGCCTGCGAGGCCAGCCGCCGATCAGAGCAACCACTCCTATGAGGCCTTCCAGGACCGTGAGCGCCGTCACCAGCCTGTTCCCGCTGGAGCGGATCCAGTGAGCCACTGAGTAGTCCCAGCCGGCCAGCCAGGACGGCGCCCTTGGCGCCAGCGCGGACGGTGATCCCGCCAGGGCATCTGCGCTGGCCTGGGAAGGTAGGGTGTCCAGTACCATCCCTCCGAGCCAAACCAGCGCCCAGGCGCCCAGCACCCAACGGCGCATCGGGAGGTCCGACTGCCCGTCGCTGGGCCAGGCCGCGGCGGCCAGCACGGCGTAGAGAAGGGCTGAGCCCGGGGCGCCACTGATGATCGCGGCATGGCCGCTCGCCAGTCCCCCCAAGCCCTGGCCCAGATACCAGACCCCAAGCGCCCAGACGATCGAAGCGCCCAGGGCAGGCCGCGCCGTCCTGCGCACCAGCAGGCCCAGGCCGATGGCGAGCTGGATGCTTCCAAAGACGGCGGCGGCGCCGGCGTGGTGAGCCAGGACGAGCCCCGATACCCATCCCATGGGCTGGGCCACGAAACCAGGTTGGCCTGCCGCATTGGCATCCAGTACAAGCTCGGCGAAGTATCGGGAGAACATTTCGGGCTGGAGCTGGAGGGCACCGTCGAGGATCCACACGACACCGAGCACCAGCTGGACATGTCGTCTGGTGACGTGCACGGTTGACCTCCTCGTGACCCGGTCGACCCCTAGGTTGGTCCACCCCCGTCTCCAGTTCGGCGCCCGAACAATGTCCGGATGTGAGATCAGGTCGCGGGGAGGCTTGCGCCCGAAGGCCGGCCGTCGGCCATGGCGTTGAGCGAGACTGCCGGGACGGGTACGGGCTCCTCCTCGTCGGGCTCGTCACCTGGCCTGACCTCAGAGTCGCGCAGAGCGTACCCGCCACTGGGAGTCCTCTCGATGATGCTCGCTCGCTTGCGCTTCCCGGCTTTCGGAACCTGGGCCAGCTCCTTGCAGATCCTAAAAGCGACGAAGCTGGTGATAAAGGGCAGGATGACCAAGGTATAGCGAAGGACGGGCAGCACCACGTTGAGAGAGATCACGAAGAAGTTGGCCAGCTCGTCGGTGGCGCTGGCGAGGAACAGCACCGAGAAGAACGTGAGCACGCCAACCCCGATGGCGGTGCGCACGGGAGCGTCCCGCGGCCGGTCCAACAGGTGGTGGGAGCGGCGGTTGTCCTTGGTGAACTTGGCCTCCAGCCAGGGCCAGGACATGAGGAATGGGACCGCCACTCCTGGCATCAGCACGGCAGGGAAGAACACCGTCGGGATCATGTGCCCCGGCATGTTCACCTCCCAGCGGGGCATGAGCCGCAGCGCCCCGTCCAACCACGCCATGTACCAGTCTGGCTGGACGAGGTAGGTGACCTTGTAGGGGATGTACGGTCCGTAGAGCCATATCGGGTTGATCTGCGCCAAGCCTCCCAGGAGGGCGGTGATCCCGAAGATCATCAGCAGCAGTCCGGTGGTCTTGAACGCGAAGCCGGGCCACACCGGGGTCCCCACGACGTTTCGCTCGGTGGCTCCGCGGCCCGGGAACTGGGTGTGCTTCTGGTGCCAGAGCAGGGCCAGGTGTGCCACCAGGAGTCCGACGATGATCGCCGGGAGCAGGAAGACGTGGATGATGTAGAAGCGGTAGTCGTAGGTGGTGCCGGGGAAGTTCCCGCCAAAGAAGAAGAAGGCGAGGTAGCTCCCGACCACGGGGATGGCCAGGAAGACCGAGAACATGATGCGGACGCCGGTGCCCGAGATCAGGTCGTCGGGAAGGGAGTAGCCGATGTAACCGTTGATGAGGGCCAGGAACAGCAACAGGACCCCGATCACCCAGTTGAGCTCCCTGGGGCGGCGGAATGCGCCGGTGAAGTAGATCCGGCACATGTGCACGACAATGGCCCCGATGAAGATGTCGGCCGACCAGTGGTGCATCTGGCGCATGACCAGCCCGCCACGTACGTACAAGCTGATGTTCACCACCGAGGCATAGGCGTCGGAGACGCTCTGGCCGTCAAGGGGCTTGTAGGGGCCGTGGTAGATGCTGTGGTGGAGGGACGGGTTGAAGAAGAAGGTCAGGTAGATGCCAGTGATGATGACCACGATGAACGAGTAGAGGGCGACCTCGCCGATCATGAACGACCAGTGGTCCGGGAAGATCTTGTTGAGGCTCTTCTTTGTCCAGTGTGCCAGGCCCACCCGGTCGTCCATCCAGCCGGCTGCCGCTCCGAGCGGTGCCATCGGGGTGTCGGTGGTCATGAGTAGGGGCTCCCGTCGGATGCGCCGCGCTCCCAGAATCCGGGGCCTATCGGCTCGAGGAAGTCGCTCCTGGCGCGCAGGTAGCCGTCAGCGTCGGCATAGATGGGCAGCTGGGGCAAAGGCCGGGGAGCAGGCCCAAAGATCGGGTAGGCGCCTTGCAGCACGTCGAACAGGGACTGGTGGCATGGACAAAGGAGCTGCTCGGTCTCGGCCTCGTACAGCGACACCGGACATCCTGCGTGGGTGCACACCTTGGAGAAGGCGAGGTACCCGCTGGGAGACCAGCTCGTGGGGCCCTGCCTGGTGGCCAACGGGTCAGCGGCCACGCGGATGAGCTGGGTCTGGGCAGTCTGTTGGATGTCGGGGTCGTTCTCGCCACCCTCGGGGAACACCGTGACGATCCCCCCGATGTCGATGTCTTGGACCTGGATCGGCCGGCCGCCGGCGGTGACCAGGCGGGTCCCCGGCTTCCAGGCAGTGTGGAACATGGCTCCCTTGGGCTGGGGGCCAAGGGAGCGCAGGGGGAAGACGAACACCGCTCCCACCGCTGCTCCAGACAGGCTCAGCAGGCCGAGCAGCTTGCGGCGGGCGAAGATCGAAGCGCCCCGGCCGAAGGCCCCCACCACGGCCTCGCGGTCTTCGGGCTTGCTCGGCAGGTCGTGACGGTCCTCGTAATCTCTGGGCTCGACGAACGGGCCCTTGGGGACCAGGTACTTGCCCCAAGTGGTCATGCCGGCGCCGAGAGCCCCGAGGGCCACTCCGAGCAGGCCTCCCTCGATCTGGGTCTGTCCTCCGAGGGAGTACACGGTGGCGAGGGCCACAGTGGCCGCGAAGCTGAGCACGAAGAAGACCGCGACGATCCCGGCGACCCGGCGTGGGTGGTGTGTGGCCGGCGCCAGCCGGGGGTCGTCAGGTGAGAGTAGCTCCGTCGGAGAGGCGGGGTGGGTCGCAGAGGCCGGGTCGTCACCCATCAAGATCCCCTTCTCGTATCCTGATCTCGCTGGTCAAGCTCGGTCCCCAATCCAGTAAAGGATGCCCAGCATCGATCCGAGCCCGAGGAACAGCGCCACCAGGCCCTCGGTGATCGGGCCGATGTGTCCCAGGCCGTCCCCGCCCTTGTCGCGCGGGTGCTGGATGCCCTTGACCACGTAGGCCACGATGTCGTTGAGTTGCGCCGGGCTGAACTGGAACGATGAGAACCGGGGCATGCTTGCCGGGCCAGTCTCGATGGCTTCGGCAACCTGGGTCGGCGTGGCGAAGAAGAGCGATGGGGCCGACAGGCCGTTGGAGAGAGCGTCACCCACGCCGCCCACCGCATGGCAGCCCGCGCAGTTGGTGACAAAGAGAGAGAAGCCGTCGCCCAGGTTGCCCTTGGCGACGTTCACGTCCGGTATCCCTGGCCCGCCAGGTCCGAGTGAGCTGACGTACTTGACGATGTCCAGCTGTTCGGGTGGGCTGAAGGGGGAGGGCTTGGGCTCCGGCTCGACCGAGGGCTTCGAGAGGGGCATGCGGCCGCTGGAGACCCAGAAGTCGATGGTTGCCGGTCCGAGGCCCACGAGGTTCGGTGCTCGGCTGGACCCGGTGGCGTCGGCTCCGTGACAAGACGCGCAGCTTGCGGCGAACAGGGCCTGGCCGTCTTCGAGGCTGTAGGGGGCCAGCGAGAGCGTCGACGGAGTGGTCGAGGTGGTTGGAGCCGGTGTCGAGGTGGTTGGAGCGGTTGCCGACGTGACCGGTGTCAAGGTGCTGCGAGCAGTTGCCGACGCCTGGGCCTGTGAGCTAGAGGCGAAGAAGGTGAGGCCCACCGAAGCGGAGAAGGCCAGCAGGGCCAGGGGAGGAAGGAGCCTGAGACGGGTCAATGTCAGCTCAATGCACCAGGAAGAGGGAGAGGTACAGGGCCACCCACACGATGTCCACGAAGTGCCAGTAGTAGCTGACTGCCTGGAACACCGCCATCTCCCCAGGGTCGCCCTCCGGTCCCGCCATCCGCCCGGCTAAGGCGATCATCGCTATCAGTCCCACGATGACGTGGAGGCCGTGGATCCCGGTCATCACGAAGAACAGGGACCCGAAGGCATCAGTGTTGGTGGTAAACGGGACCTTGGTCCACTCGACGGCCTGGCTGAGGACGAAGGTGGCCCCCATGATGAAGGTCAGCCCCAACCACCAGCGGGCAGCCCGGCGCAGGCCGTGCTCCATGTCCCATACGGCCTTCTGCATGGTCACGCTGGACATGACCAGGATCCAGGTGAAGATTGCCGACTGGACGATGTCGAGCTTGTCCCCGGCCGGCGGCCAGGTGACCGCGTGAGCTCGGATCGTGTAGTACGCGGCAAACAGCCCGCTGAAGAACATCAGCTCGGATCCCAGCCAGATCATGACCCCCACGCCCAGCATGGATGGCCGGCTGGGGTGGGGCTGGGACAGCAGAGGTCGCTCGACGGCGAGGGCCTGAGTCATCGGGTCCAGTTTCTAGTCGACGCGGCACCGACATGACACATCGGCGCCCAGCGTCAGGATCCCGGTGGTCTTATCGGGTCGGGCAGCGCCAGCTCGTGAACGATGCTGAGCCGGCGCGTCGGGCGGGTGAGGGCGACGTAAAGGGCGTTCGGGCCGGCCTCCTCGACTATCTGGGCTGGCTCGAGCGCGATCACCCGGTCGAACTCGAGCCCCTTCACCAGCTCGACGGCGATGGCACCGAGGGTCTCGGTTCCCGGCCAGCTCTGGCTGGGGTTGGACACGGCCAGACCTGCCTCTCGAAGGGCGAGGATCGCCGTAGTGAGCATCGAGCCGGCGCAGATCACCGCCAGGGTCCCTCCCCGTCCCAGGGCGTGCAGGTCGTCCCGGGCACAGGCGACCAGCTCTGCGAGAAGGCGCCCTGCCCCCGCCTCCACGAAGATGGGCGCTGCCCCGGTCTGGCGCACCGAGCGAGGCGGGCGCAGATCGGGTGCCGTAGCGCTCAACACCCTGGCGGCCAGGTTCATGATCTCAGCGGGTGTCCTGTAGTTGACGCTCAGGGTGACCATCCGCGGCGGGTGCCTCGGCCTGAGTGGCTCGGTGACCTGGCTCCAGCGGGTCACCGCGTGAGGCCCGGTTGCCTGAGCGATATCGCCCACCAGGGTCATGGACCCGGAGATCGATCGTCGGGCGAGCATCCGCAGCTGCATTGGGGAGAGGTCCTGGGCCTCGTCCACCACGATGTGGCCGTACGCCCTTGGTGATCCAGCTCCGTTGTCCCGGTTGTCCCGGTTGTCCCGGCGGGGCGGGCCCAACGCAACGGCGGCCTCGTCCAGAAGCGGGATGTCCGCCCTGGTCCAGGCGATCTCGTCGAGGGCGCCAGACCTGGGGCGAAACAGAGCCATTTGCTCAGAGGCGTCGAGAAGGCCCTTGCCCGCCAGCCTGAGCAGGGGCTCCGACCCGTAAAGGTCGTGGAGCAGCTCCTCGGGCAACAACCTCGGCCACATGCGGTCCAGGGCCTCTACGACCTGTGGTAGCCGTCGCAGCTCACCCGGTACGTCCCGGCTGGCCGCAGCGTCAGGGTCCCGGTCTGAATCCGTGAGGTCGAAGGCCGGGCGAGGTCGCAGCTCGTCGACCACGGCGCTCGCTTGCTCGTAAGCGGCAGCCAAGCGCCTGGTGACCGCTGACTCGACAAAGCTCCGGCGAGCGTTGTGGGTGCCCGGGCGTCGTCGGGCCGAGCGGATCACCTGAGCCAGCTCCTGGGCCTTCAGCTGGAGCATGACCGAGCCGTACGGCACCGCCAGGTCGTGGCCCAGAGTCCGTTGGCGGGCGCTCAGCGCCGCGGCCAGGACCTTGGCCATGCGGGCCTGCCCCTTGATCCTGGCCAAGCCCGGCGCCTCGACGCCCCTGACAGGCACGTCGAGGAGCCCCTCGACCGTCGAGGAGGCCACGCCATTCTCGCCCAGGGAGGGCAGCACCTGCTCGGTATAGCGCAGGTAGAGCCTGTTGGGCCCGATCACCAGCACCCCCTGGCTCTCCAGGGGGAAGCGGTGGGTGTAGAGCAGGTAGGCAGCCCGGTGCAGGGCAACCACTGTCTTTCCGGTCCCAGGCCCCCCCTGGACCACGAGAAGCCCGGACATGGGCGCCCGGATTATCTCGTCCTGCTCGCGCTGGACCGTGGCGACGATGTCGCGCAGGTAGCCCGAGCGCGATGCGCTCATGGCGGCGAGGAGCGCCCCGCTGGGCACGTCCTCGGCGGGCTCGTCCGAATCGGCGGGATGGTCCGACTCGGCACCGGCGTTGAACACCTCGTCCTCGATTCCCACCAGCTTGCGCCCCTCGCTGGCGAAGTGGCGCCGCAGGCTGAGTCCCATCGGGTCGCTCCCGGTGGCGCGGTAGAACGGCTCGGCAACCGGCGCCCTCCAGTCGACCACCAACAGCTCCGAGCCTGGGCCAGATACCGGTAAGCGCCCGATGTGGTAGCTGGCTTGCTCAGTGTCGTCGCCGTCGCCCGGGCCGGCCGGGGTGGCGAGGTCGATCCGCCCGAAGCACAACGGCCGGTCACCCAGGTCCAGCTGGGCCATGCGCCCCAGGCTGGCGCGAACCACCATGTCCCGCTCGGTCTTGGCCTGCGGCGTGCCCCCGCGGCCCTGGTCCAGGACGGCGGCCATGCGCTGGCGGGCGGCATCGCGCATGGCTTCGAGGCGGTCATATGCCTCATCGATATGGGCTTGCTCTGCCGCTAAGTCTGGGTGGGTCGCCAAGGGGCTAATCATGGTACACGGGCGGCCCTCAGCCAGCGGGCCTCAGGGGCGTTTGGCCAAGCACCGAGTGAGTGGGTGATATGCCTGAACGATTGGCGTGCGCATGGCACCGAGCAGCGCTATGACCGCCACGAGAATCGTCCGGCGGCGGGTAGCGTCCGGGGCGTGCCTGGAAGGAGTGTTGCTGACCCCCGGGCCGAGCCCGCTGCCAACCCCCGGGCACAACCCCGGTGCGGTCCTGTCACAGAGCCCGGGATTGACTCCGGCGGATCTGACTTCTTGAGGGCATGTCGCTGCGAAGCGGTGGAGACCACTCCCGTGTGGTTCATGCGCCAGGCCGGGCGCTCGCTGCCCGAGTACCGGGCGCTCCGGGGAGAGGGGAGCATCCTGGACGCGGTGGCAATACCCGAGCTGGCTGCCCGCCTCACGATGCAGCCGGTGAACCGCTACGGCGTCGATGCAGCGATCCTGTACTCCGACATCGTGGTCCCCCTGGCGGCGATTGGCTTCGGGGTGGACGTGGTCCCCGGTCGGGGCCCGGTAGTGGACCGGCCGTTTCGCTGCGAGGCGGACCTGGCCCGCCTGCGTCCCCTCGAGGCCGAAGCCGACACTCCCTATGTCCTGGAGACAATCCGGATCTTGGTGGGCGAGCTGGCCGTACCTCTCATCGGCTTCGCCGGGGCCCCCTTCACCCTGGCGAGCTACCTCGTAGAGGGGGGACCGTCGCGCACCTATGTTCGGACCAAGGCTCTCATGCATGCCGAGCCCGCTCTCTGGCGGCGGCTGCTCGACGCACTGGCTGAGCTTTCGCTGGCCTCGCTGCGCTCGCAGGTGTCGGCTGGCGCAAGCGCGGTGCAGCTGTTCGACTCCTGGGCGGGCGCCCTACCGGTGCGGGATTACGAGGCCCTGGTGGCCCCGGCGAGCCGCCGCGTCCTGGAGGGTATGGCGGACCTGGGGGTCCCCCGGATCCACTTCGGGGTGGGGACCGGCGAGCTGTTGGCCTCGATGGCCGGCGTGGGTGCCGACGTGGTGGGAGTGGACTGGAGGGTTCCGCTGGATGCCGCTCGGCGCAGGGTGGGGCCGGGCAGGGCGGTGCAGGGCAACCTGGACCCGGCAATCTGCCTTGCACCGTGGGAGGTGACGGCCGGCGCCGCCCGAGCCGTGCTGGCCGACGCAGCCAGCCTTTCGGGCCACATCTTCAACCTAGGCCACGGCGTGCTGCCCGAGACCGACCCAGACGTACTAGCCCGGCTGGTCGACCTGGTGCACGAGCATGGCCGGGTGCCCCAGGAGCACGCCCCAGCGCCGCCCGGCCCAGCGACGCCCCACGAGCACGCCCCTGTCCCCCACGGAGCCGACGGACCATGATGGGGCTGCTGGTCATGTCCTATGGCACGCCCGACGACCCCGACGAGATCGCGGCCTATTACACCCATGTGCGCCTCGGGCGGGCGCCCAGCCCCGAGGCCCTCGCCGACCTGCGTCGACGCTACATGGCTATCGGAGGGGTGTCGCCACTGTCGGAGCGGACCCGAGCCCAGGCGCAGGGCATCGGCAGGGCGCTCGATCGCCTCCAGCCGGGTCGCTGGAAGACCTTCGTTGGCTCCAAGCACGCCTGGCCGTTCATCGAGGACGGGGTGAGCGCAATGGCCGCGGCGGGGATCCGCCACGGAGTGGGCCTGGTGCTGGCCCCGCACTACTCGGCGCTCAGTATCGGCACCTACGTCGACCGGGTTCGCGACGCCGCTGCACAGGCCGATGTCACCCTCAGCGTCATCGAGAGCTGGCATCTGCTGCCGACCCTCGTCGAACTTCTGGCCGAGCGCCTCACGGTAGCCCTCCACAGCCTCCCACTCGATCTGCAAGGCAATGCCGAAGTCCTGGTCACCGCCCACAGCCTGCCGGCCCGAGTCGCCGATATGGGCGACCCCTACCCAGCACAGCTCGCCGAGACCGCCGGGGCGATCACCCGGGCGGCAGGGGTGAAGCGCTGGCGGGTTGCCTGGCAGAGCGCAGGGCGCACCCCTGAGCCCTGGCTGGGGCCGGACGTCAGGGAGGTGGTCCGGTACCTGGCCGCGCAGGGCACAAAGGCAGTCGTCGTGTGTCCCGCGGGGTTCACGTCGGATCACCTGGAGGTGCTCTACGACATCGACATCGAGGCGCTGGCCGTGGCGGAGGCGGCAGGTCTGGTCCTGGTCCGCACCGACTCCCTCAACGACGACCCCCGGCTGATGGACGCTCTCGCCGAGCTGGTGGTGAGCTCGGGGCCGCCCCGTTCGTGAGCCCCACTGTAGCGGTGGTCGGTGGGGGTATCACCGGCCTCACTGCCGCGCTGGCGCTCGCCGACGGCGGGGCCACGGTGGTGCTCCTCGAAGCCGGGAGCCGGTTCGGTGGCAAGATCCTCACCGAGTCCTTTGCGGGTCAGATGGTCGAGGCCGGACCAGACGCATTCCTGGCCCGGGCGCCGCACGCGCTCGAGCTGTGCCGGAGGCTTGGTCTGGCTGGCGAGCTGATCTCTCCGGCCACCGGCTCCGCCTCTGTCTGGGTGAGGGGCCGCCTCCGCCGCCTGCCGAGCGGCCTGGTCCTGGGGGTTCCCACCCGCTGGGGCCCGCTTGCCCGCTCTGGCATCCTCTCACCGCGAGGACTGGCCCGAGCCACCCTCGACCTGGTGCTGCCTACGACTCCAGCACCTGAGGACCGCTCGGTTGCCGAGCTGGTGGGGGCGCGCCTGGGCAGCCAGGTGGCCGACCGCCTGGTCGGGCCCCTGGTGGGTGGCATCAACGCCGCCCTCGCCGGCTCGTTGAGCGCCAAGACCGCCGCCCCGGTGCTCGACGCGGCGGCTAGGGCGCACCGCAGCCTGGTGCTCGGCCTTCGCCAACCCCGAGGTGGTCGTGATTCGGGTTCTATAGCAACACGGGTCACTACCACTTCGGCCCAACCTGCCTTTCTTACCCACCCCGCTGGGCTGAGCACACTCGTCAACGCCTTGACCGCAGCCGCCACCCACGCCCAAGTCGAGTTGCGCACCGGTGCTCCCGTGACCGCACTGCAGCGCACCCCTATCGGATGGACCGTCGTCACCCCCACCGTATCGCTGCAAACCGACGCAGTGCTGCTGGCGGTCCCAGCGTTCGTGGCCGGCCCGCTGATGGCCACGAACGCCCCCCTCGCCGCGGATCTCCTCGGTGCCATCAACTATGCCGACATCGCCCTGGTAACCCTGGCATACCCTGGCGAGGCCGATCTGGTCGGCTCCGGCTACCTGGTGCCGGCCGGGGAGGGGCGCATGACCACTGCGTGTACCTTCACCTCGATCAAGTGGGCACAGGTGGCACGGCGGGACCAGACAATTTTCCGAATATCGGTGGGAAGGTGGGGGGACAGCCGCCACCGGGGCCTGAGCGACGCCGGGCTGGTGGGCGTGGTCCGCGCCGAGCTGGCCGAGGCCCTGGGCATCACCGGCCAGCCGTTCGCGACCCGGGTGAGTCGCTGGCCGCGCTCCTTCCCGCAGTACGAGGTGGGGCATCTCGAGCGGGTGGCCCGCATCGAGGCTGAGCTCCCGCCCGGTGTGGCCCTGGCCGGGGCGGCCTACCGGGGCGTCGGGATCCCGTCGTGCATCGCGGATGCGCAGCGGGCGGCCGCACTCCTGCTGAGCGAACTGCGCCCAGCTGGGGAATAATAGGGCCATGCCCAGGCCCATCTGGAGCGGCGCCATCAGCTTTGGCCTGGTGAGCGTCCCGGTCAAGCTGTTCACCGCGGTTCGGCACCAGGACCTGCGCTTCCACCAGCTCCACGCCGCCGACGGGGTGCGCATCGTCCAGCGCCGGGTCTGCCCCGCGGACGGCCAGGAGGTGGCCTTCGAGGACCTGGTCAAGGGATACGAGGTGAGCCCCGGTCGCTACGTGGTGATCCAGCCCGACGAGCTGGAGGCGCTGGAACCCCAGGCCAGCCACACCGTCGACATCGAGGACTTCGTGGCGCTGGAGCAGATCGACCCGCTTTACTTCGACAGCTCCTACTACCTGGTGCCCGATCAAGCCGGGGCCAAGGCGTACCGGCTGCTCCTCGACGCCATAAGCGCCGCGGGGAGGGTGGGCATAGGCAAGGTGGTCATGCGGAACAAGCAGTATCTTTGCGCGCTGCGCCCGCTTGGGGGCGCGCTGGTGCTCACGACCATGAACTTTGCCGACGAGGTGCAAAACACCGAGTCTCTGGAGGGTCTGCCCGGCCCGGAAGTGGTGGCATCGGAGCGGGAGATGAAGATGGCGACCCAGCTGATCAAGGCGCTTGAAAGCGACTGGGACCCGACCCGCTACCGGGACACGCACCGTGAGCGGGTGATGGAGCTGATCAACGCCAAGATCGCGGGGGAGGAGGTGACGCTCGGCACTGCGGCGCCGGTTGCCCCCGTGATCGACCTCATGGCGGCGCTGGAGGCCAGCCTGGCCCGGGCTCGGGCTGCGACCGAGGAGGCGGACGCTGAAGCGCACGCCGGCTCGGAGGATCGTCCCGCCAGCTCGACGGGTTGAGCGGTCGCTGGGGGCGCCGGCTGGGGCGTTTCGCCCGTATCGTCGTCCCGTCGGTCGTCGCCGGGATCCTCGTCGAGCTCAGTGTCCCTCCCCTGAGGCTCTGGGAGCTGGCCTTTGCCGGTCTCGGCCTGCTGGTCTGGCGACTGGGGGGTCTGAGCTGGAAGGCCCGGCTGCTGGCCGGCCTTTCCTTCGGGATCGGGCTGTTCGCATTCACCCTGATCTGGGTGACGGGATTCAACCGCCCGGGGTACCTGATCCTGGTGGTGTTCGAGGCGGGATTCTTCGCGGTGGCCTGCGCGTTGGTGCCGGCGCGCCGGGGCCGGGCGCTTGCGTTCCCGGCGGCGGTGACCCTGGCGGAGGCGGCCCGCAGTGCCTGGCCCTTCGGCGGGCTGCCAATTGGTGGGATCCCGCTGGGCCAGGCGAGCGGGCCTTTGCTCAACACTGCTCGGGTGGGTGGGCCGCTCCTGGTGACCGGGCTGACCGCCCTCGGCGGGGTGTGTCTGGCGTGCCTTTTTGAGCAATATGCCCGGCGCCGCCAAGCACCCGTGCCCTCGCGGCCGGGGTGGGGCGCGCTGGTGGCGGCCTTGGTGGTGGTGGGAGCGGTCGCGGGGTCCGCAATCCTGGCGCCCGATGGAGGCCCACCGGTGGGGGCGGTGCGGGTGGCGCTCGTACAGGGGGGCGGGATCCGGGGGCTCCGGGCAGTGAACGTGAACCCCGAGATCGGCTACGTGCGTGCGCTCCGGGAGACGCTGAAGCTGAAGCCGCCGGTGGACCTGATCCTGTGGCCGGAGGACATTGTCGCGCTGCCCGGCCCGCTTGCGGGCACGGTGGCTGAGGCTCAGTTGGGGTCCCTGGCGGAGACATTCCATGCCACCCTGGTCGCGGGGGTCACCGAGGACGTGGGGAAGACGCGGTTCCTCAACCTGGCCGTTGCCTGGTCTCCCGCTGGTCGGGTGATCGGGAGCTATGACAAGGTGCACCGGGTACCTTTTGGGGAGTACATCCCGTTTCGATCGATCCTGAAGCACCTGGCGAACCTTTCCGACGTCCCCCGAGACGCGATCCCCGGGCATGGGCCGGGCTTCCTGGCCACGCCTGCCGGGCCCTTGGGGGTGATGATCTCTTATGAGGTGTTCTTTGCCAGCCGGGCACGGGCTGCTGTCATGGCTGGGGGCCAGCTGCTGGTGGTCCCCACCAATACCTCCTCTTACGTGAGTGACCTGGTCCCGACGCAGGAGGAGGCGGCTGACCGGTTCAGGGCGGTGGAGGAGGGCCGGGATCTGGTTCAGGCTTCTCCGACTGGGTACTCGGCTGTGGTGAGCAATCGCGGCGTGGTGCGGGACCGGTCGGGGCTCGGTGTGGCGGCGCTTGTGGAGGCGACAGCCCACCGGCGGGTGGGGCTCACCCTGTACGAGCGGGGCGGCGACTTGCCGGAGCTGGCGCTGGCGGCGGCTTGCCTGGTTGTGGGCTGGGGCTGGGGCTGGGGCTGGGGCTGGGGCTGGGGCCTTAGGCCGTCTGGCCTGTGACCACGACCGGGTTCTCCTCCGTGCCATCGCCCGGCCGGTCGCTGTGCGGCTCTCCACGGTCGGCGAACAGGACCTTGTTGAAGATGATGAACTTGCCCACCCAAAGCACTCCGTAGGAGCCGAGGGAGGCAACCTGGGCCAGGAGGCCGACCCCGAGGTGTGAGAGCCCGAGGTGATGGCCCAAGCCGGAGGCCAGATCCACCGCGTAGGTGGAGAAGCCCAAGCCGAAGAAGGCCAGCACCCAAAACGGCAGCACCTCCCTGAGCAGGTCAGAGCGGCCCCGCCTGCCCCAGGCCCAGCAACGGTTGAGCGTGTAGGCGGGCACGGTGGCCACGGCGGTGGCGATGACCTGACACCAGACGGCGGAAGCCAGTCGGAGCACGTCGAAGGTGACGAACAGGGCGACCTGGCTGACGACGACGGACACCACCGAAACCGCGGAGTATCGGAGCGCCTTGCGCCCGGTCGGCGTCCGGGACAGCTCCATGAGAGCGCGACGGGACAGGTTCACTACGAATTCACCCTAGCCGTACTCTGGGTGGGCGGTGCATGCAGGAATGCCAGGCGCGCCCTGCCGCATAGGACAGCGCGCCGAACGAGCCCACGAAGAAGCCGACGGGCAGGTTCGAGACGAACGAGACGGCGATTGCCCCCCAGACTGTCGACAGGGAGATGAGCACCGCCAGTCCCATCGCCACTCCTGGATGGCTGGTGAACGAGCGAGCGGCGGCGGCCGGGCTGATGAGGAGGCTGAAGGTGAGCAGGGTTCCCACCACCGGGACCGCTGCGCTGGTGGTGAGGCCGATCACGAGAAGGAAGCACACCTCCATCCGCTGCGTGCTGATCCCGCGGGCCGCGGCGACATCCGGCGCGACTGACGAGAGCATCAGCGGGCGGTACAGGGCCAGCACAGCTGCGACGGCCACGATGCCTATCACCGCGCTGGGGAGGAGCTCGGAGCTGGCCACCCCTAGGACCTCGCCGAAGAGCAGGGAGTAGGTCTCGGGGGCGTACTCGGTGGTCATGGACAAGAACAGGGCTCCGAGGCCGAGCATCATCACGATTGCGAGGGCGCTGGCCACGTCGTTGCGCGCCCGGCGACCGAGGGCCCCGATACCCAGCGCTCCAAGGATCGAGAACGTGCCGAGGCCGGCGATGGCATTTGCGCCGATCAGGGCGGCTCCAGCCGCGCCGGCGAATGCCCCGTTGGGAATGGCGTGGGCCGCGAATGCCGAGCCGCGTAGCACGGTGAAGAACCCCACCACCCCGGCGACCACCCCGACGATGGTGGCGGCCGCCCAGGCGTTGAGCATGAAGCCAGAGAACATCAGGCTCGGGCCTTGGTGATCGCGCCGGCAAGCACGTAGAACGCAAGCACCAGCGTGACCACGAAGAAGCTGACCGGCCAGCCATGATGCGTGGGTGGCCAGTAATAGCTGTCGTAGGAGGCCAGGACGCCCCCCCAGGTGGCGACCAGGCCGATGGCGCAGGAGACCACGATGGCCCAGCCGGTGCGCTTGGTGAGCCGGAGCGCGGCGGCAGGTGGGCCGATCAGCAGCGCGGTGCTCAAGATGGCGCCGATGGTCACCGCCGAGAGGGAGACCGCGAGCGCCAGGGCCAGGAGGTGGCCCAGCCCGACCAGGCGGACCGGGACTCCCCGGGCGGAGGCCAGGTCGGAGCTGAGCGAGCTGAGGACCAGCGGGCGGTAGAGCACGGCGATCAGCGCCAGTGCGACCGCGCCGAAGATGCCGATCACCGGGACAATCGAAGTCGGCAGGGTGAAGACCGAGCCAAACAGGACATTGACCGCGGCTCCCGTCGTGCTCGTCTCGGTGGTTCCGAGAAACAAGAAGGCAGCGGCCAGCCCCAGCCCGGCACCGAGCACGATCCCCGTGGCCAAGTCTCGGCCCCGGGGCCGGCGGATGCCGATCGTCTCCATGACTCCGGCGGCGGCCACGTTCATTGCGGTAAAGCCAAACAGGGGGCTGATCCCCAGCAGGAAAGCTGCTGCACCACCAGCGGTCCCGATGTCGGACAGAGCGTGCCCGGCAAAGGACTGGCCCCTCATGACAGTGAAGGTCCCGACCACCCCCGAGACGACGGCCACCACGCCGCCGACAACCAGGGCGACGTGGACCGGCGGGCTGGAGAAGAAGCCTGGGCCGAACACCCCCCCGGTGAACGAGGTGACGATGGCGCTCATCAGGAGGCACCTTGGCCGGAGGTGCCCATCAGGGACCGCCGTCGCAGTGGGCGTGGGAGTCCTCGCGCCCCGCAACCACCAGGACCCGGCCGTTGACGTGGACAACGTCCACGCGGTGTCCGTACAAAGCGCTGAGGGTCTCTGTTTGCACCACCTCTTCGGCCGTGCCGCTGGTCGCCCGTCCAGCTGCGATGTAGACGACGCGGTCCATGAAGCCGAGCAGGGGGTTCATGTCGTGAGCTGAGATCAGCACCGCGACGTGCTCGGTGGCGGCGATCCGGGCCAGCAGGGCAACCACCTCGCCTTCGTTGCGGATGTCCAGGTTGGCTAGCGGCTCGTCGAGCAGCAGCAGTCTCGGGCGGCTGATGAGAGCCTGGGCGATCATTATGCGCTGTTGCTCACCGCCGGACAGCTTCCCCACCCGGGCTCCGGCGAGGTGAGTGGCGTCCACCCCAGCCAGCGCTTGGTCGATGGACGCTCGTCGGGCCGCCGAGGGCCAGGGGGCGCCGAAGCGGTGGCCATCCAGGCCCAGCCCAACCAGGTCCCGGGCTCGCAGGGGTATGTCCGGGTCAAGGGTGAGCCTTTGGGGGACGTAGCCGACCAGCGGGTTACGGCGCGAGCGGGGGCGCCCGGCGATGAGCACCTCGCCTGAGGTGGGGGTCACGAGTCCGAGGATTGCTCGGAGCAAGGTCGTCTTCCCGGCGCCGTTCGAGCCGATCAGCCCGGTGACCTCGCCAGGTGCCATGCTGAAGCTGACCTGGTGCAGGACCTCCCGCCCGCCCAACGACACACTCAGCCCCCTGACTGTGAGGACCTCTGCGCGGCCCGCATCTGTGCCAGCTTGGGACAGCGTCGAGCCCGCACGAGGGACCGCCACTAGAGCTTCACCGTCGAGCTTCGGTTGGCCACGGCCTTGGTCAGGGCGTTGACCTCGGCCAACATCCAGGTCTGGTAGTCGTAGCCAGGGGTGGGCATGGTCTCGTAGACGCCGACAACCGGGATGCCGGCGGAGCGGGCCTCGTTGACGAAGCCCTGGGTCAACGAGTCGGTCACTTGCTGGTTGTACACGAAGACCTTCACCCTGTGTTGAGCAAACAGGCTGTTCTGGAGCGTCACCGCCTGGGGGGAGGGGTCCACACCGTTCATGATGTCGGCTTGCAAGCCAAACGGTGTCACGTTGTCGGCCCCCATCGCTTGGAGCAGGTAGTCCGCCACTGGCTCGGTGGTCGCCACGGGCGTCCCTCCGTAGGTTGCCTTGAACTTGGCGATGGCTGCGAGCCAAGGGCCCAGTGAGGCGACGAACCTAGCTGCCCTGGCCTTGAAGTAGGCGGCGTGCGCAGGCTGCAGCTTGGAGAGGTCGCCAGCCAGCGCGTCTGCCACCTTGGGCATGGTGGTCGGGTTGTACCACAGGTGTGGGTTGGGGGTGTCGTTCGGCCGTCCCAGCAGGTCCTGGACGTCCACGACCAGGCGCTTCGGGTTCGGCGACGCCGACTCGACCTTGTTGATGAAACTGTCGTAGCCGACTCCATTCTGGATCACAAGGTCGGCGTTGCTCACCGACGCCGCCACGCCCGGGCTCACCTCGTAGGTATGGGGGTCGGTGTTGGGATTGCGTTCGACCGAGGTCACACGGACGTAGGATCCGCCGATCTGGGTCGCAACGTTGCCGTAGGTGTTCTCTGCCGCCACGACGGATATGGTCCCGGAGATCCCGCCCCCGGGAGCCCCGCAGCCCGCAAGCAGCACCGCGCCCACCACTGCCAGCGCACCGAGCCGACTTCGTGTACCCATCGGCTCCAGTATATCAGTAATGGAAACGGGTACAGGTAACGGGGGAGCTGGGTGGAGCTGAGCCTCGCCTCCGACCCCTTGAAGTCACTTATCCCGTGACACCGAGGCTCCGCGAGCGTCTATCTCGTGTTGTGGGCCCTAACCAAGGATCGGTGAGCCAAGTGAAGCTAACCAAGGTTGTCCTGCGAGCGAGTGTCGTTGGAGTGGGAGCGGTGGCGCTGGCCCTAGCTGGGCTGGTTGTCGCCGGTCCGGCTGGGGCCAGCGTGACATCGGTGACGGGCAGCGCCGACGGCGTGACCGGCAACATCCTGGGCGTGTCCGTGCCGGCCAGCCTGGACCCGACAGTCTCGCTTCCCCCCGGCGGGACGGCATCGGGCATCGCCTTGGGCTCACTGATCGGCGTTCCGACCGTCACCAGCACCTCGGCCAACGTCCCGGGCCCGAGCGGCTCGGTGACCAGCACAACCACCATCGTCAACGTTGACATCCCGGGTGTGCTGACCTCTGGCGCCATCGTCACCACCTGCACCAGCGGATCCTCGGGCTCCACCGGATCGGTGACCATCGTGAACGGCTTCGCCAACGGGCAACCCCTGCCAACGGGCAACCTGCTCGGTACTGCCCCCACCATCTTGCCCAATGGCACCGGCTTCATCAATTTCGGGAGCCAGACACAGACCAACACCACCGGTTCGACCTCGATCACGGTGAATGGTCCGGAGGTCGACATCGCAACGGCTTTGGGCGGGGGCCCGCTGTTCTTGCTGTTGGGCCAAGTTACCTGCTCGGCCTCCGGGCCTGACGTGAACCCCGCGCCCACCACCACCACTACCACCACGACCAGCGGGACCACCACCACCACGACCAGCGCCGCTCCGACCATCACGCGGGTGGCCGGCCCGGACCGGGTTGCCACCTCGATTGCTGTCTCTCAGCAGGCGTTTCCCGCCACCGGTTCGGCTCAGGCGGTCGTGGTTGCCCGCGACGACGCCTTCCCGGACGCCCTGATCGGCGTGCCGCTGGCTCATCGTGTGGGTGGACCTCTGCTGCTCACCCCGCCGGCATCCCAATCGTCCACCCTGGCTCCTGCCGTGTTGACCGAGATCAAGCGGGTGGCTCCGTCGGGCGCCAATGTCTACCTGCTGGGCGGGAGCTCCGCCCTGGCCCCGGGCATCGACATTCAGCTCACCACGGCCGGGTACCGTCCCGTCCGGGTGGCCGGCGTCGACGAGGACGCCACTGCGGTCGCCATCGCCCAGGCGCTCGGGAACCCCAAGGTCATCCTCGAAGCCACCAACACGGACTTTGCTGACGCCCTGTCTGCGGACGCCGCCGCCGTGAACTCCAGCGGGGCAATCCTGCTGACCAACGGCACGACCCAGTCCCCGGAGACCGCTGCCTACCTGGCCGCCCACAGTGGGGATACTCGCTACGCCCTGGGTGGCCCCGCCGCCCAGGCCGATCCGACGGCCACACCCTTTGTCGGGACCGATCGCTTCGCCACCGCGGTCATGGTCGCCGGCCACTTCTCTGCGAACCCGACGACCTTGGGCGTGGCTCGGGGAGACCTGTTCCCCGATGCTCTGGTGGGCGCAGCTCAGGTGGCCACGCACGGCGGCCCGATGGTGCTGGTGCAGCCCACCTCGGTGCCCTCGAGCACCGCGACGTACCTGTCGACGGCCAAGGCCACCGTTACCTCGACCTTCGTCTTTGGTGGCACTGCTGCCGTATCGGGGCCCACCTACACAGAGGTGGCGGCGGACCTGGGCGCTACCTCCACCAACTAGCAAGGTAATTGCACAAAGAATGGCCGTTGAGCAGGGACCCTGCTCAACGGTCGGGCGGAGGGAGTGGGATTTGAACCCACGGTGGGCAGGACCCACAGCGGTTTTCGAGACCGCCCGATTCGGCCGCTCTCGCATCCCTCCGTACACCATCTTAGCCGGTCGGCGAGGTGAGCGGCGTGCGAGAGAGAATATAGGCTCTACCAGGTCATATGTTGACGCCTTGGCAACACTGAGAGCCTCGGCAGTGGGCTTTGTCCGCCGGCGCTTGACGGGCTCAGCTAAGCTGAATAGGTGGCCGTCCCAGCCTGGTCCCAATCGTGAGCGGTCCGCCGCTGGCGGACGTGTCGGTCTACGGGCTCCAGCACCGCCCCGCCGAACGCCCCAAGCGCCCCTGGATCGCCCGTTGGTCGGTCCTCGGGAGCCAGCACAGCCGGTCGTTCCGGACCAAGGTCGAGGCCGAGCGGTTCCGGCGCGCCTTGCTGGTCGCCGTGGAGTCGGGCGGCTCCTTCGACCCCAAGAGCGGTGAGCCGACAGCGTGGCAGCCGGCGCCGGAGGCCCTCCGGGCGCACGAGTGGGCCCGGAGTTGGCTGGCGGAGCAGTGGCCGGAGTGGGCGCCGCGCACCAGGCGCTCGGCCGTGGAGGCGATATCACGGCTCGTGCCTCTGCTGGTCAGTCCGAGCGCACCGGAGTCCCCACCCGGTCTTCGGGCGCATCTGGTGGCTTCCCTCGCGCCAGATGTCGAGGGGTCAGACGACGGAGCCGAAGCGTGGCTCCGGCGGTGGTCCATCCCGCTTGAACAGCTGTCGGCGCCGTTGCTCGCCCTCGTGGACCAGCGTCTCGGCCAGACCCTCGACGGCGGGGCACTGGCTCCGAGCACCGCCCGGCGATTTCGCAGTACCTCACGAGCCTGTATCCGCCGCGCGGCAGAGCTGGGGGTCATCGTATCGGACCCGTGGCCCGCTGGCGCACGGGGTCGATCCAGGCGCAAGGCAACCCGCACCACTCGCGCCGTGCCGATCCGATCTCTACCTGATCCGGCGACCATGGCGCGCCTGATCGACGCGATCCCGAACGATCGTCCGGCCAGCCGCACCTACCAGCTGATGACCGCGGTGGTCTACTACGCCGGGTTGCGGCCCTCCGAGGTGGTGATGCTCCGAGCGAGGTCCCTGGAGTTGCCCGCGACCGGCTGGGGCCGTATCAGTGTCACCGAGGCCGATGTCGGGGTGGTGGGCCTGGACGAGCCGGGCGAGCCGAAGACGGGGCCTCGCTCAGTGCCGATCCCTCCGGCCCTGGTCGCTCGGCTGGCGAGCTGGATCGACGAGCACCGCTACACGGCGCAGGACCTGATCTTCCTCCGCCACCACGATGACCCGGCCAGCGCGGCTGAACGCAATCCTGCGCTGTTGGACCAGCCGGCGCAGGAGCCGGATGCTGAACACCGGGTAGGCCTCGACCACCTGAGCAAGGGTCAGGTAGCGGCTCCGCGCAGAGCCAACACCTTGGGGAGGCCGAACCGGCCTGCCGCGTCCGGGTGAGCTATTCGCAGGCATCGGGCTCCCGTCCTTCGGGCTCAGGCAAGGACCTGGCCGCACGGTGCTGTGGCGTAGCCTCTTGTCGAGGGTCACCCCTTCCATGTGCAAATGCCATGGGCCTATTGTGAGCCAACACCATCCGACCAGGAACTTTGTTGCTCCAAGCATGGAAGTAGCTCAGGTGACACCAACGAAAGTACACGGCCTGAAGTTCAGTACACGGGCTGGGACTCATCGAAAAGGTGCATTCGCCAGTACACGGGCTGAAGTTCAGTACACGGCCTGGGACTTATCGAAAGGGTGCATTCGCCAGTACACGGCCTGAAGTTCAGTACACGGGCTGAAATCTCTCAGTGCTGGCCAAGCCCTACGGGCAAGGATCGGACTGGGAATGGCCAGGCCGCCCTCAGTCGCTCAGCAGGGTGGCGACAACCGCCCTGGATTGGCCCGTGGCGCCCGCGAGGCGCCCGCAGGAGAAGCTGCACTTTGAGATCAACATCAGGCCAGAGGTCCAGGAGTTTGCAGCCGACGGAGCCCAACCGGCCGCCAAGCGTACAGGTGTTCCCATCCCAAAAAATCCACTGCATATGTCCCCGGAAGACGACCTGACATAACTACAGTGCTCGGAGGGTGGGCTCTCATCGGTCCGGGCCAGGGCAGCGCCGGGACCCACTGGGCTTGCCTACGTTGACGGGCTAACATGGCTTAGGCTGGTAAGCAGATGGAAAGCGTCCCCTGAGAGAGGAGGGAAGCATGATGTTCCGTTTGGACCCGCCCGAGCGATACCGGCTGGAGCGGGCGCCCCTCGCCCAAGCTATGGCACAGGTCCGGTTTCCCCTGATCGCCCGTCTCAACTCAGCCGACGGGATCGCTCCGATCCAGGACCAACTCCGGGACCGTTACCCCTACATGGCCCAGCGCCAGGAGGTCGCGCTACAGTTCCCCAGCCAGGGGTCACCAGGCGGTACGATTGGCTCGGCGTGGGAGCTGACCGATGACGAGGGTCGTGTCGTCTCGATCAGCACGGGGAGTGCCACCCTGAGCGTCGGGGTCGCTTACGAGGGCGTCGAAGAGTTCGCCGAGCGCTTCGAACAGTTGCTGACAGTTTTGGCCCAACAGGCTCGCGTGCCACGCTGCGACAGACTCGGAGTTCGCTACCTCTCTGTTGCCGAGACCCTTCCAGGACAAGAGGGCGGGTGGCAGGAGTGGTTCCGGCCCGAGTTGACCGGATGGGCGGGAAGCACCCTGCTTGACGACAAGACGGTGGCTGATGTCGCCCTTTGCCAAGTTCACTTGCGCGGGGCGCCGAGCGGACCCCTGCTTGGGCTCGTCGATGATGTGCGCTGCAACGCAAACCACGGGCTGGTGCCAGGCGGATCCAGCATTCCGGGGATCCCTCCAGTCGCTACCAATGTTCCCAGCTACATCCTCGATCTCGACCTGTACGTCGAGGCTCCGCAACTCTTCGCCCCGGGCGCCCTGCGCGGTCAGTTCGAGGTTCTGCACAGCGAGATCGACGCCTTCTTCCGCTGGAGTCTTACTCCCGCCGGCGAGAAGCGCTTCGGTCTGATCCGCCTGACATGACACTCACCTTCACCGGCACCGCCCCCGGGAGGTTGATCCTCGCGGACCGCGGCGATACCACGGTGGTTGAGCTGTCGATTTCCTCCCCAACTCGCCGGCGGATCCTCCCGGAGCCGGAGTTCCTTCTCCCCAGCTGGGTGGGCCAGCCCGAGGCTCCCAAGGCGTCGGCGCTCATGGGGCGACTGCGCCAAATCAAGAGCTGGACCGGATGGTCGTCCCGGACGCTCGCCGAGGCGGTCGGCACCACCCACGTAACCGTCGAGGCCATCTTGCGGGGGGACTCTCAACTTGCACGGTTGCCGCAAGTAGCACAGCGGGCGGCCGCCCTCTACGAACTGGCGATCCGCCTGTACAAGGTTGTCGGAGAGGATCCCGGCGAGCTGGTCCGTGCTATGACGCAACCGCCTACCCCCAGCCGGCCCTCAGCGCTCATGCTGGTGGGCACGGGCCATGCCGCAGACGCCTACCTGACTGCGCTCGACGTGATTAGCCCACCTCGAACTGACGGGATGATGCAAGGTCGCTACCCGGCCCAGCCCGGCGAGGCCACGGTCGCGCTCGACGACGACTGACGTGGCAAGCCTGTACTCCTTGGGCTGGCGCTAAGGGAGCCGGCTCGACGCCGACCTACACGTCGGGGGACTCATTCTCTCTGCTGAGGCCGGCATCGTCGGTCGCAATGAAACCCACGGGCAATGGGTCGTCACCACTCAGGACTGCGACCTGGCGGGATGGGACGAGGACCGCGCAGAGCCATTGGTCGAACTCAGGCCCAGGTTCTCGCTCAACAATGCCTCGACGGAATGGGGCGTCCGGTCACGCACCCTCCGCCTGGATGACAACGAGTACGTCACCAGTGACGAGCCCCCGATCCGGCTGTCGCCTGCGGCTCTGGTGAAGGTCGCCGGTCGCAACCCCCAGCCTGTGCTCTCCTCACCGGGGCGGATCGTTGCCCTCAAGACCTGGCTGGGCCTCCGGTACGACCGGCCCGCAGTCCCAGATCACCTCGTCGGTCTAGCCAGAACCGTCGCCGAACGCGCCCGCAGGGTCTTGCCGCCTAATCTCATCTCGGACCTTCACGACGTGCTCATGCAGTTCAGCGCCCAGGAATCGCCTCCCAGCTTCGTCCTGTTCGCCGTGGTATGTGACGGCGGCGACAAGGAGGCAGCCCGTCGGTGGCTCGCCGAGGTTGGATCTGGGGTGGCTAGCGGTACGGGCATCCTTGCCGGGGTGGACGCGGGCTACCGGTCCGAGGTCTCGCTGGAGTTACTCGAAACCTCCTACTCGACAGACCTGAGCCGCCTGTCATGGCCGGGACCAGATCCCCGCGGTGTCACGTAGATCGGCCGGGTTGTGGCTCATATCCCCAGCGCGTCGCACCGGTAGCATCACCACGTGGGACCATACCTGGAGATCGAGCAGTGGCGATCAACGGGAGACGGGACCCCCGAGTGGTGAGCGTTGCCGTGCTAGAGGAGCCCGTGGAGGACCACGTCGTCGAGATTGCGCGCGCGGAGGTTCCGGGTGGGGCGAGCACCAGCCAGACCATCATGATCTCCAGCCTGCAACGACTTCTAGCGCTGGTCCCAGCCGATGCGCCGACGTCGGTGTACCGCTACGCGATCATCGAGGACAATGTGCTCGCCAAGCAGACTGTCGGTGCACGGCAGTGGGCATACTGGCAGCTGAAGCGCTTCTACCGCCTCGATCCGAGTTCATTGCTGTTCCGAGCGCTGCGAGACATGTGGCCCGAAGACGCCGAGGGCCAGCCTCTCCTCGCCCTGCTCTGCGCGCTCGCTCGGGATCGGGTCCTTAGGGCGAGCGCCCCCGTGGTCATGGAACGGCCGACCGGCGCAACGGTGAGTGGCAGTGACTTCGAGTCCGTCATCCACGACACCTTTCCGGGGGTCTATGGTGACAAAACCCGCCGGACCACGTCGGGCAACCTGGTGTCATCATGGACCCAGAGTGGTCATCTGCATTCGGAGGGTCCGAGGCGCCGGGTGCGCGGCCGCGCGACCTGCACCCCCGGCGCCCTCGCCTACGCACTGATGCTCGGGCATCTCCAGGGCGCTCGGGGCGAGCTGTTGTTCGCAACGCTGTGGGCCCAGGTGCTCGACCAGGGGATCTCACACCTGCATGACCAGGCATTCAGCGCCTCTAGGAGCGGTCTGATCGACTTTAGAAGCTTTGGCGGCGTGGTCGAGGTGGCATTCCGGGGCCTGCTCAGACCATTTGACCCGGGGGAGGGTGCGACCAGGTGAGCTACATCGGAGGACTGCTGGAAGCATACAAGAGCTACGTCTCACTGCCCTGGCAGCAGGGCCTGGCGCCAGCCCAGCGGGTCTGGATGGCGATCTACCCACCGGAGCTGGAGCGTCGGCTGCGCTTGCAGCTGACCGAATTCGAGATTGCGACCAAGCAGGCGTCGCACGCGTGGTCGCACCTCGACGTGACCACGTCGTTCGAGCGCTGGATGGCCCAGCACCCCTACCGCGACCAGTATTTCGAATCACCGCACCTCTTACCCGGATCGCTGGCCACGTTCGCCGATCACCTCGCCGAGGAGGTCCGCTCGGCGCTGGCCGTGCAATCGGCCCCCGACAGCGTGGTCGCGTTGGTGGGGGTCGGGACCCTGTTCGGCTTGGGCGACGCGGTGAAGCTGTCTCGCCTCGTGGCCGCGGTGAGTGACGCCATCGCCGGTCGTCTGCTGGTGTTCTTCCCCGGCGAGCACGAAGGAAACGCCTACCGCCTGCTCGACGCCCGCGACGGGTGGGACTACCTGGCGGTCCCGATCACGCCCGAAATGAGGAGTCGATGACCACCCGCAACTGGGAGCTGTTCAGCCGGGACCCACGAGACAACAGGCTTCCCAACAACGGCGTGGCTCAGGTGGAGCGTGCGCAGAGCCCCCAGCAGTGGGAGGTGGTGCGCTGGGAGCTGGCCAACTTCGTCTGCGAAGGCCAGTTCGCTCACGGCCTCGAACGGATCCTCGGTGGCTTTCTCGCCAACCTCGCCCGACCCCAGCAGCAAGCGGTGTGGGTGAGCGGCTTTTACGGCAGCGGCAAGTCCCACCTGGTCCGAGTGCTCGACTACCTGTGGCGCGACGTGACCCTGCCGGGCGGCGACAGCGCTCGCAACCTCGTCAATGTCACCGACGAGGTGGCCGATCACCTGGGGGAGCTGTCGGGCGCCGGCCGTCGGGCAGGGGGGCTGTGGTCGGCGACCGGCAACCTCGCCGCGGGAAGAAGCCAAGCCCCTCGACTTGCCTTTCTCTCCGTCCTGTTCGCCAGTGCCGGGCTTCCTGAGGCGTACTCGCGGGCGCGCTTCGTCATGTGGGCGCGCAGGCGCGGGTACTACGCCAAGCTGGAGGCGGCGGCAGAGGCTGCCGGCCTTGATCTCGGTAAGGAGATCGTTGACATGTACGTCTCGCCGGTGATCGCCGAGACGCTGCAAGAGTCAGACTCGAGCCTCGGGTCCTCTGTCAGCGACGTGCGCAAGCTGTTGGAGGCGCAATTTCCTCCGACCGATGCCGACGTCACCGACGCTGAGATGTTCGCCGCAGTGGACGAGGTGCTCGGGCTGGCCTCCAGCACGGCAGGCAGGTTTCCCCTCACCTTGGTGGTGCTCGATGAGATGCAGCAGTACATCGGCGAGGACAACGCCAAGGCGCTCGCGGTCCAGAACATCGTCGAGGGGTGCTCGTCCAGGTTCAACAGCCAGATGCTCTTTGTGGCCACCGGACAGAGCGCTTTGATCGCCAGCCCAACCCTGACCAAGCTCACCGACCGGTTCGCAGTGCAGGTGGCGCTTTCGGATACCGACGTCGAATCGGTGGTGCGCCAGGTGGTGCTGCGCAAGAGGCCCGAGCGAGTGGCTGAGCTCAGCGCCGCGCTGGACGCGGTGAGCGGCGAGATCGATCGCCAGCTCGGGGGGACCCAGCTCGCGCCCAGGGCCGCGGACCACCCCGATCTGGTGGCGGACTACCCGCTCCTGCCGAGCCGGCGACGCTTTTGGGAGGTCGCTCTGCGGGCGATAGACAAGGCGGGCAAAAGCGGCGTCCTGCGGACCCAGCTCAGAATGGCTCACGACGCGGCGTTGCACGTGTGCGAGCAGTCGATAGGACACGTGGTGGGTGCCGACTTCATCTATGACGAGCAGTCCACCCAAATGCAGCAGAGCGGCGCGATGCACAAGACGGTCGATGAGCGCATCAGGAGCTTGCGCAGCGAGGGAGCGGACGGTTTGCTCCAGTCGCGCATCTGTGCGTTGGTGTACCTGCTCTCGCAGCTCCCGGCTCAGAGCTTCGGGGGTGAGAGCGGGCTGCGGGCCACCGCCCCCTACCTGGCGGACCTTTTGGTCGAGGATCTGGCGGACGAGGGGGCCGTCCTGCGACGGCGCGTACCCGAGTTGTTGGAAGGCCTGGTGAGCACCAGCCGCCTTATGCGGATCGGTGACGAGTACCGCCTTCAGACCGAGGAGGGCGCCGTCTGGGAGCAGGAATACCGTCGCGCCCTGGTTGTGCTGCTCGACGATTCCTCAAGGCTGAGCCAGGTCCGCAACGAGCGCCTCCACCGGGCCTTCGAGGCAATGCACGGCAGGATCCAGCTTAAGCACGGAGTCAGCAAGCCCCGTCGAGAGGTCGCCTGGTACTGGGGCGACGACCTCCCGGCGGCCACCGAAGGCAAAGTGCCGGTGTGGGTCCGGGACGAGTGGTCGGCATCAGAGGCCGCGGTGAAGAGATCGGCGGCCGAAGCTGGCGACGACAGCCCCGTGGTGTTCGTGTTCCTCCCCAGGCGGGACCCCGACCAGGTCAAGGAGGCGTCGGCGAGCTACCTGGCCGCCGAGGAGACGCTTCGCGCACCGACGCCACAGACCGAGGGCGGCCGGGATGCGCAGTGCTCCATGAAGACCAGACGGGACAGCGAGTCCGAGCGCCTAGACCGCCTCCTGCGTCAGGTGGTGGAGCACGCCCGGGTCTTCCAGGGAGGCGGCGCGGAGGCGACGGTCTCGACGCTCGGCAGCGCCCTCGAGACGGCGGCGCAGCGGTCATTGGTCCGCATGTTCCCCAAGTTCAGCGCCGGTGACAACGCCAACTGGGCAAAGGTGGCGGACAAGGTTCGAGATGGTGCACCCGACGCTCTTGTAGCGGTGGGATACCAGGGCACTGCTACGGCTCACCCGGTCTGCAAGGAGGTCCTGGCCACGGTAAACCCAGCGGGGATCAAGGGCGCTGACCTCCAGCGCGAGCTCACCGGCCCCCCGTATGGCTGGCCGCGCGACGCGGTCAGCGCCGCGGTCCTGGTGCTAATGGCAGCGGGCAATATCCGTGCGACCCTGGACGGTCGCAACCTCGGCAGTCCTAGAGAGTTGCACCCCAGCCAGGTCGGCAAGGTGACCCTGATCAAAGAGGACGAACCGCCGACGGCGTCCCAACGCCTTGCCGTGAGGGGGCTGCTCAGTGCGGCGGGCATAGCTCACGAGGCGGGCAAGGAGGATGCGCAACTCCCGGCGCTGCTCCAGTGCCTGAAGGACTTGGCCGTACGCGCAGGTGGGGGCCCGCCCTTGCCCGAAGCCCCGTCGGTGGGACCTGTCGACGCGCTCCTCAGCCTCGGCGGGAACCAGCGATTCCGGGCAGTCGCCGATGTGAGCGAGGCCCTCGGCCATGACCTGGAGCGCTGGCGGGCAGCTGGAGCGAAGCGTGACAAGCGGGAGGCCTCCTGGCGCGACCTCCAGCGCCTGGTCCGACAGGCGGACGGGCTCGAGATCGTGGCATCGGTGGCCCCCTCAGTCGAGGCGATCCGTGATGGCCGCCAGCTCCTCCACGAGCCCGACCCGGTCGGTCCACTCGTCGCTGCGCTGTGCGGGGTTCTCCGAGCCGAGCTGACCGGTTGCGCCGCTGAGTACGAGGCGGACCGACTCGCTGCGCTGGCCGAGCTCGAGTCTGCGGACGTGTGGACAAGCCTTGACCCGGAGGCGCGGGCCACGATCCTGCGACAGACCAACCTCGTAGCTGTACCTCAACCTGATACCTCCAGCGTCACCAGGCTGCTGGAAGCACTCGATGCGACCTCACTCAACGGATGGCGGGACCGGATCGGCCTGGTACCTGGAAGGCGTGACCAGGCACGCCAGCGGGCGGCCAAGCTGGCCGAGCCCGACAGCGTCCCCGTAGCGCCTCCCAACGCGACGATCCGCAACCGCCAAAACCTGGACGACTACGTCGAGGAGCTCCGCGCCCGGGTGCAACCCCACCTCGACGCCGGCCGGATCGTGATCATTTGAGCTCCGACGTGCGCGCCTTGTCCTCCGAGCTGCGCAAACGGCTGGAAAAGACCGTGCTGGACGCGCGCCGTACCTCGGAGAGCGAGTCGCGGCGCTCCGTCGAGGGCCTCGGGGTGTTTGCCCGGGACAAGCCCGCGCACCTCGACTCCGAGCGCGCCCACCTGCGCAACGACCTGCGGGCGCGGTGGCGCCAGTTGGGGGAGGACACCGAGGCCCTGGTCGCCGAGTGCGCCTACGAGCAGTGGCACCGGCTGCTGTTCGCCCGATTCCTGGCCGAGAACGGCCTCCTCTTGCACCCCGGGTTCAAGGCCGCGGTCAGCCTGGCGGATTGCGAGGACCTGGCCGCAGAGATGGGCGAGCCCGACGGCTGGTCGGTGGCAGCTCGATTCGCGGCCGAGATCCTGCCCGGCATTTTTCGGGTCGATGACCCCTGCGTGCGCCTGCGCCTGGCGCCGGAGGGCCGGGTTGCGCTGGAGGCGATCCTTGCCGGACTGCCTGTCGAGGTATTCTTGGCCGACGACGCCCTCGGGTGGGTCTACCAGTTTTGGCAGAAGGACCGCAAAGACGAGATCAACCGCTCCGAGCGCAAGATCGGAGGGGCCGATCTAGGTCCGGTGACCCAGCTGTTCACCGAGAGCTACATGGTCCGCTTCCTGCTGGAGAACTCCCTCGGCGCTTGGTGGGCGGCTCACCACCCCGACAGCGCCTTGGTGAAGGGCTTCGAGTACCTGCGCTTCGACGACGAGGGTCACCCGGCCGCCGGAAGCTTCGATGGCTGGCCCGAACAAGTGGGGCAGGTAACGGTGATGGACCCGTGCTGCGGGTCGGGCCACTTCCTGGTCGAGGCGTTCTCGATGCTGTGGCAGATGCGCGCCGAGGAGGAAGGCTTGAGCCCGGTCGAGGCCGCTGACGCCGTGCTGTCCGACAACCTGTTCGGTCTGGAGCTCGACCCCCGCTGCGTGCAGATCGCCATGTTCGCCGTGGCCATGAAGGCCTGGAAAGACGGCGGCGCCTGGCGGGTGCTGCCTATCCCTAATATCGCCTGCTCGGGCATACCAGTAAATGCTCCCGTCGAGGATTGGAAAAATTTAGCCGGTGGCGACGAACGCCTGGTGTCCGCTCTAGTCCGGCTCCACGCGCTGTTCCAGGATGCTGACACCCTAGGCAGCCTAATCGACCCCCCTGCGTCCACAGCCGAGGACCACCTGCTATCCGTGGACTACTCCGAGGTGGCACCGTTGCTGGAGAAGCTCCTGCGCGTCGAACCTGAAGGTTCGACAATGGGTATCGGTCCGGCGACAGGCGTTGCGATCGCAGCCGCGTTGCTCGCGCGGCGATACACGCTGGTGACCACAAATGTGCCATATCTCGGTGTACAGCGAATGCCGATGCACACGGCGGAGCACCTGACGGAGCGCTATCCGTCGTCTGCAAATGATCTCGCCACCGTTTTCATAGAACGGTGTATCGACATGGCACCCAACGGCACCATAGCGCTGGTGACCCCGTTGGGCTGGCTGTTCCTGCGCTACTACGGGACCCTCCGTCGCATCCTCCTGAAGAACCTCCGTTGGGACGTGCTCGCACCGTTGGGCCCGGGTGCCTTCGAGACAGTGACCGGCCAAGTGGTGCAGAGCACCCTGGTGGTGATGTCCTCGGGGCCTCTTGTGGGCAGGGTCGCTGCCGTTGACGCCACGAAGGCGCCAAGGGCACATGAAAAGGCGCAAGCACTGCGGGCCAACGACATCACGCTCATGCGGCAGGAGGACATGCGGGATTCGCCTGACACGCTGCTGGCTTTGGACTCCGGTCATCACCAGTCGCTGCTGTCTGCCTATGCGGACAGCTGGAAGGGATTGGTGACCAGCGACGTGGCCCAATACATAGTGCGGTTCTGGGAAGTTTCAGCGATAAGCAGTGTCTGGGAACGATTTCTTACCGCTCCGAAGGTAACGGCCCCCCACGCCGGCCGTGAATGCCTTCTGAGGTGGGAGTCCGGTGCCGGTCGCCTAAAACGCAAGTCCGGTGCTACTAACTTCAACCCCAAGGAGGTCCTGGGAACGCTCGGCGTGCTGGTTGGGTCCGGGACACTAAATGTCACGCTATACCGCGGAGAAATGTTCAATGACGCGAGTGTCCCTATCATCCCAAAAGACCAGGATGACGTTTCAGGGCTATGGGCCTATCTAAGCTCTGTTGAGTACAGAGAACGGGTACGCCGGGTGAACCATAAAATAGTGGTGGGTTGCGGATATCTATTAAAGGTTCCGTTTGATCCAGACGAGTGGCGCCGGGTAGCAAGAGAAGGTGAGCCGTTGCCGGAGCCTTGGTCGGATGATCCTACGCAATGGTTGTTTGAGGGGCGGCCGGAGGTTGCTACTGATCCGCTGCAGGTGGCCGTGGCCAGGCTGCTCGGGTATCGCTGGCCAGAGCAAGCCGAGCACGACGACCTGGACTGCCTGGCTGACGAGGACGGGATCGTATGCCTGGCTTCGGTGGCGGGGGAGGCGCCGGCGGGGGAGCGATTAGTCAAGCTGCTGGCAACAGCCTTCGGGGACCGGTGGTCGCCGGGCAAAGCGACGGAGCTACTGGCACAGGCGGGGGCCAAGTCCAAGGATCTGGCCGACTGGCTGCGGGACGAGTTCTTCAAAGCGCATTGCGGCCTATTTCACAACCGGCCGTTTATCTGGCACATCTGGGACGGTCGGCGGGACGGGTTCGGCGCCCTGGTGAACTACCACCGGCTGGACCACGCAACCCTGGAGAAGCTCACCTACACCTACCTGGGCAAGGACTGGGTGGAGCGCCAGCGCGGCGACGTGCGCGACGAGGTCCCCGGCGCAGAGGCACGCCTGGTTGCTGCGCTGGAGCTGAAGCGCAAGCTGGAGGGGATCCTGGTCGGAGAGGATCCCTACGACATCTACGTACGCTGGAAGGCCCCGCACGAGCAGCCGATGGGCTGGGAGCCGGACCTGGATGACGGGGTGCGGCTGAACATCCGGCCTTTGGTGACCGCCGGGGTGCTAAGGGTCCGATTCCGCATCCACTGGCGCAAGGACCGGGGCAAGGATCCCGGCGGCGCCGAGCGCCGCAACGACATACACCTGACCCTCACCGAGAAGCGGTCGGCCCGGGAGCGGGAGGGCCAGCGGTGAGTGAGACCGTGCTCGACCGGATCATCGCCTGCCTGATCGACGCGCTCGACTACAACCCCGACGCGGTCGTGGCGCCCGTGGCCCTGCTGTGGCCGGACGAGGATGCCCAATGGTGCCAGGCTATGGCAAGGATCGGTGAGAGAGTGCCGGTGGTCTGCCTCGGGGAGTTCGCTCCGTCTGCCCGGCGGGGTCCGGCTTACTGGATCCGCTGCGTGGTGGCCCGCACGGTAGACGCCGGACTGGGGGACCGGCCCCCCGTTGTCTACCTTCCGGGGGTGTCGCGCAGCCAGCTGCGGGCGGTAGAGGACTGTCCAAGGAACTTGGCCCCGATAGCCGAGCTGCAGTATCGCTCCCAGTGGTTCTCCAACCCGCACGACCGGGACTGGTCGGTGCGTGCCCTACTGGCCGAGCGCGAGCACGGCCTAGGCCTCAGCGTCGGGCGCGACACCGAAACCAAGGCCATGTTGGGCGACGCTCTGCCCCGCCTGCTCGGTCAGCCGATGGACCGACTGGCAGCACGTGTCCTGGATGCAGCCTTCTTCCGCGACCTTATCGAGCCTGACCCGGTTGGCAGCCTGCTCGGCTGGCTGGATGATCCGGGGTCCCTGCCCGCACGCCTCGATCGGGCGCAGTGGACGGCATTCGTGCAGACCTGCAAGGCGGACTACGGCTTTGACCCCAATGGGGACGGCGAGGTCACCGCGGCGCGCAAGCTGGCTCGCCGTCGAGGCAAGTGGGCACTGGCTTGGGAACGCTTTGCCGAGGTTCCCGAGCACTGGCCCGGCATCTACGAGTTGCTGGCACGCACGGGTCCCGGGGGCCTGCTGGTCGAGGACACGGACTCGTGGCCACAGGTTAACACAGGTGCGGAAGATGGCCTCCGAGCCCAGCTGGCGGCATTCCAGGCACTCACCCCGGACAAGGCGCGCTCGGAGGTAGCACTGCTCGACGCAGAGCATTCTCCCCGACGCAGCACCGTGTGGGGCAAGCTGGACAAGGCACCCCTGGCCTTCGCTCTGGAGCAGCTCACTTCGCTTGCCCTGCTAACCGCCCAGCCTCTCGCCTCAGGGGATCTGGCTCAGATGGTGGCCGACTACGAGACCCGCGGCTGGCGGGCCGACGACGCAGCGCTCCGAGCTTTGGCGGCGGTGGACACCTCGGCCGACTGGTCAGGGGTGTGCTCGGCGGTGCTGGCGATGTACCGGACGTGGCTGGAGGCGGGCGCCAAAGCTCTCCTGTCTCTGATCGGCCCAACCGCTGGCGGCTACCGGCCCGGGCCGCCGGCCTCCACCTCGCCCGGCACGGTCACGGTGTTCGTCGACGGCCTGCGCCTGGACGTGGCTCACCGGCTGGCGGACCGTCTGGCCGGCGCCGGCCTCGGCGTCGAGGTGGGGACCAGCCTCGCCGCGCTCCCTACCGTCACCCACACCGCCAAGGCAGCGCTTGTCCCGGTAGCCGACGCGGCCTTGCGCGCCGGGCCGAAGCTGTGCGCCGCGAACAGCAACGGCGCGGCGGCAGAGATCGACGTTTTGCGCTCCCTCATGGCGGCCAACGGGGTGCAAGTATTGCTCGGCTCAGACACCGGCGACCCCAGTGGCACCGGGTGGACGGAAGCGGGCACGCTGGACGAGAGTGGGCACAGGACGGGGGCGCGCCTGGCTCAATTCCTCGATGGGGATGTGGAGGGGATCGCCGGGCGCATCCGAGGGCTGCTGGACGCCGGCTGGGCCAGGGTGGATGTAGTGACCGACCATGGCTGGATCCTTTTGCCGCGTGGTATGGAGAAGGTGGAGTTGCCTGTCGCCACCACTGCTGCCAAGAAGGGGCGCTGCGCCCGCCTCAAGCCAGGGGCGAGCGTGGATGCGCCCACGGTGCCGTGGTTCTGGGACCCCGAGGTCCGCATCGCTGTCGCTTCTGGCATTACCTGCTTCGAGGCCAACAAGTCCTACGAACACGGCGGTGTCAGCCCCCAGGAGTGCTTCGTCCCCAGGATGACGGTCACCCTTGGCGACGCTGGCCGGGCCAGGGGGCGCCCGGAGATCCTCGCGGTCAAGTGGCTCAACCTGCTCTGCCGGGTCGAGGTCGACGGTGTCGGGGATGGCGTCGTGGTTGACCTTCGAGCCATGCCGGGCGATCCGAGGACCAGCATTGCCGAAGCCGCCCAGGAGGCTGTCGGCGCTGGAAGGATCTCACTGATCGTGCCCGACGAGGCCCACCAGGGAGAGGGTGCATTCGTGGTCCTGGTCGGTGCGGACGGCAAGGTCCTGGCTCAGCGCGATGTGACTGTGGGGAGCAACCGGTGAGCGGCCTGGATGCGCTCGACCGCCTGGCCTCCGATGCTTTCGAGGGCTACCTGGTAAGGAAGGATCTGGCCCAGCGCTTCCGGGGCCAGTACCCCGTACCCACCTACGTAGGGGAGTTCCTGCTCGGTCGCTACTGCGCCACCACCGACCCCGACGAGATCGCCCAGGGCCTAGCGGTGGTCGAGCGCTCGATGAAGGAGCGCACGGTTCGGGCGGGCGAGGAGGAGCTGTTCAAGTCGCGTGCCCGGGAGAAGGGCCAGGTCAAGGTCATCGACCTCCTGCGGGCCAGGCTGGACTCGCGCTCTGACGCCTACAAGGCCGAGCTGCCCAGCCTGCAGCTCGGCGACATCCAGATCGCAGACCAGCTGGTAAACGAGAACGACCGGATGCTCACCGGCGGCTTCTATGCCGAGGTCGGCTTGGAGTACATCGGGGCACCCGCTCGGGAGTCGGGAGAGCCGGCATTCCGGGTCGACTCGGTGCGACCGATCCAGATGTCGACCCGGGACGCCCTCGACGTGTTCGTGGCCGGCCGGGCACGCTTCAGCCTCGACGAGTGGCGCGCGCTGCTGTTGCGAAGCGTCGGCTTCGAGCCCGACCGGTTCACCGCCCGCCAGTGTGATGTGCTCATCGCCCGGATGGTCCCCTTTGTGGTGGGCAACTACAACGCGGTCGAGCTCGGGCCGCGGGGCACGGGCAAGTCCCACCTGTTCCAGCAGGTGTCGCCCTACGCGCACCTCGTCTCGGGCGGCAAGGCCACGGTGGCGGCGATGTTCGTCAACAACGCCACCGGGCGGCGCGGCCTGGTCGCGCAGTACGACGTGATCTGCTTCGACGAGGTCTCGGGTGTCTCGTTCGACAGCAAGGACGGGGTGAACATCCTCAAGGGTTACATGGAGTCCGGCGAGTTCAGTCGCGGCAAGGAGTCCATCCGCGCCGACGGCGGGATCGTGATGGTGGGCAACTTCGACGTGGGCGTGAGCGAGCAGCTGCGCCGGGGTCACCTGTTCGGACCCTTGCCCCGGGAGATGCGCGATGACACCGCATTCCACGACCGGATTCATGCCTACCTGCCGGGTTGGGACGTGCCCAAGCTCGACCCTTCGCACTTCACCAGCCACTTCGGCTTGGTGAGTGACTTTCTTGCCGAGTGCTGGAGCCAGCTGAGGCGCACCTCCCGCCTTGACGTTATCCAGGATCGACTGGAGTGGGGGGCCGGCCTGAGTGGCCGGGACCGCAAGGCGGCCAACAACACGGTCAACGGCCTGTTGAAGCTGTGCTGGCCGGATCCTTCCATGGTGGTCCCCGACGACGCCCTGGCGTGGTGCGCCGAGCTTGCCCTGGAGCTGCGCCGGCGGGTCAAGGAGGCTCAAGCATCGATCGGCGCCGACGAGTTCGGGCAGCTTGATCTCAGCTACCGGGTGGGGGAGCGGCCGGAGAAGGTGGTCTACTGCGCAGAGACCGTGGGGAATCGCCTGGGTTTCGCCGCCGCCGCCGCCGCCCCGCCGCCCGCCGCCCCCGCACCCTCCCGGGCGGTTGACTATGAGATCGGTGACGTGATCGAGGGTCGTTTCGAGGTTCTGGCGCTGCTCGGCCAAGGCGGGTTCTCCAAGGTCTACCGGGTTCGTGACATCGTCGAAGACGCAGAGCGGGCCCTCAAGGTCTTCGAGTGCGCGGGGGCCGACGAGTCAGTCCGTCGGGAGATCAAAGCGCTACGCAGGGTCGACCATCCCCACGTGGTCAAGGTGTACTGGGCCGCCCAGATGGAGAGCGGTAGCTGGTATCTGGTCACTGAGTTCGTCGAGGGCGAGTTGCTCGCCACCTTTACGACGGGAAAGCGTCGGATGGGCGACCGAGTGGCGCTGGTCGCGATGCTCGACGTGTTGGACGCCCTGGTTGCGATCCATCCGGACTCGGTTCGTCTGGGCGAGCTGGACCACAAGAAGGCCACCGGGGAACTGTCCGAAGCCGAGTATCACGAGTTGATGGCGCTTGCCGAGGCCGGCCTGGTCCACCGGGACATCAAGCCACTCAACATCATTATCACCGACAGCGGTGCCAAGCTGCTCGACTTCAACATTGCATCTCGTGCTGGCGACGCAGTGCACACCCAGTCCGGTACGCCGCCTTACCAGCCACCCGACGCCAACCTCACCCGCTGGGATGTCTCCACCGACCTCTTCGCGGTGGGCGTGGTGCTTTATGAGCTGCTCTGCGAGGGAAATCACCCCTACCCCAGCTCGTGGCAGTCTCCCGGCGACCAGGTGGTCGACCCGAGGGCGTGGCGGCCCGATCTGGAACCGAGCCTGGCCGAGTTCCTCCTCAAGGCGTGCGCGTCTTCGCGCTCCGAGCGATTTGCCACCGCCCGGGAGATGAAGGAAGCGCTCGGCGCCATTGCGAGTGAGAGGGTGCGGACATGACTCCCGGGACCCGCCGATCGGATCCGGAGAACTCCTCGTTGCGGGCCTGGCTGCCGCAGGTGGTCCGTGAACTGCTGGCCAGTTGTGATCCGGTCAGGATCATCCTGTTCGGTTCGGTGGCCCGCGGCGAGGAGGGACCGGACAGCGACCTCGACCTGATGGTGGTGTTCGACCACCTCGAGAAGGGTCAGCGGATGGAGGCCAAGGCGAAGTTGATGGCTGCCAGCACGGCCCCCGTGCCGTTCGACATCTTCGTCACCGATGTTGCCGAGTTCGAGGCGGGCCGAGATGTGAATGGGACCATGGTCTATTGGCCAGCTCACGAAGGCTTAGTGGTCCATGTGCGCACCGTCGCCTGAGGAGCTAGCAGAGGCCCAGCGCTGGCTCGAGGAGGCAGGCGAGGAGCTGGCAGTGGCGGCGGTGATCGCCGCGGACCCCGAGCTGCCAGGACGGGTCTCGTGCTTCCACGCGCATTTGGCTGCGGAGAAGGCGCTGAAGGTCCTCCAGATCTGGCGGGGTGTGCTCATCCGCATGGTACACAATCTTGTCCAACTTGCCAGGCAGCTACCAGACGAGGACCAGCGCAGGTTCGACCGCAGCGACCTCGACCTGCTGAGCCCGTGGACCATCGACGGGGGTATCCGGCGGACCAGGAGGAGGTGAGCCAGACGGCGGCGCAGCGCGTGCTTGACGCGGCCGAGCGCGTCGTGTCGGCGGTCCGAGACGTTGCTCGGCAGCATCCTCTGGCTTGATCACGAGTGTCCGCTTCGAGCCCAGTTCTGCCCAGAGCTGGGTTGGTGTCGTGTCGTTGCAGCAACACTCATCGCAAGCTGATCCCCACGAGCTCGCGCTTTGCCGTGGTCGTCCGCCTCGCCCCCTGTCCTGCTCGTCCCACGCACTTGAGAGGCATCCTCGCCGCTGCAGCGGCGTACAGAGGTCGTCGTCAGCCTGCGACGGCAGTGGTTCGCGGCATCCGATGGCAGCCCCGCATTGCAACAACTTGCCCTATCAAGTCTTCACGCGGGTTCTTCGGGGCCAACTTAGTGCTAAGTTGACAGCTGTGGCAACCGTTCCGCAACTGGCAGACTTGCCAGATCAGCTATCCGAGTTGGATTTCTGGGCACTGGTCGGGGATCTCGAGACGGAGGTTCTCGACTTCAAGAGGGGAGCGCCACGCAGCGAGCTACGAGAGCTGTTCGTGGCGTTCGCGATGGCGTCGGGTGGCTTGGCCGTACTCGGGGTTACCGACGCCCGAGAGATTGTGGGGTGCCCCCTGTCCCAGACGACCCACGACAACGTAACCCGAGCCGCTGCTGACTGCGATATCGAGGTCGATCTGCGGGAGATGACCGTAGGCGATGCCCGCGTCACCTTGGTCAGCATTCCCGAAGTGGCGGGTCGCATCATCACAACTCCTGATGGAAGGCTCCTTCGCCGGGTTGGCAGCGAAAACCTGCCCCTACGCAACGAACAGCTCGTGCGATTCGTGCGGAGCCGCGACACGCAGTCCGCCGAGGAGGCCGAAGCGTCACTCAGTCTGGACGAAATCGACTTGACAGCGCTCAATCGGGCGCTTGACTGCGCAGGCCGGCCGAGGGTCCGCAGGGGCCAGGGAGCCCTGAGGGCCTTGGTCGATCTTGGGGTTGCTGATAACAACGGTCCCGGCTCCCATCCGACGATCCGAGTAGCCGCGGCGTTGCTCTTTGCCGACGAGCCCGCCAAGACGGTCTCTGGGGCTGCGGTGCAAGCTGTTCGCAGGGCTGGGCTAGGGCCAATAGCGGGCGTAACTCTGGCCCGAGCGGAGTTGCGGGGTCCGCTCGTCACGGTGGCCGACGACGCGCTCGCCTTCATCGCCCAGCACACGAAATCGTACGAAGTCGTGGTCGGGACGCGGCGCGAAGCCATGCCCGAGTACCCCGTCCGGGCGCTACGAGAAGCCGTCCTCAACGCCTTGGCCCACCGGGACTACGCAATGGCTGGTACGACGACCGACGTGACGATCTGGGATGATCGGGTTGAGATTCGCAGTCCCGGCCCGCTACCTGGACCTATCACGCTCGACAACATTCGAAGCGACCACTTCTCACGCAACCGTCGGATCATGCGGGTCCTTAAGACCATGGGTCTTGTCGAGGAGTACGGCGAGGGCATCGATCGTATGTTCGAGGAAATGGCTAAGCGCCTGATGGAGCCCCCCGTCATCGATCCGACGCCGACCTCGGTCACCGTGACGCTCTTTAACCGCTTCAGGGTCGGCTTGGAGGATCAGGTGTGGCTCGCCACCCTGGGCCACCTTGACTTGACTGTGGCCGAGCGCCTTGCCTTGCTTATCGCCCGGGATGAGGGTTTGGTCACCAGTCGCCGGCTGCGCTCGAGCATCGAGGATGTCAACGCATCGACCGTGCTCGCTGCTGCAGTGGCCAAGGGATTGCTTCGACGGCGCGGCGAGCGAGGTGGGAGCCACTACGTGCTATCAGAGGAGGTCATCCTGCGGGCGGGAGCGAGCGGCGTGGAGGCACAGGCCCGCAAACGTCACCTACTACTAAACGAGGCACGTCGCAGGGGAAGCATCTCCACCGTGGAGGGGGCGGCGCTGCTCGGCGAACAGCTTGTCGTCGTCCGCCATCTGCTTAACGACTTGGCGAGAACTGAGCATCTGGTAGCGGAAGGCAATACAAGGTCCCGGCGTTATCGTGCCATATGACAGCTCTGTTGCCTTCGACTCACCGTTCGCCACGCATGCCCGAGGCCGGCCTTGAGCGGTTCTGATGGTCCGACCCTGCATGTGAATATCATGCGTGTAGCTAGTGTCGGCGACTCATTCGATCGGCAAGTTATTGCTATCTTGCCTAGGTGCAGATCCCCAGTGACACTCCAGCAAGGCCCCGACCCGTCCCAGCCTGGTCCCACACGCCGTCCCAGCCTGGTCCCAATTGCAGGGGTTTTGTATGGTCACCAAGGGTCGGCCAGGGGCACTATCCCGGAGGCTCGTTTGACGCGTTCCACCAGGTAAATGGCACTATTTGCCCTGCTCAGCCTGGTCCTTCACAACCCGCTTTCCGCCGGTTTTCGAGACCGCCCGATTCGGCCGCTCTCGCATCCCTCCGTACACCATCTTAGCCGGTCGGCGAGGTGAGCGGCGTGCGCGGCTTGCTGTCGTCGTGGAGTCGGGGGGTTCCTTCGACACCTTGTGAGCGGAACCGGTCAGGCTGGCTCCGCCGTTGTGAGCGCCACGAGCCCCACGGGTTCGACCGTGCTGGGTACCACGGGTTCACGCAGGCGCGCCGGTGGCCGCCACAGGATCGGGACCTCGGCCGCCACGGTCCAGGGCCCGACCGAGGTCCGCTCGCCAGCCGCCGAGGACCCGAGCGCCGGGGAGAACTGGCCCGGCTGAAGACTCGCTCCAACCTGGCTTGCGAAGTATGTAGCAAGCGGGATACTGTTCAGGCCACCCATCACGACTAGACTGACAAGATCGAGCAGCGAGGACTTGTGGAACGCTCCCAAAATTTGACGGCACCCCTCGTCCTGGGTTTGGCCTCACCCTGCCTCTCCATGCGACCCTTCTCCGTGCGACGATGGCCCCAGTGAGCCCCCCGGGCCCCCGGGGCGATGGCCAGCAAGCCCGGGATCTGCCTTGGCGATAGTCGCTAAGGCCAAGTTCAACGGGCGTTCTCCAGTGCTGGTGCACTATTTGGATGTGGTGCTGGTAGTGATCGCACTGGCTCCGGCCCTCGCGCTCGGCGCACCTGTGCTCGGCTATGCCGCTGGTGCCGGCGGATGGATCCTGCAGCGCGTGATCGCAGAAGCCAACCAGCGCTGGACGCGCAAGGTGACCGAGCCGTTGAAGCAGCTGGGCGTCATCCTCTTCGAAGGGTTCGCGCGGATCTGGTTGCTGGCGGGCGTGATCGTGATCACGGCATTCTTCGGCGGACGCCGGGACGCCCTCACCGCGTCGCTGGTGATCTTCGGGGCGTACTCAGTGACCTTCGCGATCAAGGTGGTCACGGGACCACCACAGCAGAGGGCCGTCCAATGAGTTTCCTGGCCCGCATGAGCCGCCGCAGGCAGATCACCTACGGCATCGTTGCGGTGTATGTCACGGGCTTGATAGCGCTCTCGGTCGCCTTCGGTTTGCACAGCCACAAGAACAACACTTTCAACATCGTCTCTCCCTACCACCTGCTGACGTGGGTGCACCTGGTCGGCCCGCTGGACATCAACAAGGGAGTGCTCTACCTGCTGATCACCGCGGTGCTGACGATAGGCATCCTGTTCTGGGTCGCCCGGCGGATGGAGATGCGGCCGAACCGCGTCCAGACAGCGGTCGAATGGGGCTACGACCTGACGCAGCGGTTCACGCACGAAAGCATGGACGAGCGCATGGCCAGGAAGTGGTTTCCGCTCGTATTCGCACTGTTCGTGTTCATCCTCGTCACCAACCTCATCGGGTACCTCCCGCTGCCCGTAAACTCGGCGGAACCAGTCCATTTGGGCGGGTTCAGTTTCCCGTCGTTCCAGATCTATGCCGCGGACACCAATGTCGCTCTTCCACTGTTGCTGGCGTTGGGCGTATTCATCGCATACAACGTCGAGGGCTTCCGTGCCCAGGGGTTCAGGGGGTATCTGAAGAGCCTGGTCCCCTCGGGTGTCGGCGGAGGGATGCTGGCCTTCCTCTACCCCTTGGAGATCGTCTCGCACTTCCTGCGGCTGCTCTCGCTGACGATCCGGCTATGGGCCAACCTGCTCGCGGGACACCTCCTGATAGATTTCATGGCAGGCGACATGGCAGTGCTGCTGGGCCTGCCGGCCTTGGGCTGGTTCACCCTGCCCCTCGGCGTGGCGATCTACCTGTTCGAGTTCGTCCTGATCGCCGGTCTGCAAGCCTTCATCTTTGCTATATTGACCGCCATTTACTTGGGTGGATCTGTCGGTAGCCATTAACATCAAAGAGAGCTAGGAGAGCTGAATGTTTCATTTCTTGGGTAGCGCTTTCGTTTTTCATCCTCTGATCACAGCTGTGACGCAGCAATATAGCGCGATCGGCGAGAAGGCGGGTAAAGCGATCGCCCTCGGGGCCGGCGCTGGCGGCGGTGCCGCGGGCGCGGGCGCGGGCATCGGGATGCTGTTCGGCAAGGTGATCGAGTCGGTGACCCGCCAGCCGGAGATGAAGGGCGAGGTCGCTTCGATCCAGTGGCTGGGGTTCGCCCTCACTGAGGCATGCTTCTTCTACGGCCTGGTCGGCGGCTTCATCGCCTTCTTCCTCTAACCGATGGAGCCAACCATCCTGGCAGCCGCATCCAGCTCCTGGTTGATCACACCCAATGTCGGGTTGACGATCTGGACGCTCGTCGTGTTCGCGATCTCGTTGTATATCCTCAAGAAGGCCGTGTTGCCCCGTATCGGGCTCGCACTCGACCATCGCAGGAATGCGATCAACGAAGCGATCGACGCGGCCAACCGCACCCGCAGCGAGGCGGACGAGCTGCTAGTCGAGTATCGCGAACACCTGAGGCAGGCGCGCCAGCAGGCAGAAGAGATCGTCGAGCGTGCCCGCCAGGCCGGTGCCGCCCACGAGCGCGAGGTCCGCACCGCAGCCCAGGCTCGGGGACAGCAGATGCTGGAGCAGACCCGTCGCGAGATCGAGGTCGAGAGCCGCCGCGTGCTCGACGAGATCCTCCGGGATGTAGCCGACCTCACGGTGATGGCCACCGAACGGGTGACGCGCAAGGTGCTCACCGAGGAAGACCAGCGACGGCTGGTCGACGACGCGCTCTCCGAGCTTGACTTGACAGTCCTGAGCGGCGGAGCACGCCGCCAACCGTGAATACCAAGAGGCCCTAGTGGAAGAGGTCGCCGAGGTCTACGCACGGGCGCTGTTCGAGGTCGCATCCGAGCGCGGCGTGCTGGACACGGTTCGCGAGCAGCTCGCCCAGTTCGTCGATGCGCTGTCCGCCGACCGCCAGCTGGAGATGTTCTACGTGTCGCCCTATTTCTCAACCGTGGAGAAGAAGGACGGCCTGAGCCGGATGGTCGAGGGAGCCGAGGAGACGTTCATGAGCTTCCTCGAGACCCTGGTCGAGCGTCAGCGGATGCCGGAGATCTTCCACATCCGGGCGCGTTACGAGAAGCTGTGGGACACTGAGATGAGCGTGCTGCCGATCGAGGTGACCAGCGCGGTGAGCCTCGACGAGGCGACCGTGCGCACCATCGGTGAGCGCATCGGGGCCGGGACCGGAAGCACGATCCAGCTGACGACCGTGGTCGATCCCGACGTGCTCGGGGGAATCGTACTCCGGGTGGGCAACGTCATACTGGATGCATCGATCAGGAACAAGCTGGACCAACTTCGCAAGGAGGTCGCGCAGGCGCGCCTACCTTCACCCGTCAAGGAGGCACCCAATGCAGATAAAGCCTGACGAGATCACATCAATCCTCAAGAGCCGGATCCAAGGCCTCGACAGCATGAGCGCGGACCTCACCGAGGTCGGGACAGTGCTGTCGATTGCCGACGGCATCTGCCGCATTCACGGCCTCGAGAACTGCATGTCGCTGGAGATGCTGGAACTTCCCTACGATGTCACCGGGTTGGCGCTCAACCTCGAATCCGACAACGTCGGCGCGGTGCTCTTCGGCGAGTGGGAGAGGATCTCAGAGGGCGATACCGTGAGGCGCACCAAGCGCCTGCTGGAGGTTCCTGTCGGTGAGGAGATGCTCGGGCGGATTGTCGATCCGCTCGGCAACCCGCTCGACGGCAAGGGAGGGATCCGGGCGGGTGGGACGCGTCCGGCGGAGTTCAAGGCGCCAGGAATCGTCCAGCGTCAGCCGGTGCGGGAGCCGATGCTCACCGGCTTGAAGGCCATCGATTCGATGATCCCGATCGGCCGCGGCCAGCGCGAGCTGATCATTGGCGACCGCGGGACCGGCAAGACGGCCATCGCCATCGACGCGATAATCAACAACAGGGATCGTGACCTGATCTGCGTCTACGTCGCGATCGGACAGCGCAAGTCGACCGTGGTGCGACTGGCGACCGTGCTCGAGGAGGCTGACGCGCTGAAGAATACGATCATCGTGATGGCGGCCGCCGACGAGGCCGCGCCGATCAAGTTCCTGGCGCCCTATGCGGGCTGTGCGATGGCCGAGTACTTCCTCTACAACGGCCGAGCCGCCTTGGTGATCTACGACGACCTCACCAAGCACGCCTACGCCTACCGCCAGATGTCCCTGCTGCTGCGCCGCCCGCCGGGCCGGGAGGCGTATCCTGGCGACGTCTTCTACCTGCACTCCCGGTTGCTGGAGCGAGCGGTCAAGCTGGCCGATGACATCACAGATCCTCGGAGCGGGGAGAAGCTCCCCGGGGGCGGGTCGCTGACCGCGCTGCCGCTGATCGAGACGCAGGCCGGTGATGTGTCGGCATACATCCCGACGAACGTGATCTCGATCACCGACGGGCAGATCTTCCTCGATCCGGGCCTCTTCAACTCCGGCGTACGCCCGGCCATCAACGTCGGGATCTCGGTCTCGCGGGTCGGCAGCAATGCCCAGATCAAGCCGATGCGCCGGGTCGCGGGCCGCTTGAAGCTCGAGCTCTCCCAGTACCGCGAGCTCGAAGCGTTCGCCCAGTTCGGGTCCGAGCTCGACCCGGAGACCCAGCGGACGCTGGCTCGCGGTGAGCGCCTCGTGAAGACGCTCAACCAGCCCGAGCGCGCCCCGATGCCGGTCGAGGAGCAGGTGGTCCAGATCTACGCGGCCACGGGCGGGTACCTCGACCGGATCACGATCGACAAGGTCGAGCGGTTCCTGGCAGAGCTCATCGAGATGGTGCACGGCAGCGACCCCGAGCTTCTTCGGCTGATCGCGGGTGGGGATTGGGAGGAATCCACTCAGGCTCGAGTGACCGGGGTGGTGCGCCAGTTTGCCGAGGACTTTGGCTTCGACCTCGACGAAGAGGGCCATCCGCTCGAAGTCGGCGCTTCCGAGACGCGTCGTGCCGCTCCCCAGCAACCAGTCGAGGAGAAGGAGGAGCAGGCCGCGTTGGTGCAGTAATTCCAGCGCGCCTCAACACCCATGCCCCAGTCGCAGCGCGATGTCCGCAACCGCGTCCGCGCGGTCAAGAACATCGAGAAGATCACCCGGGCGATGGCCATGGTGGCCGCCGCCCGGTTGCGCCGCGCGGAGCAGCGGATCGCGGCGCTGCGGCCGTACGCGAGCGCGATCAGGCGAATGACCCGCCAGGCCGCGGAGGCGGCGGGCGCCGTCCCGAGCGTGCCGATCCTCCAGGAGCACCCCGAGGTGCGGACGGTCGGTCTGCTGCTCGTCGCTGGCGACCGCGGCCTCGCAGGTGCGTTCAACTCCAACATCATCCGCGCTGGGGTTGCGGCCGGGCGCGAGCATGAGAGCGTCGGACGGCGGGTCGTATATTTCGCTTCCGGGCGCAGGACCATGTCGTCGCTCACCTTCCGCCGGCTCGAGGTAGTCGACTCTTTCACCGGTTTCACCGACCGTCCCACCTATCCCGACGCTCGCCGGATAGCGGAGCGGCTGATGGCCGCCTATCTCGACGGCGAGGTCGACCAGTTCGAGGTGTTCTACACCGGGTACCACTCGGCCATTTCGCAGGTCGTGCGGCGTGAGACACTGCTGCCCTTGCAGCGGGCAACGGTGCTCGAGGAGGAGCCGCCGGAGGAGGTAGCTTCCGGCGAGAGGCCGCAACGCCGCCTGGTGCCCGAGTACGAGCCGGATGCCGCGGCCGTGCTCAGGAGGCTGGTCCCCGATTACGTCGAGATCTCGATCTACCGAGCCCTGCTCGAGTCGACCGCGTCCGAACATGGTGCGCGCATGACCTCGATGCGCCATGCCTCTGACAATGCTGGAGATCTGATACACGACCTGACGCTGCAGATGAACCGGGCGCGCCAGGCCGAGATCACCCAGGAGATCATGGAAGTGGTCGCCGGAGCCGAGGGGCTCAGATGAGCCCAGACTGGAGAGTGACGTGGCACTGACACAAGAGGCCCCGGCGGCGGGGCCCCGCACCGAGAACGTCGGCTGGATCGAGACGATCCAAGGCGTCGTGATCGAGGTGGTATTCCCCGACAAGGTTCCCGAGATCAACCACGCCCTCAAGGTGCGCCGGCCGCCAGCCGGGCGCGGCGCGGACGCCGAGGACATCGGCGCCGCGGAGGACGACTACCTGGTTTGCGAGGTGCAGCAGCAACTCGGCGACGACCGCGTCCGGGCGCTGGTGCTGGACACCACCGACGGTCTCCAGCGCGGAGCCGAGGTGATCGACACCGGAGGCCCGATCACCGTGCCGGTCGGTCGAGCCACGCTGGGGCGGATCTTCAACCTGCTGGGAGAGCCGATAGATCTCGGCGTCCCGCTGGACGAGGGCCTAGAGCGCTGGCCCATCCATCGCGAGGCTCCCAACGTCGAGGCGATGACCCCGACGACGGAGATCTTCGAGACCGGCATCAAGGTGGTCGATCTGCTGGCGCCCTATGCCAAGGGCGGCAAGGTCGGGCTGTTCGGTGGCGCTGGCGTCGGCAAGACCGTGATCATCCAGGAGCTGATCCACAACCTCGCTCAGGAGCACGGTGGCCTGTCGGCGTTCTGCGGCGTCGGGGAGCGCTCGCGCGAAGGCAACGACCTGTGGCTGGAGATGAAGGAATCCGGCGTGCTCGACAAGACGATCCTCGTCTTCGGGCAGATGAACGAGCCGCCCGGAGCCCGCATGCGCGTGGCCCTTTCAGGTCTGACGATGGCGGAGTACTTCCGTGACCAGGAGGGCCAGGACGTGCTGCTCTTCATCGACAACATCTTCCGCTTCGTCCAGGCGGGCTCCGAGGTCTCGGCTCTGCTCGGTCGGATGCCCTCACAGGTCGGCTATCAGCCGACCCTCGAGTCTGAGATGGGCGCGCTGCAGGAGCGCATCACCTCCACCCGCCGGGGATCGGTGACGAGCGTGCAGGCGGTCTATGTGCCCGCCGACGACCTCACCGACCCAGCTCCGGCGTCGGTGTTCGCCCACCTGAACGCAACCACGGTGCTGTCTCGTTCGATCGCCGAGAAGGGCATCTATCCAGCCGTCGACCCGCTCGACTCGACTTCGACAATCCTCAAGGCGGAAATCGTGGGCGAGGAGCACTTCCGCGTCGCCAACGAGGTCAAGCAGGTGCTCCAGCGTTACAAGGAGCTTCAGGACATCATTGCAATCCTCGGAATCGACGAGCTTTCGGACGAGGACAAGGTTTCGGTCACGCGGGCTCGCAAGATCGAGCGGTACCTCTCACAGCCGTTCTACGTCGCCGAGCAGTTCACCGGCACTCCGGGCGCGTACGTCCCGATCGCTGAGACTGTCCGCGGCTTCAAGGAGATCCTCGAGGGAAGGCACGACGATCTTCCCGAGCGGGCGTTCTTCATGAAGGGCACGATCGACCAGGTGGTCAAGGACACCCGCGGCGAGGGAGGGGGCTGAGGTGGTGGCCCACGCAAAGTTTCCCGTCGAAGTCCTCACGCCGGAGGGCGAAGTCTTCAACGGGGAGGTGGAGATGGTCTCCACGCGCACCACGCTGGGTCAGATCGGCATCCTCGCCAGACATGCGCCGCTGTTGGCAACGCTCGAGCCCACCGAGCTGCGCCTTTACAAGACCGAGACCGAGGTGGTTCGGTTCGCGCAGGCGGAAGGCTACCTCCAGGTCGGTGGCAACCACGCGCTGCTGCTGGTCGAGGAGGCCCATCACCTCGCAGACCTGGACGCGGACGACCTGCGAGAACGCCTGGCAATCGCCGAGCAAGAGCTCGAGCAGGCCGGCGAGGATACCGAGAGGCGCCGGGTGGCCGAGCGTGACAGGCGGCGCTGGGAGCGGTTCCTGAGCCTCACCGAGTAGCGGCTCAGCGCCCGCCAGCGGGCTCGCCGTGGTCCTGCTTGCCCGAGCCGACGGACGAGATGGCCTCGATGCGGCCACATTGCCCCGTCCTGGGCAATGTGGTAGCATGGTCAGGATGAACGAGCAGATCGTCGAGACGGATGCGAGGGGTCGAGCAAGCCTGGCCCGGCCAGGGCGGCGCTACCTCATGCACGAGGAGTCCGACGGCACGTTGGTGCTCGAACCCGCCGTGGTCGTGACCGAGCTCGAACGCCGGTTCATGGCCAACACCGCCCTTCAGGCGCAGATGGTCTACGCCCGAGCCCACCCCGAGCAGCGCGTCAAGCGGCAGCGTCGCCCAGCGACCTGAGCGTGCGCCAGCTCGAGCTCGACTCCGCCCCGGCGGAGAAGCTGGACAGCCTGCACGCCAGGCTGCCCGAGGTGGCAGCAGCGATCGAAGAGTGCCTCGACTGGATAGAGGCCGAGCCTGTCGACCCTCGAGCGAAGCGTCGTCGCTTCACCAATGGCATGTGGGCGAT
>JAVKSL010000001.1:0-123570 GCA_039583695.1 Acidimicrobiales bacterium | reverse complement strand
CCCGCCCGAGGCCACGCTCCCGGCGCCCAGGTGAGCCCCGCCCGAGGCCACGCCCCCGGCGCCCAGGTGAGCCCCGCCCGAGGCCACGCCCCCGGCGCCCAGGTGAGCCCCGCCCGAGGCCACGCTCCCGGCGCCCAGGTGAGCCCCGCCCGAGGAGGGCGCCCCGAATGAACCCGGACGACCTGATTGCCCGCACCGTTGAGCTGGGCCCGGGCGAAGCAATGTCGATGGACTTGCTCGCCCTGGCCGGGGACACCGGGATGCTGTTCGAGCACGATGGCGTCGGTTTCGCCTGCCGCGGACAGGCTGGCTTGTTGGAGCTGGCCAGTGGCCTCGGTGAGCCAGGCGCCGCCGAGCATGTCGTCGCCGAGCTCGCCCAGGTCGAGTCCCAGGGTGACCTGAGGCTACCGGGCAGCGGCGCAATGGCGATCGGCGCTCTGCCCTTCGACCCCAGCGCGCCCGGGACGCTGATAATCCCTGCGGTGACAGTCGGGGTGAGCGCGGAGGGTACGGCATGGCGCACCACCGTCTCACAACGCGCCAACCCACCCAAGGGCCCCGCGACGCCGACCTGGCGCGCCCCGACCGACCCCAACGCCGCCTGGCCGCCTGACCACTTCACGCTCAGCTCTCCGTGCCCCCACGACGAGTGGTGCGAGATGGTCGCCCGGGCGCTCAAGCACGTCGAGTCGGGCCAGCTTCGCAAGGTCGTCCTGGCGCGCGAAGTGCTTGTGGAGGCCAACCGAGACTTCTTCGCCAGCGACATCCTCGGACGCCTGCGCGCCCTGTACCCGTCGTGCACCATCTTCTCCATAGGCGGATTCGTTGGCGCCAGCCCAGAGCTGCTGGTCAGCCGCCGCCGCCAATCAGTGCTCTCGCACCCCCACGCGGGCACCGTGGCCCGCAGCGGGGACCCGACCACTGACGACGCCCTCATCGCCGGCCTCATGGATTCGCCCAAGCAGCGCAGGGAGCACCGGGCCGTCGTCGAAGCGGTATCCGACGCGCTGAGACCCCTTTGCCGCCAGCTCCACGTCCCTACCTCGCCCTCGATAGTCCTCCTGCGCAATGTCTCCCATCTGGCCACTCTCATCGAGGGCGAGCTCGGCGACACCAACGACTCCGCCCTGGCTCTCGCCGCCAGACTGCACCCGACCCCCGCGGTCGCCGGGTCGCCCACCGACGCGGCCCTCAAGCTGATCTCAGACCTCGAGGGAATGGACCGGGACCGCTACGCAGGGCCCGTCGGCTGGGTGGACGCCCGCGGCGACGGAGACTGGGTGGTGGGGATCCGCTCGGCGACCCTGGACGGCTCGACCGCAAGGCTGGTGGCCGGAGTGGGAGTGGTGGCCGGGTCGGATCCCCGCGAGGAGCTGGCCGAGACCCAGCTCAAGCTACAAGCCCTCCTCGCCGCCGTGGTGCGCCCTTGAGAGCCGCGGGAGGCAGGCGGGTACCCCGCCCTTTTGAGGCGAACGTTACCGATGCCGCCGCCAAACCGATGCCGCCGCCAAACCGATGCCGCCGCCGTTACCCGATGCCGCCGCCAACCGATGCCGCCGCCAACCGATGCCGCAACCAGCAACCAGGCCGAGGCTAAGAAGCGGCCTGGAATCGGGCGGCCCGACGCGCGCGGCGGATTGCCCGACGCTCCTCCTCGCTCATGCCCCCCCACACCCCGTACTCCTGGTTGGTCTGCACCGCGAACTCGAGGCAGATCTCTCGCACCCCACATCGGCCGCACACGGCCTTGGCGTCGGCAATCTGGGTCTCGGCCGGCCCGGTGACGCCCACAGGAAAGAACAGGCCGGGGTCCACCTCCCGGCACGCAGCGCCTCCGCGCCACTGACCACTGTCCCAACCTGGCTGAGTTGACTCCACTAGCTCCCTCCGGCACGCACCGGTGCTGACAGTCCCACGGGCTTGGGGATTCTAACCGGAATCTAAACGCCCGCCGCGCTCTCCCCCATCAGCTTGGAACGTGTCAACAGGCCTACGCTGAGCGCCAGCACCACCAGGCCCACCACCTCCCCGGCGCGGTTCGGCGGGGACCCAGCAATGCCTTCGCCAAAACCAAGGGCGCCGATCAAGATGCTGACCACCGGGTCGAGCACCGAGAGGATCGGCAACGAGGCTCTAAGCGGTCCTGCCTGGAACGCGCTCTGGGCGACCACCAGGCTGGCGATGCCCACCACGACCAGCGCATAGGTCTGCCAACCCAGCAGCAGGTGCGTGATCCCGACCGACAGCATGTGGGCCACCGACTTGGTGAGCGCGGCAGTCAGACCATACACGAGACCGGTCGCACCTCCCAGCATGACCGCCCGGCGGGTGCTCGGCGACGGCCCCGCGAACGCCACCAGAAGGCCGGCCGGCACCAGTGTCGCCACCAAGATGAGCACCCAGGTGGTCGTGTCAGTCCCGGGGCGGCCTGGCCCCGGATCGGCCGAGAGCAGGAACAGCGCCAAGCCCACCACGATCCCACCGGCCCCAAACCACTCCCAAAGGCCCACGCCCCGGAGGTTGAGGGCCGCCGACATCGGCAGCGCGAACAGCAGCCCAGCCACCAACAAGGGCTGCACCAGCACCAACGAACCATGGCCCAGCGCCACGAACTGGAGCACGTAGGCGCCCACGTCAGCAAGGATGCCGATCAGCCAGAGCGGCTGGCGAACCAGGAGGCTGAGCAACGACAGGCGCATGTTGTGCTCCTGGGCCTCCATGGTGGCCCTGCGATGCTGGAGCACCGACGCCAGGGCGAACAAGAACGCCGCGGACAGCGAGGTGGCGATGACCAGGGCCTGCACCACCGGGCCCCGGTGATGGTGGGCACACCGGGAGACAAGCCGGTGCGCGGCACCCGTCAGGCAGCTAGCATGTTTGCCGGCGTGGCCAACAGCCGACGCCAGGACAGTGCCGATATCCATCGCTCATTCACGATAGGTTGTGACGATGACTACGAGTGTCCTGGTGGTATCGGCGAGCGTAGGCGCGGGGCACGACGGGGCAGCCCGTGAGCTGACCCAGCGCTTGGAGGCGAAGGGGGTCCGCACCCAGACTGTGGACTTCTTGGACGCCGCGCCCCGGATCGGGCCGATGATCAAGGCGGTCTACGAGTTCCAGCTGAGGGTCGCTCCGTGGTCCTACGAGGCCCTCTACCGGGTCTGCTATCTGGGATGGATCCTGTGCGCCCCCCTCGGCTTCTTGCTGGCGGCGGTCTTCGGACGCCAGCTCAGACGCTGGGCCACCGAGCTCGGCGCAAGCGCGGTGGTGTCCACCTACCCGCTGTCGTCGGTTGCCCTGGGTCGGCTGCGCACCCGGCGGTGGAGGCCCCTGGACATCCCGGCCATCACCTTCATCACCGACTTCGCTGTGCATCCAATGTGGGTGCACCCGGGCATCGACCTCAACTTGTGCGTCCACCCCGACTCCGCTGCCACCGCACGAGAGGCCACCGGACGCCCGGCAACGGCACCTGGTCCGATGGTCGCACAAGGTTTTCGCTCCGAGGTGCCGAGCCGTGCAGCGGCGAGGCTGGAGATGGGCATACCCGCAGATGCGCAGGTCGCCCTGGTGGTCGCGGGATCATGGGGGGTTGGTGAGCTCGAGGAGACCTTCGCCGCCCTGGCAGCGTGCGGTGACTGGTTCCCGGTGGCAGTTTGCGGGCAGAACGAGGGCCTGCGCCAGCGCCTCGAGGCCCTGGGGACCGGAAAGGTGCTCGGATGGTCCGACAAGATGCCGCAGCTGATGGCGGCGTCCGACGTGCTCCTGCAGAACGCGGGCGGGCTCACCTGCATGGAGGCATTCGCGGTGGGACTGCCAGTGGTGACGTACCGCCCGATCCCCGGCCACGGCCGCCAGAACGCCATCAACATGGACCTCGCTGGCGTGGCGATCTTTGCCACCGATACCGAGAGCCTCCGAGCAGCGCTGGAGCGAGCCACCGATCCAGGTCGGGAGATGGCTCGCCTGGGACGCGCCATGTTCTGCGGGGACGCGGCTGACGAGGTGCACGAGATGGCCGTCGCGAGCGCCCCGATCCCTTTGCCGGTCATGCACCACTCGCTTCCCCGCCGCCTGGCACTGGCTGGGACGGCGGCCGTCACCCTCTACGCCGGCCTGAACGTCGTCGGCGACGCGGCCAACGCGGCTGGAGTCGACGCCGCGCGTCCCCCGGCCAACAGCCTCAGCGTCTACCCCTTCGTACGCCTGGGTGCCCAGGCGCTGTCAGATCCGACGCTGCCGGCGCTGTTGGCCCACGACCACTTCAGCGCCGTGGTCAACGGAGGTCTCGCTATGGCCTACCCCACCGCGGTGCGCCAGCTCGCCAGAGATGGGGTGCCCGTGGCCAACGGCGGGAATCGAGCCCCCACCAACCTGGACGTGCTCACCGTGGGGAACAACGTGTCCACCGCAGCCGATCTCATCACCGACGACACCGGGCTGCCTGTGACGCTCTATGCCCCGGGTGCCGTTATCAACGACTCCGACCTGATCTTCGCCGCCGCGGCCCACGAGCAGATCGTGCGCTCGCGCCGGCTGGCAATCAAGGAGCTGGAGATCAAAGGGGCAACCAAGCTGGCCCCCGGCGGCGTCTATATGGTTGCCGGATCGGGAGCGACCGGCCCCCAGCTGGAATCCGTGTTGCGCACGCTTCACGCCACCATCGCGGGCGAGAACCTCACTTCCTCCTACCTGCCTCCGACCAGCTCCCCGACTCCGACCTGAATGAGCACTCTGAGCACGGGCGCTCTGGCCTTGGGCGGCCTCGGGCTGGTTGGGCTGGCCGCTCATGCCGGGCCGGCGATCAGCTGGCTCCCGCAGCTTCGCCGGCGATTCTCGCCCAGCCTCCATGGCCTGGGCGCACCGGGACATGTGGCGCTCACCTTCGACGACGGTCCCGATCCCTCATCGACTCCCGCCTTCTTGAGGGCCCTGGACCAGCTCGGCTGGCAGGCCACTTTCTTCATGCTGGGCTCGATGGCCGAGCGCCACGCCAGCCTTGCCGCCGAGGTAGCCGCCGCGGGACATGAGGTGGCACTGCACGGTCATACGCACCGCAACCAGCTCAGCCTGAGCCCCCGTGCGGTGACCGCGGACCTGGCCCGGGGCCTGCATGCAGTTAGCGATGCGACCGGCGTAGAGCCCGCCTGGCATCGACCCCCCTACGGAGTCATCTCGGGGGCCGGCCTGCTGGCGGCCAGGCGGTCGGGTCTGCAGATCGTCCTATGGAGCGCTTGGGGCCGGGACTGGCGAGCTGCGGCCACTCCGCGAAGCGTCGTCGCAGACGTCGAGGCTGGCCTGTGCCCGGGCGCCACGGTCCTCCTGCACGACTCGGACTGCACCTCGGCCCCGGGAGCATGGCGCTCAGCCCTGGGTGCCCTTCCTCTTCTTGCCGAGAGCTTCGAGCTCCGCCACTGGTCTGTGGGACCGCTCCGAGACCACGAGATGGCGGCGTAACCCACCCACGAGGCGGCCCGCGCCCCACCAGGTGCATAACACCAGCGCCTCCACCACGGTACGGCTGGTCATCTTGGAGGTCCCGAGCTCCCGATCCACGAAGGTGATTGGAACCTCGATCGCCTTCGCCCCGGCAGCCACCGAGGCGCGCACCATCTCGATCTGAAAGCCATAGCCCTCAGCCCGGATCGCGCCAAGATCCATCCGTCGGAGCAGCGAAGCGGCATAGACGCGATAGCCGGAGGTGAGATCCTTGACCGCAAGGCCGAGGAGGGCGCCGGCATACGCGTTCCCCGCCCTGGACAGCGCACGACGCCTCAGGCTCCAATGGGGGATCAACCCGCCTGGCACGTAGCGGGACCCCACTACCAGCTCGACGTCCTCGCTCAGCGCCCCCAGCAGCGAGGGGAGGGCAGCTGGGTCGTGCGACAGATCCGCGTCCATCTCCACGAGGGCGTCAAAGCCCTCCGCCAGGCCCCAGGCAAAGCCGTCCCGGTATGCGCTGCCCAGGCCGGCCTTGCCAGGGCGGCGGAGCAGGTGAACCTGCCCCAAGAGCTTGCCAGCCGCCTCAGCCAGGTCCGCGGTGCCGTCGGGGCTGGCGTCGTCCACAACCAGCATGTGGGCCTGCGGCGCGGCGGTGCGCACCTGCGCCAGGACGGAGTGGATTGTCGCTGCCTCTTGATAGGTGGGCAGGACGACGAGGGCACGCACGATGCGCTGAGCATACGATGTCTCCGGTGGAACACGATGTCGCCCCGAACACAGGAAGACCGGACACAGGGGAACCAGGCACAAAGGATCGGGGCCCGACCGGACCTCCGGCTCCGTGGTGGCGCCTCGACCTCCGGCTGCGGCATTGGCGCATCCTCAAACGGTCCCTCCGCTGGGGTCTCACAGCCTTTGTGGTCATCGGGGTCGTCGAGTACCTGGTGCTGCCCCAGATAGCGGGGGTCAACAAGGACCTTCACCTGCTCGGCCACGTGAACTGGTGGTATGCGCTGCTCGGAGTGGCCCTCGAGGTGGCATCCCTGCTCTCGTACTCCGCCCTCACCAGGTCGGTGCTGCCCAGAGGCTCAGCCACGTTGGGCCGGCTCTTCCGGATCGAGCTGTCCAGTCAGGCCGTGAACCACGTGTTGCCGGGAGGGACTGCTGCCGGTACCGGGATCGCATACCGGCTCATCACCGAGGGAGGGGTCAGCGGCGCCGACGCCGGGTTCGCCCTTGCCACCGAGGGGATCGGCTCGGCAGTGGTGCTCAACGTGATCCTGTGGCTGGCACTGCTCGTGTCGATCAGCGTCCAGGGCTTCAACGCCATCTATATAACTGCTGCGGGGGTGGGAGTTGTCCTGTTCGGCGCATTCGGAGCCCTGATCGTGGCGCTCACCCGGGGCGCCGCGCGCTCGGCGAAGATCCTGGCCGCCATTGCCAGGCGGCTGCCCTTGGTCAAGGCCGAAGCAGTGACCAACCTGGTTAACCGCCTGGCCCTTCGACTGCGTGAGCTGGGCAAGGACCAGGAGCTCCTGCGCCGGGCCGTGGGTTGGGCCGCCGCCAACTGGCTGCTCGACGCCGCCTCCTTATGGGTCTTCCTGCTCGCTTTCCGCCATCTCATAGATCCAGATACACTTCTGGTGGCCTACGGGCTAGCCTACGTGCTCGCCGCCATCCCGCTCACGCCAGGAGGCCTTGGGATCGTCGAGGGGGTGCTGATCCCAACCCTGGTGGGCTTCGGGACACCGAGGGGGATCGCCATCCTGGCAGTCATCTCCTACCGGCTGGTCAACTTCTGGCTTCCCATCCCCGTCGGGGCACTCGCTTACCTATCGCTGCGGCTCGAGCCCGGGGCATCCCGCCGCCGCGCCGCCCGGGAGCTGCGGGCCCTGCTGGCTCGCGCCGGGGAGGCCAAGGGGTGAGTGGGCACGGGTGCTCGGCGCGATGGGCTCAATTTCTAGAAAGGAGCTCGGCGCGCAGGAAGGTCAGTGTCCACGACCGTCAGTGCCCGTGATAGTACGGGTCGTCCAGGTCCCAGCGGCAACGGTCCGGGCCCCCGGTCATCGAGTCCATCTCGGCTATGAGGTCGTCGAAGTAGGCCCGCTCGCGAGTTGGGTCGCCGTCCGTCGGCCAGCGGCTGGTGTGGTACAGCCAGGCGTCGGGCAGCTCGTCGCCCGGGGTCGGCCCCAGCACCGGCTCGCCCTCGGGTAGCGCGCGCCACTGGTAATCGTCCCCGCGCCGCGCCACGTAGACTGTGTCGCCGGGCGCGGGGCACGTTGCCACCAGCTCGGTGAATAGCTCCTCCAGCGTCATCGCCTCACCTCTTTCCGAAGCGCGGGGGGGCTGCCCCGCGGCTCATCGACCAGCTCATTGATCCCAGACGGCCCTCCACCCACTCATCCTCGGGCCGGCGACGGTATGCCTGGCTCAGCTCGGGCTCGGCACCTAGGTTGAGCGCCAGGCACGGGCCTCGAAAGTCACAGATCTCACAGTGCTCTGGCGTCGGGCTGGGTCCCACCTCGAGGTCGGGGTCGATCATTTTTAGGGCCGTCGAAGCCAGGCGCACCCCAAAGGCGGTTGTCTCGTCCCGGCTCCGCGGGATCGTCGTCCGCCGGAAAGCCGGGTCGCCCTCCAGGCGCAGCTCGTTGAAGACGACACCGGCAACCGGTATGAGGTTGTCGTGCTCCCATCCCCAGACGCAACCGAGGGCAGTCTCGTCCAGGCGGAGCAGCTCGACATCGGTGAACGAGTCCCGCGAGATCCGATGACAGACGATCCACCGGGCGTCGTCCTGATCGGACATCAGCATGTCGACCCGACCCTGGTAGTGCAGCGGACGCCCGTCGGGCGTGGCCAGCTCCAGCCCGGGGTGCGCGACGTCGGGGATGTGCACGTCGAAGTCAGCCTCCACCCGCAACGGCCAGAACAGGTCGTACTCGGGCGCCCAACCCATGTACCGGGTCAGCAGGGAGTTGCCAACGGCCAGATCGGCTTCGTAGGCCTCCTTGTCCTCGGCGCTCAGCTCGGCCACCTCTGCGTAGCGGGTTCGCTGACCTTGGAGCGAGCGCTCGAGGGCCTGGAGGACCAGGGGCGAGACGATGCCCCGGTTCCAGGTCCACATGCCCGGGAAGTAGTAGACCGCCAGCGCGTCGCGCATCGCCCGATCCAGGTCGAACGGGGCAGCGGGCACGACTACCTGGAGGGCCTGGCGGGTCTTGGCGGATAGGTCCCATGCCCGCCGGCAGCGAACGAAGGAGTCCCTGTCGGTTGGGGTGATGGTATAGCTGGCCACGGTCGGCTCTCCCGATGGGCCGGGCGCTAGGTCAGCGCAACCTCGCGGACCACCGGCTGGTGAACCTGGGCCACGCTGAGGGAGGCCTCGCGGTGGAGCCGCCCGAAGTTGTAGTACGCAGCGCATGCCCCCTCCGAAGAGACCATGCAGGTGCCTATGGGTGTCTCCGGCGTGCAGGAGGTACCGAACACCTTGCATTCCCATGGCTTGATGACTCCCTTCAGCACCTCACCGCACTGGCAGGCCTTGGGGTCGGCCACGCGCACCCCGGGAACCTCGTAGCGCAGCTCGGCGTCCCAGGCAGCGTAGGTGGCATTGAGCTTGAGCGCAGACTGGGAGATGAAGCCGAGGCCCCGCCACTCGAAATGCGGGCGCAGTTCGAAGACCTCGGCCAGGATGGCCAGAGCGCGTGGGTTGCCTTCGTCGCGGATGCAGCGGGTGTACTGGTTCTCCACCTCACAGCGTCCCTCCCGGATCTGGGTCAGCAGCATCGCCACCGCTTGGAGGATGTCCAAAGGCTCGAAGCCGGCAGTCACGAGGGGCTTGTGGTAGACCTCGGAGACGAAGCGATAGGGGTACTGGCCGACCACGGTGGAGACGTGTCCTGGACCCAGGAAGCCGTCCAGGCGGAGGTCTGGGGATTCGAGGATGGCCTTGATCGGCGGGACGATCGTCACGTGGTTGGAGAACACGCTGAAGTTCATCACGCCCTCGGCTCTGGCCCGCATGAGCGTGACCGCGGTCGACGGAGCAGTGGTCTCGAACCCGACGGCGAAGAAGACCACCTGGCGGTCGGGATTCTCGACGGCCAGGCGGAGGGCGTCCAGGGGCGAGTAGACGAAGCGCACGTCGGCGCCCCGGGCCTTGGCGCCCAATAGGTTGCCGTTGGAGCCGGGAACACGCATCATGTCCCCAAAGGAGGTGAAGATCACGCCGGGCGTCTCCGCCACGGCGATCGCGTCGTCGATGCGCCCCATCGGGATGACGCAGACCGGACATCCTGGACCGTGTACCAGCTCGACCGAGGCCGGCAGGACGTGCTCGATGCCGTGACGATAGATGGTGTGGGTGTGCCCCCCACAGACCTCCATGAACTTGAGGTGGTCGTCCCGGGCCAGCTCAGTGATGTGCGCCACCAGAGCCCTTGCGGCGGCTGGGTCACGGTACTCGTCGACAAATCGCATTGTGTCCTCCCTCTGCTGTCGCCGACCACGGCCGGCTGGCAAACCCTGTGTCGGAGCCGACCGGATCGGTCGGCTCGTTTGCGGCGTCCCGAGGGGCGTCTTTTTGACCCGGCCCGGCGGGTGCTAGGCCGCTATGCGTGAGGCTACAAGGCCACCACCCGATGAGATCAGGCCGCGGGCGGCAGAAAGGCCGCCAGCGACGAGTCCCTGCAGCTCGCCTGCATTGCTCACCATGGCCATCGTAGACTTGACTGCCTCCATGCCGGTGGCCAGGATGCCCTGGACCTCACTCGAGCCGGCGATCGCAGCGATGGAGCCGCGGAGCTCCCCGATGGCGTCTCCGCCTGCCCTGTTGCCGAGGACGTAGCCAAGCAGGAAACCAGCGATTGTACCCATATGATCTTGCCTCCTTGTTCAGGCTTCCATTGTTGTGTGGGTCTCCGAAAATCGATCCCGGAGATCGGGTCATCGCCGTCAGGCGATCTGTGACTCCCTGACCGCCTGCACCTCGTCGGTGTAGGCCTGTCCCATCATCTGCAGCGACTCCAGGGCCATGGCGGCCTCGGCCTCGTCGATCTTGGCCATCGCGAATCCGACATGTATCAGGACCCAATCGCCCGGGGCTACCCCGTCGTCGTCGATCAGGCCCACGTTGATGTTGCGCCGGACGCCAGCGACATTCACCTTCGCCAAATGGCGTTCTGCGTCCAACATCTCGACCACTTCACCCGGTATGCCTAGGCACACGACCTTTCCTCCTACCCTAGTTGATCACATTGGCACAGCCTGGCACCGACGGGCTCGCGGCCAGCCCGTGCCAGGCCGTGCGCACTCACATCTCCCGAAGCTTCAGGTACCGGGCAATGTCCGGCATTGACTGCATCACCAATGCGGCGACAACGGCCAGGACCACTGCGAAAATCAGCTTCATGGCGTCACATCTCCCTGATCTTGAGGTACCTGGCAATATCCGGCAACGACTGCATGACCATGGCCGCCGTAGCGGCGGCCACGAGCGAGAAGAGGAACTTCATCGTTTCACACTCCTAAGATGATCTTGAGGTACCTGGCAATATCCGGCAACGACTGCATGACTGTGGTCCCCAGCGGCGGCCACGAGCGAGACGAGGGGCTTCATGGCTCACATCTCCTTGATCTTGAGGTACCTGCCGATGTCCGGAAGAGACTGCATGACTGCCCCGGCCACCATTGTGAGCAGCAGAGACGTGACTAACCGACGGATCAAGACGACCCCTCCTCTCTGGCGTACGTCGACGCCTCCGTTACCACCCTCATAACCAGCTCAAGCGCCTCGTCTACGGCGGCTGCAACGGGCCCAGACAGCCCCATCTGCTCCTCTACCGTAGCTGGTTCGCAGCCAACGATCACAACCCGGTCAATTTTGCCCCCCAGGTCGGCCAGCATGCCCAGCACGGTGGCTGGGTCCATGCCATGCGCGTCCATCATGGGGGTTCGGGCCTCCTCGGGCCCTATCTCGATCTCGGGCTCGAACAAGGTGATGGTGCCAGGCGCCTCTCCACGTGGGAGGGCATCCACGAGCACCAAAGTGTCGTATTCATTCATCAGCTCGTACGCCAGGTGGATGCCACGTATGCCGAAGTCGGTGACCTTGACACCTTCGGGCATGGGCACTCCCTCGAGGCGCCGGACAACCTCGACACCGAAGCCGTCGTCGCCCAAGAAGATATTGCCGATCCCGGCGACGAGGGTCTTGGGCTGGCGCGGCCGGGTCTTGGTCGGCGCGCCTATTGACTCGTCACCAGGCTCGGGCGCTGGTAACCCCTGCGCCGCCTCGAGCAGGGTGGCCATGGCCTCCTGTCCCGGAGTGGTCAACTGGTGGCCTCCGCGTCGGAGTCAGTCTCCAAGGTCATCGGCTCACACTCGTCTGGGTGGAAGTACAAGAATCGTCCGTACCACTGATGCAGCTCGGTGGCTGGATCGTCCGGCAGGCTCAGAGCAAGGCTCACGCCCCCGTCCACATCGTTCATGACCCCCTCGACCAGGGCAATCCTTCCAGCCAGGAAGATGTCCTGGGCGTCAGCGCTACCTCGCGGCTTGAGACGCACCCGGCTGCCACGACTGACGACTGATCCATCGATCACGACGGTGTCGCGCATCGGGTGCACGCTCTTGTCTGCCTCTGGGCTCCACCAGGGAGTCGAGCCCGGGTCCGAGCCCGGGTCCGCCGAGACCCGGTCCGAACCGGTTGGGTCATCCGAGCCCGGGCCCGCCGAGATTCGGTCCGAGCCGGTTGGGTCATCCGAGCCCGACGTCGTCCCAAGCCGTGCTGCCGCTACCGTGTCGAACTCGGACCAGGACTCGATCTCGCCGCCCGACCACGGGCCCCCGGCGAAAGCCAGGTCGTCCTCCAAGCCGAGCTCATTGCGGATGACCGGGTTGAGGGAACGGATGGCACCGTGCAGGCGTTCCCAGACCTCTGGCGGCATGTTGTCGCAGCGGTCGATGATCGCCGCGGATCGCGCGTCGGTCATGCGGGCCTCGCGCTTCTCCTCGTCGGAAAGCGTGAGCACCATCAGCGACAGGATCTCGTCGTACTCGGTGGCGTCGCAATAGTCGCCCTCGCTCTCAGGCGCCACCTCCGGGTGGTCGTCGAGGATTATCCGTGACGACAGGATTATCTTGTCGTCGTCGTCGGCGAGGATCGGATAGGTGCCCAAGTTGTTGCAGGTCGCCACGGCGTGCTTGGCAAAGTCGGGGGGATCCCGCTGGGAGACGAAATCCCCACTCTCCACCGCCAGCAGCGTGTGCACCGACAGGAGCGACCGGCGCACCACCTCGTCCCGGTGACTGGCAGGGCCAGCCCAATCGGTCAGATTGGTGACCTCGACGGTGATGCGGTGCATCATGAACGGCCCCGCACAACGGGACACCCGGACCGCCACCCTGCCACTGATCGAAGCTTGGTCTCCCAGGACCCGGCCGGCAACAGCGCCCTCGGCGTCGGTGAGGACCTCCTCGGTGTGCTCGGCCTCTATCTCGATGGGCAGCTCCGCGGGCTCGTGGCTCAGGCGGCCGATCGAGATCGGCCCCAGGTTCACCTGATGCTCGGTGGCCTCGTCCCAGGTCGTCAGCAGCCGGTCCCTTACCTCCAGGGAGGGGACGGTTCGGAAGCCTTCTCCGTCGCGCTCCTGGACGGTGCGCGCCCGCAGGGCCAGGAACTGGACTCTCACCCAGATCGTGGCCTCGGGACCGCCGTCGAGGATGCACTCGGTGCGCATCTCGGCATCCTCGGAGCTGTCGGTCTCGCAGAACGCCTTGGGTGCCAGGACTCCCCACTGCCAGCGGACCTGGTTGCGCACAGACGATGCCCGGTAGGGGTACAGCACGAATCCCTCGTAGAGCACGGCCTCGGCTACCTTGTGGGCGCGAGCGAACCGCCTGTCGATCTCAGGGTCACTTGTAGCGCTCAACTCATTCCTCCCCAGCCTGCTTGAGCAGCGCCTCGATCGCCTGATCCCAGGTGACCAGGGCCTCGCGTGACTTGAACCTACCTAGGGCATCAATAGTAGGCCGAGGCAAACGCAGCCAGCCACTTCCCGGGAAATGATGGTCCATCGTCTCTTGCCAGACCGAGACCGGAAGCCGGCAGTTGGCCTCGAGGCTCCAAGGGATCGGCTCCACCGCCAGGCGGGGCCCGATGGTGCTGAACACTGTCCCGCTGAACAGCAGGACCAGTGGGATCTCGCCGTCCTCGAGCCCGTGGAAATACTTTCCGGCCGCCACCTCGAGGTCGTAGGTGAGACACATCGGCACCACGATGTCGCAGCTGTCCACGAACGCCGGCAACATGGTAGAGAGCTCTGCCAGCATGAACGGCTTGAGCGTGTCTCCCCACCGGGACGGCTCACCGAAGACCTCGGCCAGGCGCACCTCCTCGGCGGTGTTGTAGCGACGCTTCTGGGGCTCGATGCGCACCATCGCCTTGAGTGCCACGGCGTGAATCTGCGCACCTGTCGACTCCGTCGCACGGAGGTGTATCGAGATCGTGGGAGCAAAGGCATAAAGATCCGGCTCCATCGAGGTCACCTTGAAGGCCAGCTTAGGCATTGAGCTCCTCACTATTGCTGAGATGGTCACTGCTGCCCAGTTCACTGCTGCCCAGTTCGCTGCTGACCAGTTCGCTGCTGACCAGTTCGGCACCCCCGAGTGAGCCCGACGCCACCGGCTTGGCCCGTGCCCGCACCCGATCGAAGAATGCGCTCAGCGCTTCCTGAGCCTCCTTGCCCCCGTCAAAGCCCCGCCACAACTTGCGCAGCACCCCCACCAGCTCGTAGCAGATGTCGATGGGGACCACAAAGCACTCGCTTATGTCCTTCTCGACGTGCACCAGGGCTGCCTCCACGTCGGGAAGCAGCTCACGCAGGACGGTGTGAGTGGCGGTGATCTCGTCCCAGGCGCCCAGCGGCAGCAGGCACTCTGTCGCGCCAGCGGGGCTGGGATAGAAGGCCGCGATCTGCTCCTGCCTCGAGTTGCTGAACAGGAACGCCACACTCACCGGAACCTGAAGGGTCTCCCACTGGGCCTTGGTGAGCGAGAAGCCCATGAGCGCCAGGTAGCGCTCCGGCACCGCCCTCAAGTTGCCCGTGGACCCGCTGACGAACAGCAGGTAGCACGCCTGGCAGGCGCAAAGCAGCTCCCGGGTCTCCAGGTTCACCACGTGGGTGTGGTCGTCAGGGATCCCAGTTGCGCACATGTCGCAGCGCTCACCGGGACGAGGTCGCTGAACCGAGCGGACCCGCTTGAGGACCGCCAAGGGCCCCACGTCGGGTTCGGCCCCCGGCATCATCGGCCACTGCGAGGGAGCGCTCACGACGCCCCCCCCGCGCTCGCCTGCGGTCGCCGCCCCAGCGCCACGGGGGTGCTCGGCAGCGGCCGCTCCAGCTCGATGTCGGTTATCTCTGGCGCCACGTCTTCGATGGCTTTGCGAACCAGCGCTTCGACCCGCGTCTGTGAGCCGGATGTCCCGTCTCCGAGCGCCCGGATCCGGGCGGTGCCCGCCTCCGGGTTGATGTCGAGCAAGCGTACGTCGCCGGCTCCAAGTGACGGGTTCAGCTCTTCGAGGGCGCGCTGCACCCTCTCCCTGGTCCCGTCAGGGTGCAGGCCGTGCAGGATGAGCAAGCTGGCAATCAGGTCATCCTTGGCCCAAGCGTCGAGCAGTGCCGGCCCGGCGAGAGCGCCGGGCCGGCATGCTGAGCTGATGATCCGTTCCAGGCACGCCTCGTACATGTCGGTCACGAGTCGCAACAGCTCCTCGGCCCAGTCCTTGGCGCGTCTGTCAGGCAATCTCCCGATCTCGTCGAGCAGATGCTCGATCCGATCACCCGTGGCCCTCAGCTGCTCTTGATCGGTCACAGGCATGTACCCAGCCTCGACGGGGATCAGTCTTCCACGGAGTGGACCATGGTTGGGGAGTGCATCTTGTCGAGCACCTTGCCCTTTCCAAGGTACATGTGGACACCGCAGGGGAGGCAGGGATCGAAGCTGCGCACGGAGCGCATGATGTCGATGCCCTTGAAGTGCTCCAGATCGTTCTCCTCGAAGATCGGGCAGTCGGTGACTGCGTCCTCGTAGGGTCCAAGCGTCCCGTAGACGTCCCGGGGGTTGGCGTTCCAGGGGGTCGGCGGGTACGGGTGGTAGTTGGCGATCTTGCCACCCCGGATGACCATGTGGTGGCTGAGCACGCCCCGGACAGCCTCGGTGAACCCACAGCCGATGGACTCGTCGGGAACCGTGAAGGGCTCCCAGGTCTTGGTGTGACCCGCACGGATCTCGGCCAACGCCTTCTCTGCGAAGTGCAGGGCGCAGCAGGCCGCATATGCCTGGAAGTACGTACGAGCGCGGTCACGCTCGATCGCGTTCGACCACTGGGGACACTTCCACTCGAGAGTCATCTCGGGCTTGAGGGCGGTCTTGGGAAGGTTCATGATGACGCTGTTGCCGGTGGCCTTGACGTAGCCGATGTCAACCAGTCCCGAGAGCGCTGTTGCCCAGAGGCGGGCGATGGGCCCACCACCGGTGTCGGCGGCCAGGTGGTCCTTGCCGTCGAACCAACGAGGTGACATGACCCAGCTGTACTTCTCGTCGAAGTTGCGCTTTTGCGGCAGCGGGATCGTGTGCTGGTTCCAGGGGTGGCGACGGTCCACGGGGTTGCCCAGCGGATCGCGGGCCACGAAGGTCTCCTCGCCTTCCCAGTCCCTGTAGTACGAGGAGCCGAGGAGGATACGGATGCCCAGGTTGATGTCGACCAGGTCGTTGGTGACCAGCTTGCCGTCGACCACGACGCCGGGGGTGACGTACATCGCACGGCCCCACTCGGTCATGTCGCGGTAGTTGAAGTTGCAGACGTCCGGGTCCTGGAAGCTGCCCCAACAGATGCACAGGATCCGGCGACGCCCTACCTCTTCGTAGCCCGGAAGGGCCTCGTAGAAGAAGTCGAACAGGTCGTCGTGGAGGGGGACGATCTTCTTCATGAACTCGCAGTAGCGCATGAGCCGGGTGATGTAGTCGCTCATGAGCTGGATGGTTGCCGTGGTGCCCACACCACCTGGGTAAAGGGTGGAGGGGTGCACGTGGCGACCCTCCATGAGACAGAACATCTCACGGGTCCAGCGGCTGACGACCAGCGCCTCACGGTAGAGCTCGCCCGAGAAGGGGTTGAGGGTACGCATGATGTCGCCGATTGTCGCAAGGCCGTGGTAGGCGGCGTTGGGGGCCTCGGTGCGGTTTGCGAGCTCGAGGACGCCGGGGTTGGTCTCGGCGACCATCTTCTCGCAGAAGTCTACCCCGACCAGGTTCTCCTGGAAGATGTTGTGGTCGAACATGTACTCGGCAGCCTCGCCGAGGTTCATGATCCACTCACCCAGGTGCGGGGGCTTCACACCGTAGGCCATGTTCTGCGTGTAGCAGGAGCAGGCACAGTGGTTGTCACCGCAGATACCGCAGATGCGGCTGGTGATGAAGTGCGCGTCCCGGGGGTCCTTGCCCTTCATGAAGATGCTGTAGCCACGGAAGACCGAAGAGGTCGAATGACACTCCGCTACCTTGCCCTGGCCGAAGTCGATCTTGGTGTAGATCCCGAGGGCCCCCACGATTCTCGTGACCGGGTCCCAGGACATCTCCACCAGGTTGCTGCTCTTGGCGGGAGCGGCGGCTCCTCTGGTTGCTATCGGCACGTGCTAGACCTCCCTGTAGTTGGTTTGAATGCTCATCGGTTGTGCTGAAGCGCTGCTCAACGCCACTCGCCCTTGTAGCCAGTGGTGAGGGTGTTGCCCGGCGCGCGCCACTTGGGCTCCTCGTTCACGGTCTTGGAGGTGACCTTGCGCAGTCCGCGGATCACGTTGCCGTAGAGACCGCTGGCGGCGGTGGAGACCCTGGCTCCGGGCGGCTCGTCCATGAAGGGCATGAACTTGTCGGGGAAGCCCGGCATCGTGCAGCCGATGCAGATGCCGCCCACGTTCGGGCAGCCTCCAACTCCGTTGACCCAGCCACGCTTGGGCACGTTGCAGTTGACCACCGGTCCCCAGCAGCCCAGCTTGACGATGCACTTGGGGGACCCGTACTCGGTGGCGAAGTCGCCCTGCTCGTAGTAGCCCGCGCGGTCGCAGCCCTCGTGAACGGTGTTGCCAAACAGCCACTGGGGCCGGAGGGCGGCGTCGAGGGGGATCATCGGGGCCTGACCAGTCGCCTGGTAGAGCAGGTACAGGATGGTCTCGGACAGGTTGTCCGGGTGGATCGGGCAGCCGGGAACGCAGACGATCGGCAGGCCCGCACGGGACTTCCAGTTCCAGCCAAGGTAGTCAGGGACGCCCATGGCGCCCGTCGGGTTGCCAGCCATGGCGTGAATGCCGCCGTAGCATGCACATGTGCCGACTGCGAGGACTGCCAGGGCCTTGGGGGCCAGGCGGTCGATCCAGTCGGGCATGGTCATGGGCTGGCCAGTCGCCGGGTTGTCCCCGAAGCCTGACCAATAGCCCTCACTCTTGATGTTCTCGTTGGGGATGGACCCCTCGAGGACCAGCACGAACGGGTCGATCTCGCCACGCTCGCCCTTGAAGAACCATTCGATGAAGTCGTCGGCACCGCCCACAGGACCACATTCGAAGTCGATCAGGGGCCAGTGTACCGCGATCTTCGGAAGACCCGGCAGGGCCCCCAAGGCAATCTCCTCGATGCTGGGCTGGGTGGCTGCGGTCAGTGCGACCGAGTCTCCATCGCAGCTCAAGCCGCAGTTAATCCACAGAATGTGGACTACCGTTTCCTCTGCCACACTGCACCTCCAAGGCTCGCTTGCTATTTGGTTGCTGGACCTAGCAGGCTGCCCGCAGCGCTCGCGGCGCGATCGGGACAGCTCCTTCCTCCGTTCTACATCAGGGGCCAGAGGCTTGTAAATGGGTGTGTCTTGTACCCATTGTTTCGGGAGGATGTCGGCCGTTCGCTCCTAGTATGGCCCACGATGCGGATCGGCGCCCTGGACCTGGGGAGCAACTCGTTCCACCTTTTGGTGGTAGAAGCGCGCCCCGACGGAACCTTCGAGCCCCTGGTGCGGGAGAAGGTCATGCTGCGCCTGGGGGACGCCGTCGGCGGCACGGGCAGCATCGGGCCCGAGCTGGCCGACCGGGCGGTGGAGGCAGTGCGCAGGCTGCGCATCATGGCCGACTCGGTGGGGGCCGAAGAGCTGACCGCGATGGCCACGAGCGCCATCCGGGAGGCTTCCGACGGGGTCTGGCTGGTCGAGCGGTTCGAGGCCGAGGCAGGTGTGAAGGTCCAGGTCATCAGCGGTTTGGTGGAGGCTGGGCTCATATTCGGGGCGGTGAAGGCGAGCGTGCTCATCGATCCAGGGCCAGCGTTGGCGGCCGACCTGGGCGGCGGCAGCCTCGAGCTGATGGTCGGCGATCGCTCGGGGATGTCGTGGGCCACGAGCCTCCGCCTCGGCGTCGGGCGCCTCACGGCGGAGCTGGTGCGCGACGACCCGATGTCGGCAGCCGACAAGGCAAGGGTGCGCAAGCGAGTGGAGAGCACCCTGCGCCCCTTCGTCGAGGTGGTCACCGGCTTCGAGCCCCGGATGCTGGTGGGCTCCAGCGGCACGCTGTGCAACCTGGCGGGCATGGCGGACGCGCACCGTACCGGCACGGTGCGCGACTCGGTGAATCAGCTGACCGTCGGGTTGGCCGATCTCCAGGCCGTCCATGAGCAACTGGTCTCGCTGAGCGCGGCCGACCGCCAGCAAGTCCCTGGGCTGGACGCGAGGCGGGTGGACCTGATCGCCACCGGGTCCCTGACGCTGCTGAGGGTGATGAGCATGTTCGGCTTCGAGGAGCTCACGGTCAGCGAGTGGGCCCTGCGCGAAGGCATGGTCCTGGCCGCGATCAAGACCCACGACCCCGCAGACTGGGACCCCGAGCCCCGGGCGATGCGGATGGCCTCGGTGCTCGGCCTGTGCCGGCGCTGCAACTACGGCGAGGAGCACGCCTCCCACGTAGCCGAGCTGGCGGTGGAGGCCTTCGACGCCACCGCCCCCCTGCACCGGCTGGGGCCGGACGACCGTGAGCTGTTGAGCTACGCGGCGCTCCTGCACGACATCGGCGAGCACGTGTCAGCCGAGGGCCACGATCTCCACAGCGGCTACCTGATCCAGCATGGGCGGCTTCGCGGCTTCGCCCCCGATGAGGTGAACGCTCTCTCGGCCATCGCCCGCTTCCACCGGCGCGGCACTCCCAAGGCGGACTACGAGCCCTACGGCGCCCTCGACGCCAGGTGGCGCTACCGGGTGACCCGCCTGGTGGCGCTGCTCCGGGTGGCTGACGCGCTCGACCGTTCGCACACCTCCGCGGTGAAGGGCTTGACCGTGAACCTGAAAGGTGGCCGGGCCCAGGCCCGGCTTTTGGGGGACGGCGACGTCGAGCTGGAGCGCTGGGCCCTCCGGCGCAAGCAGGGCTTGTTCGAGCAGGTCTTCAAGCGCAGCCTGGAGGTGGTGAGCTCCGATCAGCTATGACAGGGCCGCGATCGCCGCCTGACCCACGCTGATCCCGCCGTCGTTGGGGGGCACGAGGCAATGGACCAGGACCTTCAGGCCCGCCGCGACGAGGCCGTCCTCCACTATGGCGCTGAGCCGGGCATTCTGGAAGACTCCCCCGCTCAGGGCGACCGTGTCCAAGCTGCGTGCGCCAGCCAGCCGGGCGGCCAGGGTGGCCACGCCCCGCCCCAGGCCCTCGTGGAACCCCGCAGCCACGACCGCCGGCTCGACGCCCCGCCGGATGTCGTCGACCACCGCGCCAAGCAAGGGTGCCGGATCCAACACCGCCGTGGGTTCCGTACCCTGGGTCGTGGCGGCACGACTTAGGCCGCCATGACCCAAGGTACGCTCCGCATCCCCTCCAGAGCGCACCTCAACCGGGTAGCACGGCGCCGCGGAGCGTGGGACCCGCCGGGCGAGGGCCTCCAGCTCGATGGCCGCCTGACCCTCGTAGGTCACCTTCCGCCGGACTCCGAGCAGCGCAGATGCCGCGTCGAAAAGGCGACCCGCGCTGGTGGTCGCCATGCCCTGTCCCGCCTCGATGACCCCAAGCACAGCCTCCCAGCGGGCGTCCAGGCCGGGTCCCAGCTCGGCGGCCACATCAGCTCCGAGCCCGGCGTGAGCCCACGCCAGGGCCATGCGCCAGGGCTCCCTCACTGCAGCCGAACCACCGGGCACCACCACCGAGCGCAGGTGGCCCACCCGCTCGAAGCCGGATAGGTCGCAGACCAGCATCTCTCCTCCCCACAGGGTCCCGTCGGGACCCATCCCGAACCCGTCGAACGCGATGCCGAGCACCTTGTCCGTGTGGCCGTGCTCCACGAGGCAAGACGCAACATGCGCGTGGTGGTGTTGAACCGGCCACGGGTCGAGATCCAGGTCCAAGGCATATTTCGTAGAAAGGTACTCGGGGTGCAGGTCGTGGGCCACCACCTCGGGCACCACCCCGTAGAGCTGGCACATGTGGCCGGTGGCCTGCAGGAACGACTCGTAGGTGGCCAGGTGCTCGAGGTCCCCGATGTGGTGACTGGCCACGACGATGGCGGCCTTGGCCACCGAGACCGTGCTCTTGAGCTCGGCCCCCACGGCCAGGACCTGGCGCCGGGCCTCCCCCGGGAGGGACAGGGGCTCGGGTGCGTAGCCACGTGAGCGCCGGACGACCTGCAAGCCTCGGTCGGTCGAGCGCAGGACCGAGTCGTCACAGCGGATGTGGATCGGCCGGTCGTGGGTCACCAGGCCGTCCACCAACGACCCCAGACGGCGAACGGCGTCGTCGTCGCGATGCGCTATCGGGTCGTCGGAGAGGTTTCCGCTGGTCATGACCAACGGCCGGCCGGCCCCCGCCAAGAGCAGGTGGTGCAACGGGCTGTAGGCCAGCATGACCCCGAGCTCGGCTAGCCCGGGCGCGACGGTCGGGGCGAGTGGGCTCGGCGAGACGCCGGGGGCCAGGACGATCGGGCGCCGGGGCGAGCTGAGCGCGGCTTGCGCCTCCGGGGTCAGCTGGCAGAGCTCGCGTGCGGCGGCAACGTCAGCGACCATCAACGCAAAGGGCTTGTCGTCCCGGTGCTTCCGGCGGCGGAGCTCGGCCACTGCGGTGCCATTGGTGGCGTCCGTCGCCAGGTGGTAGCCACCGATTCCCTTGACCGCCAGGATGCGTCCGTCACGCAACGCCTCGACGGCGAGGCTGAGAGCCGCGCCGTCCACGGGTGTGCCAGATGGATCGAGGTACGACAGCTGGGGCCCGCAGGCTGGGCAGGCATTGGGCTGCGCGTGGAACCGCCGATCAGCTGGGTCGTCGTATTCCGCCTGGCAGGCTGGGCACATGACGAAGCCGGCCATCGTCGTTGCCGGCCGGTCGTAAGGCACCGACACCACGATGGTGTATCGCGGGCCGCAGTTGGTGCAGTTGGTGAAGGGGTACTCGAAACGCCTGTCGGCTGGGTCGTCCACCTCGGCCAGGCACTCCGCGCAGGTGGCAGTGTCGACCGACACGGGGACGGTGGGTGAGCCCTCCTCTACACTGTCAACTATGCGAAACGCCGTGGCGCACGCCGTCGGTCGCCGCAGCTCTACCTCGACTGCGGTGACCCGGGCAAGTGGGGGTGGTTGTGCGCTCAAGCGCCGCCGCAGCTCGCTCAGCGCGCCGAGAGTCCCCTGGGCCTCGATGAGCACCCCCGCCGAGTCGTTGCGGACCGTGCCGAGCAGACCGAGCGCGACCGCGTGACGGTACACGAAGGGCCGGAACCCGACTCCCTGCACGGTGCCCCGCACCCGGATGCTCCAACTCTGCGCGTCACCCAGCACGGACCCGGCTGCCGCATCGCTGGCGGATCCGGCGGCCCCGCCCTCCACGTTCAGCAGATGCGGGGGAGCGGGTCGCCCACCAGCATGTCCACTATCCGGGTGCCCCCGAAGGTGGTCCGCAGCACCACGATCGCCTCGGGAGTGGCCATGATCTCCCCGATGACCGCCGCGTTCGCACCCAACGGCAGGTTCCGCAGTGCCGCCAGCGCGGCGCCCGCCTCGTCAGGCGCCACGACCGCGATGAGCTTGCCCTCATTGGCCACGTAAAGCGGGTCGATCCCCAACAAGTCGCATGCTCCGTTGACGCCGGGATCGATCGGAAGGGCCGGCTCGTCCAGGATCACGGCCATGTTGGTATCCCGGGCCAGCTCGTTGCACACCGTGCCCACGCCACCCCGGGTCGGATCCCTCATCCACCGGGTCGAGGGGGCCGCGGCCAGCAGTGCCTCGACCAGCCCGGCAACCGACGCGGTGTCCGAAGCCAGGTCGGCCTCCAACGCCAGGTCGCCTCGGGCCAGCATCACGGCCATGCCGTGGTCGCCAATCGTGCCCGACACCAGCACCCTATCCCCAGGCCTCACCAGGTGGGCGCCGAGCTCGAGCCCGGCGGGTATCACCCCGACTCCGGCGGTGGTGATGTACATGCCGTCGGCGGCGCCGCGGTCGACGACCTTGGTGTCACCGGTGACGATGCTCACACCGGCAAGCGCGCCCGCCTCGGCCATGTCCGCGACGATCGCCTTGAGCTCCGCCACCGGAAAGCCCTCCTCGATGACGAAGGCTGCGGACAACCACTGGGGCCTGGCGCCCATGACCGCCAGGTCGTTGACCGTCCCGTGCACAGCCAGGTGACCTATCGAACCACCGGGGAAGCGCCGGGGCTTGACCACGAAGGAGTCGGTGCTGAAGGCGATCCGATCGCCTGACGGCAGGGTCATCAGCGCCGCGTCCTCCATCGGTGACTCGGGATGCCTCCCGAAGGCCTCGATGAAGACCGCGTCCACCAGCGCGGCCGATGCCTTCCCACCCGCACCGTGGGCGAGGGTGACGTATTCGTCTCGAAGTCGTGGCGGTCGCCGCCGGAACCGCTCGATCTTCTCGAGCACGGCCTCCTCTCGACTGCTCGGTGCCGCATCGGGCCCGGGGCGGCCCGCGGCGGCAGGCCGACTGCTCGGTGCCGCATCGGCCACGGGGCGGGCATCGGCGGCAGGCCGACTGCTCGGTGCTGCATCGGGCACGGGGCGGGCATCGGGCGGGCTCACCTCGCCGGCTTGGGGCACCGTCGCGCTCACGACGCCACCGACCACGCCGAGCCCAGCGCGGGACTCTCTCCGAGGCATACCTGCACCCGGGCCCACAAAGAGGCGACCAGGCCAGCCTGTGTCTCCTGGATGCGATGCACGCTGTCCGAGCGCACCACCAGGCAGTGATCCAAGAGCTTGCATGCTGCCATCTGTCCCCCTTCGTAACCCGCCAGACCAACTGTCAGCATCCCACGGCCCCTGGCCTCGCCAAATGCACGGATCACGTTGTCGGAGTTGCCGCTGGTCGAAAAGCCCACCGCGACGTCACCGGCACGAGCGTAGGCGATGAGCTGGCGGGAGAAGACCAGCTCGAAGCCAACGTCGTTCCCCAGGGCGGTCAGGATCGACTCGTCGGCGACCAGCGAGCGGGCAGGCAGCGGACGACCCCAGGGCGGATGCGCCAAGAGTCCGGCGAACGACGCCGCGTCCGTCGAGCTGCCCCCGTTGCCGAATGCGAAGACCCGGCCCCCCCCGCCAACTCTATCCGCGATGGCTTGCGCCACGCTGTCCAGCTCAGCTCCCACCTGCGTCAGGGTGGCCACCCGCAATCGGGCGCTCTGCACGGCCTTGCCGTTGGCCGAAGCAGCCAGGTCGACCAGCAACGGCGCCGACTCCCGCTCCTCAGCCTCGATGAACGGGTAAAGAAAGTCAGTCCCCTCGTGGCGGTTCACCGACCCCGCCGCGCCAGCCGCCCCGGCCGCCCCGGCGCTCATAGCACGGACCCTTCGACCAGCGTGATCGCCGAGCCCGCGTGGACCAGCAGCAGGTCTCCGGCGCGCGCATCGCCTATCAAGGTGGTATCCACTGACTCGATCCCCCTGGCCGTGCGCACCTGAACGTAGCCGGGCGCGCCCCCAACCACCACCTCGGCCAGACGGCCCTCGTCCGAGCAGGTGACACAGACCTCCTCGGTGCAGTCGGGCCCCGGCTCCAAGAGCCCGGGGTGCTCGAAGCACACATGGGTGAGCTCCCATAGCAGGTGATACATCAGCACAAACCTGCCTGCGTACGCAGCAGCCGCCACGTCGCCTTCCAGCCACAGCACATGGTCCGCAGAACCCGGCACCGGGCGCTCCCCAGCCCCCACCCAAACGGTGGTCAGGCCCCACGCGCCGGCGCGGCGCATCGTCGAGACCACGCTCGGCTCGGCTCCGGTGGCGACAGCCAGCAGGATATCCCCAGGCGTCGAGAGCACTCGCAGGCCACGGATCAGGTCACTGCCCTCGACGATCGCTGCGGGCAGGGCGCGCTTGCCCATGATCACCGGATGCACGAACTCGACCGCTACGTGCTGCGCGTGCGGCGGCCACTCTGGCGCGACACACCACATCGTGGCGCCAGCGGCGAAGCGTCGGGCCAGCGCCAGCGACGTCGACGCCAGGTCGTCAGCCAGCGGACCCAGCCCCTCTGAGCGTTCCAAAAGCTCCACTGTCTCCGCCCCCCTTCTTCCTCTCGGGTCGCCCGAGCTACGCGGGCGGCATCATGTACGACCCTAGCGGCCCAGCTTCAATTCACCCCCGCCCGCGTCTGGACTGGACGGCTCCGAAGGGGATAGCTACAATGGGTGATCGTTGGGCCACCGGGCCAACGCACACAGGGGGCGGTAGTCGCTACGAAACCACCCAACATGCGTCAGGATCAGGCAAGTCCCAAGTGGCAGCCGCCAGCGCGGGCCAAGTTCGACCTGGCCCCGCCTCGTCACTTCCTGTATCCGGCCATCCTGCTCATGCTCGCCGAGGAGCCCCGCCACGGGTACCGGCTGGTGGATGCCTTGCTGAGCCTGGGCTACGGGCCGGTGTCCCGACCCGCCATCTACCGGGCACTGGGCGAGCTCCAACACGACGAGCTGTTGCGCTCGTGGACCACGGACTCGACCGCCGGCTCGCCCCGCCAGGTTTACGAGCTCACCGAGAAGGGATCCCGGACCCTCGAGCGCTGGATGGGGATCATCCTGATAGAGAGGGACTGCCTCGACCGGATCCTCGCCCGGTACGCCAAGGTGGCTGACCCAGACCCTTCTTGAGGAATGCGCCTCCGCCCGCCGGACCGCCATGCCCGCGGACCCACCGCGCCATTCGCTGAGCGGTGCCGGCGAGGTAGCGGAGCCTGAGCTACCGCCACCTCGCCGACATCTGCTGGGGGTGCCCTACCTCTACCCAGCTTCCCGGTAGCTCAAACACCTCAGGCAAGAGAATTTCTAGGCGGTCAGCCGCACCGGTTCGGAACCTCCCGCCAGGGCGGCCTTGGGTGGGCGGCCCCTCTTGCGCTTGAAAGCCAGGACCCTGCCGTCGGCAAACAGCTGCCCTCCCCATACGCCCCAGGGTTCGTGACGCTCTAGCGCGCCCCTTAGGCACGGACCAGCCAGAGGGCAGCGTGCGCAGATGGCCTTGGCCCTGGCGATATCCTCGATCTCCTCGGAGAAGAACAGCCCGACCATGCTGGCTGCTCCATCCCGGCAGCGGGCCTCAGCCCAGGAGAGATCCGGGTCCTGCGCGGCTATCGGGTCCTGCGCTGCGGCGAGCATGTCGCCTTCCCTTCTTTGTGGTTCGGTTTGAATTCGGGCAATAAGAAAGGCCGCCGGAAGATCCGGCGGCCTCTGGGCCAAGCGCTGGGGGGCTGGTCACCCAGCCCCAGATCCAGGCGGGCCCGTCGGCCGCGTTGCCTTGTCGTTGGCGAGCGGTGCCGACGCTCGCGTGCTGAGAATGAGCCCAGCGTGGATGGGCCGGCAGGTGGATGCGCTCCATCGCATGGTGGCCGCTGAGCCAGAGACTACGTAGTTGCGCATCGACACCTCCCTTTGACACCCGGAACAGCCCTGTTACAGTCGCCCCAATCCCACCACAGCCGCCATGCCGGCGTCAAGCGATTTATCACCGCTCGGGGACAGGCCCCGAGGGCCCCCCAAGACCGATAGACAAGCCCCCGGGCACCAGGACCCTCCACAGCTCGGAGAAGGACCCCCCCACAGCTCAGAGAAGGTCACGCCACAGCTCGGAGAAGGACCCCCCACAGCTCAGAGAAGGTCACGCCGGGCAGCCAGGAGCGCTCCGGCCAGCTCGTGCGTGGCGGCCGCAACCAGGGAGCGGCGCTGCTCGCCGTGCCAGAGCTCCGGTGAGCGTTCATCGACTGCGCTCACCACCGCACCAGCCCCGGCGCATATGAGCACTGCGCCGAGGTAGTCCCAAGGGGCCAGGCCCGCCCGACTCACATCGCAATAGGCATCCAGGGAGCCCTCCGCCACCGCGCACAGCTCGAGTGCTGCAGAACCGAGCGCCCGATACTGGCCCCACCCAAGATGCGCCGGAGGCCAGCCGTTGATGCCCACGACGGCTCGACCCAACCTCCGGCATCCAGAAGGCCGGATTGGGCGGCCGTCCCGGCGGGCGCCTCCCCCGCGGGTGGCCTCATATCGGGGGCCTCCGGCCAGGTGCGCAACCACGGCAGCTAGCGGACCCTCGGCGTCAAGCGCGCACAGGCTGGCGGCATAGAACGGAAGCCCTCTCGATGCGTTGGTTGACCCGTCAACCGGGTCCAGGACCACCGTTACCAGCCGGTCCGGTCCGTGGCGGCCGGACTCCTCGCTCAGCACGCCCAGACCAGCTTGGTCCAGAACGGCCACCGCTGCGGCATCGGCTACCAGGTCACTTCGGTGCTGACCTGGGCGGGTCCCAGCCAGACCCCAGTCGTCAAGACCCGCCAAGGCGCTGACGATCGCGTCGGCCGCACGGTGGAGGATGCCCAGCAGATCGCCATGGCTGGGGGACATGGCTCCAACCGTAGCCAGGGATGGACCGTTAGGCTCCCTGCCGTGGCAGTGATCGATGTAGCCGGATATGTTGCGGAGCTCAAGGAGCACGCTGTGGACCACGGGTTCCACGTCCACGACGAGCGCCACTTCGTCGAGACCTACTCCCTCCGGCAAGTCTGGGAGGTCGACCTCCACCCAGAAGAGGGGTGCGGCGGTCCGCTGGACCTGCACCTGGCGCTCGAAGTGGACCCGCGAGTGCTCTTGGCTTTCGAGGATGCGGTCATAGACCTGCCCGACGACGACGACCCCCCCGACGAGTTCCACTTCCCGCTCATCTTCACCTGGGGCCTGCCCCCCTTGCCCGACGGCCCCGACCTGTTGCGGTTGGCCATCGACCTGGCGGGCGTGGGTGGGATGGCGTTGCCCCTCGAGGTCTCGGCCATCGACTCGTTCGCCTCGGCTACCGACGCCCCCGAGCGCCGCCTGGGTGTTACCGCGCACCAGCGAATCTCACTTGCTCGGGTGCTCGCCGGCGAGGAGCTGCTCTGCGGGACCTTCGACAAGGCCCTGGCGGTGAGCCGCTACCTCCTCGAAGCCGCACCCGGTTGGCTGCACACATAAGCCGAGGGCGGTTGGGCAGGGTTGCCCTGCTGGCTGGCCTGAGCGCCGGGGCGCTGCTCAGCGGATGCGGGCAGAGCGGGACCAGCTCCGTGGCCTTGGCTCGCACAGCCTGCGGATACGTCGCCAAGTCAATTGTGTTGTTCGACAGCTCCCAGCATGCGGCGAGCCACCAGGTTGCGACATCCGATCGCGCGGCGGCGCTCACGCAGCTTCGCCTGGCGCTCGCCCCAGCAGGTCTTGCCGCCGCCAGGAACCCCTCCTGGGATCCATTGGTGACCACCCTCAGCGAGACCAGCGACCAGATTCCCGAGTCCAGCCTGATCCACGCACTCACCCGGCAGTGCGCCCCTTTCTCATCCAGCCCCTGAGGCCGTACCATGGCTGGTATGGAAGTCGAGGCAATCATCGAGATACCCAAGGGATCGCGCAACAAGTATGAGGTGGACCACGACACCGGGCTCATCTGGCTGGACCGGATGCTGTTCACCGCCACCCAGTACCCCGCCGACTACGGCTACATCCCCGAGACCCTCGCCGACGACGGGGACCCATTGGACATCTTGGTGCTCATGGACGAGTCGACCTTTCCCGGGTGCCACATGTGGGCCAGACCGGTGGGCATATTCCGCATGGCCGACGAGAAGGGGGTCGACGCCAAGATCCTGGCGGTCCCCTCCAAGGATCCCAGGTGGCGGGGGATCATGGACATCGACGACCTGGCGCCGTTCCTGCTGGACGAGATCCGCCACTTCTTCGAGGTGTACAAGGCCCTGGAACCAGGAAAGGACACGTCGATCGAGGGCTGGGGAAACGCCGCCGCCGCCGTGGCCGAGATCAACCGCTCCCAGCGTGGGCCGGGAGAGCTACACTGAGTAGATGAAAGGGGGACGGAACATGCGAGCTCGAGTTTTCGGAACGGGCATGGCCGCAGTCCTCGGACTGGTGGCCGCTGGCTGCGGTGGGCCGAGCCCCAAAACCACCGTGAAGTCGACCACCACCACGATCCCAGTCGCGTCGGCCCAGACCAACGCCGCCATCACGACCACCTGGACCAAGTTCTTCGACTACTCCACCCCTGAGGCCACCCGCCTCACCCTGCTTCAAGATGGCACCAAGTACTCTTCGGTGATCAGTTCCCTCACCTCTCTCCTCCCTCCCGGAGCCATGGCCACAGTCCAGAGCATCAAGGCCACAGGCGCCACCGCGGCCGAGGTCACCTACTCCCTCAAGGACAGTGCTGGCGTGTTGAAGTCTGGCCTGACCGGTGCGGCCGTCGAGGTGGGAGGCAAGTGGCTGGTCAGCAGCGCCACCTTCTGCGGGCTTGTGACCCTAGCCGGGGCGACCTGCCCCACCTGAGCCTCACGTAACCCCAAGCCGACCGTGGTGCATGGTCACCACCTGCTCGGTGATCCCAACCACCCGCTCGGCTCGCTGCTCGACCACCACGAGGGTCCCGGCGACCCTGGCAAGCACCCGACGGACCTCCTCCACCATCCCTGGGTCCAGCCCGAGGGTCGGCTCGTCCACGATCAGCAGCCTCGGGGGCCTGGTGAGGACCCGGGCCAACGACAACAAGCGCTGCTCGCCCCCCGACAGCGTCCCTGCAAGCTGGCGCCGCCGTTCGCAAAGGCGGGGGAACTCACGATAGGTTTCCTCCAAGGCGGCCGCAACCGCCGGTCGGCTCATCTCCTGGCGGAACGGGAGCACCAGGTTCTCCTCGACCGTAAGCGACCCGAACACGGCCCGGCCCTCCGGGACATGCACCAGGCCGGCAAGGGCCAGGTCGTTGGGCGAGAGCCCGGCGATGTCCCCGCCGGCAAAACGCACCGAGCCCGAGCTCGGGCGGACCAGGGCCGAGCAGACCCTCGCCAGCGTGGTCTTGCCCGCCCCATTGGGGCCGATGACCGCCAGGCTGGACCCCTCGGTCACTTGCAGCGACACGTCGAACAGCACTCGGAACCTTCCGTATCCGGCGCTCACCCGGACCATCTCGAGAATCGGCGCGCCATCGAGAGGCTCGTGCGGACCCGGAAAGGAGCTTCGTTCGCCGCTCACTTGACCTTCGCCGCTCACTTGACCTTCGCCGCTCACTTGACCTTCGCCGCTCACTTGGAACGTGCTCGCCCGTAGGCCCGGGTCACGACGGGGTCCTCCAGGACCTCCTCCGTCGACCCCGACGCGATCACCCTTCCAGCCTCCAGGACGTAGACGCGAGTCGTCACCTCGAGCACCAGGTCCAGGTCGTGCTCGATGAGCAGCACAGCGATGCCTTGTTCGGTGACCGAGGGCAGGGTGCGGGCGAGGGTCGAGCGCTCCTGGTCGTCGAGGCCCGACGACGGCTCGTCAGCCAGGATCACCGACGGCCCGGTCGCAAGGGCCCGGCCCAGCTCCACCAGGCGGGTGCGGCCAAGGCTGAGAGAAGCGGCAGGCACATCGGCGTCGCCTTCCAGGCCCAGGCGCGAAAGAATCGATTCGACCAGGTCGACCTCATCGGCCAGCGGTCCGGAGGGACCCAGCATCCGGCCCCCCCGGCTCCGGGCTCGGGCGGCAACCGCCAGATGCTGGCGCACTGTCAGCTCCGCAAACAGCTCCACCCGCTGGAAGGTTCGTGCCATTCCCAGTCTGGCTCGCTCGAATACCGCGAGTCGGGTCACGTCGACGCCGTCCACCCACACGGTCCCCCGATCTGGGCGCTCGACGCCCAGCAGGCAGTTGAACAGGGTTGTCTTGCCGGCCCCATTCGGACCCAGGAGCCCAACCACCTCCCCGGGCTCCACACACAGCTCGACGCCGTCCAGCGCCACGACTCCTCCGAAACGCTTGGCCAGCTCCTCAGCCCGGAGCCGGGGCAGGCCGGATCCTGTCACGCCGCCCGCCGCCGCCGTTGGAGCACGTCCATACTCCGGCGATGCAGCCACACAACCAGCCCCTCGGGGTGACGGATGTAGGTGAGGGCCCCGAAGCCAAAGATGACCGCGCCGAGCGATGCCAGCCCTCCCCCCTCAAGCGAGAGCAGCTGAGGGACCACCACCACCGCCACCCCGGCCGCCACCGCCCCACCGACCGTACGCACTCCGGTTATAGCCACGATGACCAGCCAGAACAAGCTCTGATAGAACGTGAAGTTGGAAGCGCTCACCGCCCCCAGGGTGGACCCGTACAGAGCGCCCCCGAGCCCGGCGATGCCCGCTGCTAAGCCAAATGCCACCACCTTCACCCGCCGGACATTGATCCCCACCGACGCTGCGGCCAGCTCGCTCCCCCGTACCGCGCCCAGGTACTGGCCAGCAGTGCTGTGGCGCAGCCAGGCCACGCCGGTCGCCACGATCGCCAACACCACCACGGTAAGCACAAAAAACGGCCGGGTCGCGTTGAAGCTCACCGGGCCAATCAGCGGCCGCGGCACCAAGATGCCGCTGGTCCCGTTTCCCGACCAGCTGGGGCTGAATCCGATATTGTCGATGAGCAGCCCAAAGGCAAAGGTGGCCAGGGCCAGATAGAGCCCGCTGACCCGAAGCGCTGGAATGGCCACGACCAGCCCCAGCACCAGAGCCAGGCCGAAACCCACTGCCAGCCCGGCGATGACCGACAAGTTGTCGTGGATGGCCAGCTGACCCGCAGCAAAAGCCCCCACCCCCGCGAGCTCGGCCTGGCACAGCGAGAGCTGCCCTCCCATCCCTGTGAGCACGGTGAACGAGCAGTACACCACCGCCAGCGCCGCGCACTCGCTGGCCAGGAACAGCCAGTACTGGGGCAACACGACCAGACCCACCCCCACCACCGCGGCGCCGGCGAGGAGGCCGAGTCCCACCTGGCGCCAACCCCCGGCCGAACCCTCCGCTCCGCCTCGGGTGGCCATATCCGGGGGTGGGTCGACGCCCGCCATCGGATCACCTCCAGTCCGACGCTGGCTGAGACGCGGACCCGCCACAACCAGCACCAGCACCAACAGGATGAACGGCAGCGAGGGCCGCAGGCTCTGGGTGAAAGTGCTCCCTAGTGGTAAGTAGGCCGTGATCAGGTCCTGGCCTATTCCCAGGAGCAGCCCGCCTGCCACGGTCAGCGAAAAGCTGGACAGCCCCCCAACGACAGCTGCAGCGATCGCCGCCACCACCAGGGTGTCGAAGTCCATCGCTTGGACCTCGCCATACAGGGGAGCCAGCAGCACCCCTGCCAAGCCGGCGATGATGCTGGACACGACCCACGCCCCCGAGCCCACCGCCTCGGCGTTGACCCCAGCGAGCTGGGCCAGACGGGGGCTCTCCACCACCGCCCGCAACCGCAACCCAAAGTTTGTCCAGCGAAACAGGCCGCTCAGCCCCCCAGCTATGACAACCGTGGCCACGATCACCGCCAGCTGGTTGGTGTCGAGCAGCGCACCGGGTCCACCCAGCAGCACCGCCGGCGTGGGCCCCAGATCGGGGGGAGCCAGCTTGGTCCCACTCCCAAAGCCGGTGGACTGCACCACAGCCGGGATCGCGACCAACAACCCCAGGCTCACCACCAGCTTCACCATCACCGAAGCCGACCGCAGGTACCGGAACAGGCCCCTGTCCAGCACCAAACCGACGCCCACTCCAGACACGACGATCGCAACCAGGCCCCCCGCCCAAACCGGCCACCGCGCAGTGTGAACCGTGGAGTAGAACACCGCGGCCGAAAGGTACGCCTGAGCCCCGAAGGCGAAGTTGAACACGCCCGCAGCTCGGTAAGTGATCACCAGTCCCAACCCGACCAGGGCGTACACACAGCCAAACGGGATGCCCGCGACGATGGTGTGTGCGAGCACTACGTCACGGGCTGGTTGGCGAGCTGGGCGAGAGTCGAAGCGTCGTTGCGGATGCAGACGAAGGGCTGGTGGAACACCGGTACGAAGGCGCCCTTGCGCACCTGCACCCACGCACTGCAATTGTAGGTACCTGGGCCGGTGTGGTCCTCGTGCCAGTTCACGGGTGGCTCGATCCCATCCGCGGTGAAGCTGGTCAGGGAGTTCACCGCGGCTACCAGCTTCGCCCGGGTGAGGTCCCTCCCGGCCAGCTTCAAGCCCCGGACGAACATGGCCGCGCTGATCCAGCCGGCCAGGGACGCCTCGCCAACCTGAGCACCCGAAACCTGCGACAAGTACTGCCGCAGGCCAGGCGAGGCTAAAGCCTCCTGGAAGGGAACATAGCTTGGGGACAGGTATACCCCCTCGTACTGGCTGCGGAAGCTGGCCAGGCTGGATTGGTCGTAGCCATCGAGCCAGTACTGCGCCACGCTGGTGAGCCCCGCCCGGTGCAGCGCCGAGGAGACCGCTTGGTCGCCCGTGGGATCCATGCACATGACCACCAGGCCTACATGGGCAGCCGCGATCCGGGCGATATCGGCGCTCACGTCGAACACGCCTATCGGAAGGCTCGAGTCCACCAACGCCACGTCAAAGCCAAATCGCCTGAAAGAGGCCGCTTGCCCAGCCGCGCACTGGGCGGACTGCGGTATTGCATAGGACAGCACGGCAACTGTGCTGATGCGGAGCTGCTTGGCCAGAAACGGCCCGGCCACGTCCAGACCGCTCGGGTCGAGGTAGGAGCCGTCCTGGCCAAACATTGAAGGCCCGGCCTCCCACTGGGCCGGGTTGATGTTGTAGCCGAAGGTTGGCATCCCTTGAGCAGCCAGGTATGAGCCTGCGCTGAACACCGGCGAGGCCACCGGCACGACCGCGAACACTTTGTAGCTCTGCACCAAGGCCCGAGCCTGGGAGACATCCGTGGCCGGATCGGTCTGGTCGTCCAGCTCTGCCACCATCTCGATCTGGCGTCCATGCACCCCCCCCGCCGCGTTCACCATGTCGAAGTAAGCCTTCGCCCCGGCGAATGCGGGCGAGTATTGGTTGCCGAGAGGACCGGTCACCGCAGCCAGGCCTCCCACCTTGATGGTTGTGGCCGTGACGCCCGGCGCCGAGACCCCGCTCGAGAACCCACTCGGAGGTGCATTACCGCAGCTTGCCGCCACCACAGCCAGGGCCGCCACCCAGGCCAGGTAGCGAGAACGACCCATCTCTCACCAGCGATCCAGGAGCTGAGACCGCTTTAGCTGCATCTCGGCCGTGGTGATGATCCCCCGCCGGTGCAGCGCGTACAGCTTCTCGATCTGCTCAGGTATGGACACCTCCGAGCTGCGGGTAGCGGCACTGGGAGGGGCGGCGTACGCGCGAGCCACCTGGTCGTTGATGAGCCGCTGGACCTCGTAGGGACGGGGCACGCGGGGCACTGCCTCGGTTCCGTGCTCCCCACCCGACTCGATCACCAAGCTCCCACAACCCAGCATCCGCTCCAGGATCGATTGAGTGTAGGAGAGATCGTTCAACCGGCGCAGCAGGATCTCCCGGCCCCGCCGCGCGAGCACGCCGCTGCGCAGCACCACCCTCTCGGAGGTCACGACAAAGCTCGTGGTCGTCCAGCGGGCGTAGCGGGCGCCCAACCAGAGCAGCGACGCCAGGATCGCCCCGAGGAGCACGTACCGCACGAGCACGGGAACCACGGGTACGACAAAGCTGGCAATGGCCGCAGCCACCGCCAGCACGACGGTCACCATGGGACCCAGCATGAACGACCAGTGCGGCCGGATCTCGGCCACCAAGTCCTCCCCATCGCCGAGCAGCCGGGTCGGGTATGCCACCCGCGAGATCGTAGCGATCAGCCGGGGACGGTCCCGTGCGGCCGGGCCGGCGAACGCCTCAAAGCCATGTCCATCTGGGCGCGCCCCAACACCCGGCTCAGCCGAGCTTGGAGGCAATGGTGCCAGCCGAGCGCAGCACCGAGCCATCCGCGCCTGCGGTGGTCCAGGCAGTGGCGGGACGAGCCCGAGCCTCAGCCACCAGGTCGGCCAGCAGCTCACCAAACGACACCATCGGCTCCACCCACAAGTAGCGGGCCAGGGAACCAGGGATGGTGTTCACCTCGTTCACATAGAGCTGGTGCTCGTCGGCCAGGAAGTCGAGCCTGGCCACCCCGCGCAAGCCCACCAGCCCGGCGACTCGGGCCGCGGCGCTCCGCAAGCGCTCCTCCACATCGGCCGCGAGAGCAGCCGGAAGCTCCCGGGGGGCGCTCGCCATCCCCTCGGCGCCCACGTATTTGTCGGCGTAAGTTAGGATCTCCGCCGAGACCGTCGAGCGCAGGGGGCGTTCGACGGCCGACAGCTCAAGGCTCGGCCAGGAGCGCATCGCCACCTGCAGGTCCCAAAGGTCGGGGCGGTACGGCTCGATCACCGCCCCGCAGCGAAGGTGGCCGTTGGCCCCCAGCCTGGCCCGGGCGGTGGCCAGATCAGCGACCACGTCGATCCCGATCGAAGAGCCCCCGTATCGTGGCTTGACAATATAGGGACCAGAAAAGGCGGGGTCAGACCCGTCAACCTCCAGCAGGGCGCGGGGCAGGCAGGGCAAGCCAGCCGCGCCCACCACCGACCCGAAGGCCGCCTTGTCCATCCCGAGCGCCGCCCCGGCTGCGGCGGGCCCGGTGTAGGAGAGCCCCGCCAGGTCCAGCGAACCCTGGAGGGTGCCGTCCTCGCCGGGACCACCGTGACAGCAGTTGACGACCACCTCGACCTCGACCCGGCGCTCCTTGCCCAGCACGCCACCCTTGGCAGTCACGAACCCGCCGCCGGGACACGCAACCAGGCGCAACGGCGCAGCCCCCCTGGGCAACCCGTCAGCGAACGCCTTCCCCTCCAGTCCCGGCTCGACCTCGAACCAATCGCCCGTCCGCGCCCAGTACAGCGCCCTGATGGTCGACCCGCCAACAGCGCCCAGCGCCCTGGCCACCTGCAGCCCGGTGAGCACGCTTACGTCGTGCTCGGGCGACGGCCCCCCAAACGCGACTCCTACGCAACCACCATCGGTCCGATCAGGCACCGCTGTCACAGTCCACGGCCGCCGAGAGCGCCCGGAGCAGCGCCTTCATGGTCTGCGGAAGCGCGCGACCCACACGACGACGCAAACGCTCCCGACCAACGAGCTGCGCGCCATACCAGACATACTACCACCTGGTGGTAATGGCTCAGGGATAGTGGTCCGGCAGGTCGTTCTCGTACAGGACCGCGTCCCCGGGGCCAAGGTGCTCCCTCACCCAGGATACGGCCTCCTCCCGGGTACGAACGACCACCACATCCAAACTGTCCGGCTCGGCCAGGAGCCCGGCAAGCAGCGCCCGTCGGTTGGTGCGCCCCACCACCACCATGTGGGTGACCACCGTCGCCGCCCGTTGTGCCAACGCCGCGTTCTCCTTTGCCTGGCGATTCCCCAGCTCGACCATCCCCGGCGTCACCATGACCCGCAGGCCCTCGTTCTGGCCGCATCCTGCCAGCGCCTCCAGCGCCAGGGCAGCTCCGGCCGGGTTCGAGTTGTAGGTGTCGTCGAGGATGACGAAACCACCGTCGGCGACACGCCGGGAGAGCCGGTTGGGCGCCGTAGGCAAGGTGGCGAGCAACCGGCCGACCACCTCCGGAGGTACCCCCAGCTCGAGTGCCACCGCCACCGCACAAGCCACGTTGGTCGCAGGAGCGCCCGCCGGAGGCGACCCGGACAACACCTCCCCCCTCACCCTCACCCCGGACCCCACCCATACGTCGGCATCAGGGTCCAGCGCCGAGCAACGCCAGACGCGCCGGCCCGAAGCCGCCTGAGCCTCGGCCAGCGCGGCCAGCGCCGGCGAGTCCACGTTCAGCACCGCGACGGCCCCGTCGACCAGGATCTCCGACTTGGCCGCCAGGATGGCCTCCTCGGTCCTCATCCGCTCCAGGTGAACCGGCCCGATGGCCGTGATGACCGCCACCGAGGGCTGGACCCACGAGCACAGCTCGGCGATCTCCCCTGGCCCGTAGGTGCCCATCTCGGCGACGAACACCTCGGTCCCCGGCGCCAGCGACTCGTTGATCGCCCTGGCCAGCCCTGCCCGATTGTTGTAGCTGGCCGGGCTGGCCAGCACGCTCAGCGATCCCCCGAGCAGGTGAGCGACATATCCCTTGGTGCTGGTCTTGCCGAACGACCCGGTGATCCCCACCACCACCGGCCCCACGCTGGCCAGGCGCGCCGTAGCTGAAGCCACGAACGGCGCCACAAGCCGTCGCTCCAGGGGCGCCGCCAGCAAGCAGGCCAGATCCATCACTGCCGGCACCGCCAGCACCACCACGCCCACGAGCGCCGCTCCACCGCCGGCGCCGGCTCCGGCGAACACCCCCACCAGCACCGAGCCCGCCAGCGCCGCGGCCTGGAGCGAGCCCCCAACCAGCGCCAGCCTGCGCAGGCGACCAGTCCAGCACAGCTTGGAGGTGCGCCCCCGCAGGCCGAGGCCGACCGGCCCGACCCCCACCACAGCCGCCGGGAGCGCCGTGACCGCCGGCTCGAAGCCCGACGCGACCACCCCAACAGCCCCAAGAGCCCAGAGAGCCCGATTGAGCCCCGATCCAGCCCACCACCGCCAGGCAAAGCGCATCGACGATCCGGCCAGGTAGTGCTCCCGCTGAGCCACCCTCAGATATCGCAGGCCGGCCAGGACCGACCCCACCACCCCAGCCGCCACCGCCACCCACAGCTGGGAGCTCAGCAAGGCCGGTGTCGCTCGAGCGCCTGGCGCAGCGCTTCGGGCGCCTCCAGGACCGTGAGGTGGCCCACCCCGGGGCACACGCTCAGCCGCCCCCGCACACCCAGCCGCTCGACGGCCCGCTGCGCGCCGGCCAGCGGGGCGACAAGGTCAGCCTCCCCCCACACCAGCTCGACCGGCCCGGCCAGGGCGTCCAGCGAGGACTCGTAGCGCTCATTCACCGCCCGCACCAGCACGCCTCGCATGACCCCATCCGCAGCCCGGTAGTCGGCGGACCCGTAGCGATCCCGGAGCTTGTCCATGGTGGGCTCACCGAGCAGCCCCCTCCGGTGCAGCGCCCTTCCGAGGCGAAATGTTGCCGCCGTTCGCGGGACCTCCGTGCCCACTTCCCCGAGGTGAGGAACCCCGCTGAGCACCAGCGCCCCCACCAGCTCTGGCCATCCCAGCCCCAGCCGGAGCGCAACCCGCCCACCGAAAGAGTGTCCCAGCACCACCGCCGGCCGCCCAGCTTCGGCCACCAGGTCCGCCAGCACGGGAGCCACAGCACTGGCGTACCCGGCCGAGCCCCAGGCCTCCGGGGGCGGCGGCGTGGTGCCAAAGCCCGGAAGGTCGAGCGCGACGGCATCGAGCTCGTCCCGTCCCACCCCGAGGACCGCATCGAAGTCCAGGTGGGTTCGCCGCCACCCGTGAAGGGCCAGCACCCAGGCTGCGCCCGAGCCGGTCCGGGAGCCGAAGATCCGGCCCTGCCCAAAGCTGGTCAGCATCGCCGGGCCACCCTAGTCAGGATGCAGCAGCCGGCTCCGTTCCGCACAAGCTACGTGGGTCATCCACCAACCCAACGGCACGTGCCGGGTTACGAAGTGGTTGCGCGTGGCAAAAAATTCGCCTCTTGACAGGCCCGCGAGGCTGGGGTACACTAAGTCCAGCTTCAGTCGACGCAGCCAAACGGGGGCCGGGGAGCAGGGGGTCGCAAGGCTTCCAGTTCTCCAGAGCAGCCGGGATGGCGAGGTCGCTGGGGTCAGGGTAGTTCGGTGAACGATGGGGTGCCAGCCTCGTCAAGGCCGATACCAACCCGCGGTCTGGCCCCGAGGAGCCCGGGGGGCGCGAGCCTCACGGCTACTTGGGGCCGACCCGCGTTCGGGCGGGTAATCGAGTGGGCACGGCGGCTGCGGAGCACAGGCTCGATTCCTCCAATAGCCTGGCGCCCATGGCCGAAACCACGATCGAGGCGCTCTTCGACGAGCAACGCCGCTTCCCGCCCCCGCCCGGGCTGGGCGGCTCGCCGGACATCTACGCCGAGGCCGAGGCCGACCCGGAAGCCTGGTGGGCGGCTGAGGCCGGTCGGCTACACTGGCGGCGGGGCTGGGACCAGGTGCTCGACTGGACCAACGCCCCCTTCGCCCGCTGGTTCGTGGGCGGGCGGCTGAACGTCACCGAGTCCTGCCTGGACCGCCACCTGGCCACCCACGGTGACCGGGTGGCGCTGCACTGGGAGGGCGAGCCAGGCGACACCCGAACCATCACCTACGCCGGGCTGCACGCCGAGGTCTGCCGGCTGGCCAACGCCCTGCGGTCGCTCGGGATCCGCAAGGGCGACCGGGTGGCCATATACATGGGGATGGTGCCCGAGCTGCCCGTCGCTCTGCTGGCGTGCGCGCGAGTGGGGGCACCGCACTCGGTGGTGTTCGGGGGGTTCTCGGCCGAGGCGCTGCGCGATCGGATCAACGATTCGGCGTGCAAGGCGCTTATCACCTGCGACGGGTCGCTGCGGGCCGGGGCGGTGGTGGAGCTGAAGCGATTCGCGGATGCGGCCCTGGCGGGTGCGCCTTCGGTGGAGTCGGTGGTGGTGGTGCGCCGGACAGGCGATCTCATCGACATGGTCGCCGGTCGGGACCACTGGTATCACGAGCTGGTCGCTTCGCAGGCGGCGGAGTGCCCGGCGGAGCAGATGGACGCCGAGGACATCTTGTACCTGCTGTACACCTCGGGGACCACCGGGCGCCCCAAGGGGATCGTGCACACCTGCGGCGGATACCTGACCGGGGTGGCGACCACCCACCGGCTGGTCTTCGACCTGCGCCCGGAGACCGACGTGTACTGGTGCGCCGCCGACATCGGCTGGGTCACCGGGCACTCCTACATCGTGTACGGACCGCTCGCCAACGGCGCCACCAGCGTCATGTTCGAGGGAGTGCCGAGCTACCCGGACAAGGACCGATTCTGGGAGATAGTGGAGCGCTACGGGGTCACCCAGTGCTACATGGCACCGACCGCTATCCGGACCATGATGCGCTGGGGCACCCAGTACCCGGCGCGCCACGACCTTTCGTCGTTGCGGGTGATCGGCACCGTGGGCGAGCCGATCAACCCCGAGGCCTGGATGTGGTACCGCACCCACATTGGCGGGGACCGCTGCCCGGTGGTCGACACCTGGTGGCAGACCGAGACCGGCAACATGATGATCTCTGCGCTGCCTGGGGTCACGACGCTCAAGCCGGGATCGGCTACGTTCTGCCTGCCGGGGATCTTTGCCGACGTGGTGGACTCTGCCGGCAAGTCGGTTCCGCTCGGAGGAGGCGGCTACCTGGTGCTCACCCGGCCCTGGCCGGGCATGTTGCGGACCTTGTACGGCGACGATGATCGTTTCGTGGAGACCTACTGGAGCCGGTTCTCGGACCCGGCGTCGGGCAAGTGGGTGTATTTTGCGGGGGACGGGGCCAAGCGGGACACCGAGGGCTATTACTGGCTGCTCGGCCGGGTCGACGACGTGATGAACGTATCTGGGCATCGTATCTCGACGTTGGAGGTGGAGTCGGCCCTGGTGGACCACCCGGCCGTCGCCGAGGCCGCGGTGATCGGGCGGGCGGACGAGACGACGGGCCAGGCAATTGCTGCCTTTGTCACGTTGCGCCCAGTGGATCGTGAGACGGGCGAGCCGGTGGTCGGGAACGAGGCGCTGGTGGTGGCACTGCGATCACATGTGGCGAGCAAGATTGGCAAGATCGCCCGGCCGGCGTCGATCGTGTTCACCGACGAGCTGCCCAAGACCCGCTCCGGCAAGATCATGCGCCGGCTGCTGCGCGACGTCTCCGAGTCCCGCCAGCTCGGCGACGTGACCGCCCTGGCCAACGCCGACGTTGTGGCCGAGATCGCCGCTCGGGCGGCCGCCCAAGCGCCGGTCGCAGAGAGCGGCTGAGTGCCTACGTCTGCCTACGTCAGGGCCGAGGGCTCGCCCAGGCCATTCTCCGCCACGGTCCCCTCACCCGATGTCGCAGAGGCAACAATCTCCGTAGCAACCTGGTGGAGCTTGAGGTTGCGCCGGCTGGATATCGCCTTGAGCGCCACGAAGGCGTCGTGCTCCCCCCATCCCTGCTGGGCCATCAGGATCCCTTTGGCCTGATCGATCACTCCCCGTGAGGCCAGCGCCTCGCGCAGCTGAGCTGCCAGCGCCACGCTGGCCGCATAGGCCTCGGCGTTCGCCAGCGCCACTGCCGCCTGGGCCGCGAAGGCCAACGGAACCTCCCAGTCGCCATCGGTGAACGCGCCGGCCCTGCGGGAGTAGAAGTTGAGGGCTCCGAGCGACTCCCCGCGGACCACCAGGGGGAACGAGACCGACGAGTTGATCCCCCGCTCGGCGGCGTGGCGGCAAAAGGCCTGCCAGCGCGACGATGCGGACATGTCCTCGATCTCGTGCACCTCGCTGTCCATTGCCGTAGACAGGCACGGCCCGTCGCCGACATCGTATTGGTAGTGGTCGACCTCGTAGGCGAGCCCGCCCGTCGCCGCCCTGGTGGTGGCCTTGCCGTTCACGAACAGCGTCACCCCCACCGCGTCGCATCCGGCGATGCAGCGCACCGCCAGGTCGGCCACCCGCGCCAGCGTCGTCTCGAGGCTCTCGGCAGAGAGCAGGATCCCGGAGACCTCTGCCACCGCACTCCATAGGTCGTCGGGATAAGCCACGGGAACTCCCTTGTGGTGCAACTGGCACCGTTCCCCGAGATCGGAGAGATATAAAGGATGGCACCTGGAAGGCTAGTGGGTTTGCCGCTCGCACCACTCCCACAGGGCCTCCCGCTCTGCGGGGGCCTCGCGTGTCCTCGGCAGGTGGTAGGGGCTGCGGGGCCGCCGGTCTGCCCAGAGCTGCCCGGTGCCGAGCAGCTCGGGCGCCGCGCTGGCCAGCCAGCACACCGTGTCGGCTCCCTCCTGCGGGGTGCGTAGAAGCGGGCGCATCGAGCGGTGAAACCGGGGCATCCCCAACACCAGCCCGGGCGTGTCCACCCAGCCGGGATGCATCACGTGCACCGCCACGCCCAAGGGAGCCAGGTGGCGCCCCCACTCCCCCGCCAGCACTATCTGTGCCCTTTTGGCCTGTGAGTAGACCGCCGCCCCCCGGTACGGCTCCGGCGGGCTCTGCAGGGCGGCCAGCGACAAGCGGGACGCGTATGCCCCACCGGAGGTCACCGTGATCACCCTCGACGGCGCGCCCGCCACAAGCGTGGCGCTCAGCTCCCTGGTGATCAGGAATGGCGCTAGGACCTGGGTGGCCACGGTCAGCTCGTAACCATCGACGGATCGTTGCCGGGAGCGGCCCAGCCCGCCCGCGCAGTGGATGAGCACATCCAGGCGGGGGTGCGCGGCGGCGACCCGCAGGGCCATCTCCCGGCTCGCCCGCAAGGATGCCAGGTCAGCCACCTCCCCCAGAGCCCGCCCTCCCGCGCCGGTGATCTCGGCCACGACCGAGCCGACCTTGTCCGGGCTCCGTCCGGACACGAGCACGGTCGCCCCGGCACTGGCAAGAGCGCTGGCTACGGTCCGGCCGATCCCCGAGGTCGCCCCGGTGACCATGACCACGACTTTGTCCATCGAGCCGGCGGGGGCCGCCGGCCAGTCCCAGATGCGCTGGCGAGCCCGGTAGCCAAAGCCGGAGAAGCTGCCCACCACGCTGGCCTCGAGGGCGACGTCAGCGACCCTCGCGGCCAGGGCGGTCAGGCCGGAGCGGGGGGACGCCCCGCTCCGCCCAGGGCCGAGGTGAGCCCTATCCGCGCCAGACATGCTTCCAGCTTGCCAGACCGATGGGACTTCGGCGACTTTGGCGAGTGACCGGGCGACCCTCAGAAGGCCCGGAGCTCTGACGGAGGCCAGACCTGGGCAACCACCTTCCCGACTATCGAGGTGGCTGGGATGGGCCCGAAGAACCTGCTGTCATAGGAGTTGCCCCGGTTGTCGCCCATCACGAAGTAGTCACCGGGAGGGACTACCTGGCTGACGACCCCGGTCGTGGCTGTGCCGGGTCGCAGGTACGGCTCCCGGACCACCTGTCCGTCAACCAAGAGATGGCCACCGGCCGAGCTGACCACGTCTCCGGGAACCGCCACGATCCGCTTGACCACATCGGCGATGTTGGGGTCAAGGTGGTCGGTGGGGGGGCGTTTGAAGACCACGATGGTACCAGCACTCAGGTGCTCCACGTTGATGCCAATCTTCTGGGCCCAGATGCGACCCGCCACGGCAAGCGTGGGCAGCATCGATGCTGACGGCACTGCGTAGAACTGGAAGGCGAATCGGGTGAGAGCCAGCACCACCGCGACGCACAGGCCAACCAGCACCGAACTCCGCGCCACCCAGCGCAATCGCCGAACCCGACGGCGACGCCCACGGTAGGCGGCGAGCCCCACCGAGGCGCGCGGCTCTCCCCGATCGTCAGCGAAGGGCATCAGCGCAATTGTGGGCCAGCCTGGGTCGACCTGCAGGTCACCCCGCTCGGGAACAATCGAGACGAACTTTCCGCAAGGTCAGCTGCGTGGAGTGCTTGTGCTCACGATCCCCGCACGCAGGGCGCACAGGATGGTTCCGGCAGCCACCGCCGCAGTCTCGGCGCGCATGATGCTCGGGCCGAGACCGATCAAGGCGAGCCCATCTGCCAGCTCTGAGGCGTCCCAACCCCCCTCGGGCCCTACCAGGATGCAGGGTCGATCCAGCGAGGGCGGAGCGCCCCCCGGCTGAGCCAGTGCAACCCTGTCCAGCACGCCCACCCCGGCCAGCCTCACGTTGCCCGCCAACAAGACGCCCACGCTGACCAGGGGCACCACCTCGGGCAGCCAAGCGCGGCGCGACTGCATCGCTGCCTCCCTGGCTACCCTGCTCAGCCCTGCGACGTGAGCCTCCGCCCGCTCCGGCCCCCAGCGAACCACCGACCGGGCGGCGACGAGGGGGATCACCCGGTCCACCCCCACCTCAGTCAGCCCACGAACCACACGCTCCGGACGATCCCCCTTCGTCAGCGCAAACCCCACCGTCACCGCCGGTTCGGGGCGATCCACAACGATCACCGGCCCGTCGGGCGCCAGGGCGCAGCCGGGGCCCGTCCACAGGCAGCGACGCCACCTGCCCGCCCCATCCGAGGCGGTCACCACCTCCCCGGGCCGCAGCCGGAGAACCCGCGACAGGTGGTGCACGTCTGCCTCGGCGACGCACGGCTCGCCCAGGTCCTCCACGAACACGTGGGCTGCGGAGGCCTCCAAGGCGGCTGCGTCATTGTGCATGTGCTGCGGCCTCCGACGTCAGCATGGCTTTCCCGCCCGGTCAGAACTCATCATGCACCACCACGCAGCCCAACCGGTCGGCGCCCATCCGCAAGCGGCCATCAAGGGTGACCAGCCGGCACCCCAAGAGCTGAGCCGTCCTTTTCTACTTCACTTAGGGACCGCGTAGCAACTACTTGTGCGGCCGGAGGCCGAACATGTAGCAACACCAAGGCCGAATGTGAAGCGGCCGCGCGAGTAGTTGCGGAGCGGACCCTTAGGGCCTGGCAGAGAACAACCTGGGCGGCGGACACAGCTATAGCCCTGATGAGGACCGCGTTTGAGCGGCTTCGCCGCCCAGGTTGTTCTCGTAGAGGCCCTTATGCAGGGATGCCGGTCGACCACTTGCTCAGTGAAAGACAGAACGGATCTTGTGCATGATGCCCCCGTCACCCGCAGCGACCTCCTCGCCCCGGAGCACGGCCAGCTGGCGCAACAGCTCCACCTGCTCGCTCGACAGGTCCTCCGGAGTGTCCACGCATACCTCCACCATCAGGTCCCCGCGCCCCCGGGCCTGCACGTGGGGCACTCCCCTGCCCCGCAGACGAAACGTCCGCCCGCTCTGGGTCCCCGCCGGCACAACCAGCTCCTCGTCGCCGTCCAGGGTCTCCAAGACCAGAGTGGCTCCCAGCGCGGCCTGGGTCATCGGGATGTGCAACGACTCCACGAGGTCGTAGCCGTCCCGGCGGAACCTGGCGTGGGGCCGGACCCGCAGGTGCACGTACAGGTCCCCCGCCGGACCGCCCCGGGTCCCAGACGCCCCCCGACCCGTCAGGCGAAGCGTGGACCCGTCGTCCACCCCGGCTGGGACCTCGACCGGCCAGGTCCGCTCCTCGGTCCGGCGCCCCTCGCCCCGGCAGGCCGGGCACGCCGACTCCACAGTCTGGCCAGTCCCCTTGCAGCGGTTGCACGGGCTGGCCGTCACCATCTGACCCAGGATCGACTGGCGTACCCGGCGTAGCTCGCCCAGGCCGCCGCAAGCCGCGCACGGCACCGGGGAGGTCCCCGGGGCAGCGCCATTGCCCGAGCAGGTCGAGCACGTCACCGGGAGCCGGACGCTCACGTCCCGGGTCACGCCAAACACGGCCTCCTCGAAGCCCAGCTCGAGGCTCACCTCCATGTTCGCCCCCTGGGCTGGCCGCGGCCGGCCCTGGCCCGCGCCGGCGAAGCCGCCGGCGCCACCGGTCCCGAACGGCCCGGCGCCGCCACTGAAGAATGCCCCCAGCAGGTCCCCGAGCCCCGCCCCGAACATGTCGTTCACGCTCGCTCCGCTCGCCGCAGCCCCTGATCCCCGCAGAGCCTCCGGGCCGAACATGTCGTAGCGGCGGCGCTTCTCGGCGTCACGCAGGGTCTCGTAGGCCAAGGTGGCTTCCTTGAAGCGCTCCTCAGTCGCGGGGTCTCCCCCATTGGCGTCGGGGTGCAGCTCGCGGGCGCGCTGGCGGTACGCCTTCTTGATCTCCTCCTCGGTGGCGCCGCGGGTCACCCCCAACAGTGCGTAGTAGTCAGCCGGCAATGCTTCTAGCCCTCACTCAGGTAGCACCCGAGGCGCTCACCGACGATCGCCACCGCTGCCAGGGCTTGGGGGTAGTTCATCCGGGTCGGACCGAGAATCCCCAGCGAGCCCACCTGAGAACCCTCGCCCTGGTAGCGCGCCACCACCACCGCGCACTGCTCCAGCGGCGCCAGGGTGTTCTCGGCGCCGATCGACACCGTGAGGCCCCGGCTGATCACGTCGCGAAGCAAGCTCACCACCACGTATTGCTCCTCGAGGATGGCCAGCACCGCGCGCACGGTGTCCACGGCCAAGAAGGCATTGGCCATCCGCGAGGCACCCCCCACGAAGATCTGCTCTACCTCCTCGGCCTGGCACATGGACGCCAGGGCCGCGCCCACCAGCGAGTCCACAGCCGGGTCCCCACACGCAGGCACAACCCCGGGCGACGCCAGGCTGCGCCCGAGCAGGTGGTGCATCAGATAGGCCGACGCCGCCCCGAGGGTGTCGTCGTCGGTTTCGGTGGCCAGCTCGAGGGTCCGGCGGTCGACCGAGCCGTTGGAGCAGACCCAGACCAAGAGCGCGGTCCGCCGGTTCATGGCCACCAGCTGGATGGAGCGGATGGTGGCCACATCGTGGGGAGGACCAACCACCACCGCAGCCTGATCTGTTAGCCGGGACAACAGGCTGGACGTGGCGTGCAGGATCTGCTCCAGCTCTCCGTGTGCATGGGCAAAAAACTCCCTCACCTGGTGGTACTGACCTGGCTCCAGGCTGGGCTGCCCGATCAGCTGGTCGACGAAGAACCTGTAACCCTTGTCGGTGGGGATCCGCCCGGCGCTGGTATGGGGCTGGGCCAGGTAGCCCTCGTGCTCCAGACACGCCATCTCGTTGCGCACGGTTGCGGCCGACACCGACACCCCGGGCGCGGAGACGACGCGGGCAGACCCGACCGGGGTTGCCGTGTCTATGTACTCCGTGACCACGGCCCGGAGAATGGCTGATGTGCGCTCTTCCAGGTCTTTTCACCTCCTCAGTCAGGTCCACACGGCACGGGGTTGGGTTGGGGGGATATCGGGGGGCCTCCCCGACCTCCCGACTGCCATTCTACCGGGGTGGACCGTAGTAGCGGCGCAAGTGGAGGCGATACCAGATGGCCAGGGTGTCCAGGAAGATACGACCCACCGCCGCACCCGAGATCGTGGACGAGAATCGCTCCTCGATGCGCACCGGCACCTCGAACAGCCGCTCGTAGCCGAGGTGCCGGGCCACCACGAACAGCTCGAGATCGAAAGCAAAACGCTTTTCCACCATGAGGGGCAGCACTGCAGCCGCCACCTCCCGGCGAATGAGCTTGATGCCGGTCTGGGTATCGCGCACCCGCAGGTGGAACAGCACCCGGATCAGCTGCTGGTACCCCCAGGAGTAGGCCCGGCGCAGCGGCGGGTAATGGACCTCGGACATGGGGTGGCGCTTGGAGCCCAGCATGATGTCCGGTGCATAGGCCCGCATGAGCGAGACGAACGGACCGAGCAGCTCGGGCGACAGGTCCCCGTCGGCGTCGATGAAGCCCAACCAGGCCCCCCTGCCCATGGCCAGGCCGACCCGCAGCGCTTGGCCCTTCCCGCCATTCTCGGCCAGGACCACCCGCCGGAGCGCGCCGCCGCCCAGGCCTTCGAGGGTCTCTGCGCTCCCGTCGGTGGACCCATCCGACACCGCGATCACCTCAAAGCTGGCGCCCGCCGCCTCCAGCACCTTCAACAGGCCCTCCACGTTCGCCCGCAGGCGGGGACCCGGGTTGAAGTAAGGCACCACGATCGACAGCTCCACGCTGGGGGTCGCCTCATCCCAGAGCTCGCCCTGTGCCAGGTGGCTTACCACCAGGCCAAGAGTAATGGACGCAAGGGGGTGGGTGGACACAGCGGTCGAAAGACCACACGGCATATTTCGTCTAATCTTCCAGGCGCAGCGCTGAGATGAACGCCTCCTGGGGGACGTCCACCTTGCCTATGGACTTCATCCGCTTCTTGCCCCGCTTCTGGCTGTCCAACAATTTGTTCTTGCGGGTGATGTCGCCGCCGTAGCACTTGGCGATGACGTCCTTTCGCAGGGCCTTCACCGTCTTGCGTGAGATTATGCGGCTTCCGATTGCCGCCTGGATGGGCACGTCGTAGAGCTGGCGGGGGATCAGCTCGGCCAGCTTGGCGGTGATGCGCCGGCCGTAGCTGTCGGCCTTGGTGCGGTGCAGGATCGCCGAGAGGGCATCGACGCCCTCCCCGTTCAGCAGCACATCTACACGCACCAGGTCCGCTGGCGCATAGCCCGCCGACTCGTAGTCCATGCTGGCGTATCCCCTGGTCCGCGACTTGAGCGCGTCGAAGAAGTCCAGCACCACCTCCGCCAGTGGCAACCGGTAAGCCAGCTCGACCCGCTCGGGCGACAGGTAGTCCATCTTGATCATCTCACCGCGCCGGCCCTGGCACAGCTCCATCACCGCGCCGGTGTGGGTGGCGGGAGTCAGGATGGTGGCGGACAACCAGGGCTCGTCGATGCGGTCAATCTTGTGAGGAGGTGGCATCTCGGCCGGGTTGTCGACCGCGACCTCGACGCCCGGCTCCCCGGGGCGGGTCGGGTTCAGATGCGCGATGTAGCTCACCGAGGGGGCCGTGGCGATCAGCGACAGGTCGAACTCGCGCTCTAGGCGCTCGCGCACGATCTCCATGTGCAACAGGCCCAGGAACCCGCACCTGAAGCCGAAGCCAAGGGCACCGGAGGACTCGGGCTCGTAGGTGAAGCTTGCGTCGTTGAGCCGGAGGCGCTCGAGGGCCTCGCGCAGCTGGGGCAGCTGGTCGGAGTCGATGGGGTACAGCCCGCAGAACACCATCGGCTTGGGGTCCCGGTACCCGGCGAGGGCCTGGGTGGCCGGATGCACGGCGGTCGTCACCGTCTCGCCGCTGCGGGCCTCGCCCACATCCTTGACCCCCGCGATCAGATAGCCGACCTCGCCAGGGCCGAGGGCCTCGGTGGGGACCGGCACCGGGGTGCGCACCCCCACCTCCTCGGCCTCGTGCACCACCCCGGTCTGCATGAAGCGCACGCGCTGGGGGGGGGCGAGTCGCCCGTCCACCACCCGCACCGCGCTCACCACGCCCCGGTAGCGGTCGTAGTAGGAGTCGAATATGAGCGCCCGCAGCGGCGCGTCGGGGTCGCCGCTCGGCGGGGGGATGCGCTCGACCACCGCGTCCAGCAGGGCGGGGACACCCTCGCCGGTCTTGGCCGAGATCCGCAGGATGCCGGCCGCGTCGATCCCCAGGACCCGCTCGATCTCCTCCGCGCAGCGGTCAGGCTCGGCGGCGGCCAAGTCGATCTTGTTGAGCACCGCGACGATCTCCAGGTCGTGCTCCAGGGCCTGGTAGCAGGTGGCGAGGGTCTGGGCCTCGATCCCCTGGGAGGCGTCGACCAGCAGGACTGCCCCCTCACACGCGACCAGCGACCTGCTCACCTCGTACGCGAAGTCCACGTGGCCCGGCGTGTCGATCAGGTGCAGGACGTGGCCGCGCCATCCGACCCTCACGTTCTGCGCCTTGATGGTGATGCCCCGCTCCCGCTCGATGTCCATGGTGTCGAGGTACTGCTCCCGCATCTCCCGGGGGTCGACGGCCCCGGTGAGCTCCAGGATTCGGTCCGACAGGGTCGACTTGCCGTGGTCGATGTGAGCGATGACCGACAGGTTGCGTATCAGGGCGGGCGGTGTTTGGGAGCGCAGGGTCACTGTGCCAGCCATCTTTACGGAATATGCCCCCGCGTCCGGCCGCACCCGTGCCCACTCATATCGGGTGCGCCCGCGGGGTGCGTCGGGTGCGTCGGGTGCTAGGGTGATGCGCCGTGGCAAACATCAAGAGCCAGATCAAGCGCAACCGCCAGAACGAACGCCTACGGGTGCGGAACAAGGGTGTGCGTTCCGAGGTAAAGACGCGGATCAAGACCGCTGTCGCCACAGCCGAGGCGGGTGCGCCGGAGTCCGCCGAGGCCTTGCGAATGGCCTGCAAGCGCTTGGACATGGCCGCAGCGAAGGGGATCATCCACGCCAACCAGGCCTCCAACCGCAAGTCGGCCCTCATGCGCCGGGTTGCCGCGCTCGGCTCAGCCGAGTCCTGATTCGTCAGGAGTCGATTCCGGGTCTGGGCCGGGGCCTTGGGCCAGGATCTTGGGTCCCGTCTCGGGCGGGCGCTGCCGGGCCTTGGCTCTCTGAGGGTTCGTGCGGGGCTGCTCGCCTGTCTCCACCAGGCGTTTGGCCACCTCACACAGCTTGATGTTGAGGTCTTGGGAACCCTTGCGCAAGATGACAAACGCTTGATCGGCGCTTATCCACTCGCGCTCCATGAGGATGCCCTGCGCCTGGCCGATGAGCTCCCTTGTCTCCAGGGCCGCCTGCAAGTTCTCGGCCCGGCGCTCCTGGATCTCGTGGGCCCTGGTGCTGGCCACCGCCGGACCGGCCAGGGTTACAAGGACCGACGCCTTGGCCCGGTCGATGATCCCGAAGGCGTTGGGGTAGGCCGCATACAGGTTCAGGGCGCCGAGCGTGCCATCGTCACCCAGGGGCAGGGCGAGCAGGCAGCGGATCCCCGCAGCGGCAGCGAGGGCCCCGAAGCATGGCCAGCGCTCGTCATTAGCCAGGTCAGCGGCATAATGGACTTTCTTGGTGACGATGGCATCGATGCAGGGCCCCTCGCGGATCCTGGTTTGGATCGCTTCGAGCAACGGCCCCGAGAAGGCCGGAACGTGCACCGATCCAGCTTGGTCAAGGACAAAGATGCTGGAAGCGTCGCAAGCCTCGACGGTTTCCACGGCCAGGTCAACTATGGCCTGCAGCATGGCCCTTACCCCCACGGCGGCATGAAGCACACGGGTCGTGCGCATGAGCTCGTCGAACACCTCGACGATCGCATCCTCGCCGACGAGGGGCGACCAGCTGGGGTCTTCGACTTGGGGCACTCTTTCCTCCTGGTCCACCCAGTCTGACAGGTTGGTGACAATGCCTGCAAGCAGGGTTCGACCGGGATGTGCTCTTGTTGGGCTCGGGCTTCCGTTGGTCTCGGGTTCGGCGGCTCGGGTTCGGCGGCTCGGCACGAGCTCCCTCAATCGTTCATGTGGCTATAAGTGCCAGCCACTGGCTCATTCAGCCACATGAAACCGTCTGGGGGCCGATGTCGCCGGCCGCGGCCCCTCAAACGACGATGTTCACCAGGTTCGGAGGCCGGACCACGACGCGGCGGGGCTCGACGCCAGCGAGGCGCTCGACGACCTTGGGTGACGCCAGTGCCAGCGCCGCAGCTTCGGATTCGCTGATCCCCGGATCGACCTCCAGCCGGTCGCGAACCTTGCCGTTGAGCTGGACCACCAGGGTCGTAGTGTCGTCGCGCACCAGGTCGGGGTCGGCGACTGGCCAGGGCTGCGTGCTCACTTCGCCGCCGTGGCGGCGCTCCCAGCACTCCGCGACCAGGTGGGGGGCCATTGGGTTCAGCAGCAAGAGCAGTGTGTCGACAGCCTCGGTGAGCGTGGCAGTCTGCGGTCCCTCAGGGCATCCCAGGTAGGCATGGATGGCGTTCGTCAGCTCCCGAAGACGCGCGACCGCGGTGTTGTAGGACCAGCGCTCGAAGTCCCGGGTCACGGCCTGGATCGCCCGATGGGTCACCCTTCTCAGCGCCAGGTCAGGCGCTGCGCCCGCCCGGTCAGAGGTCTCGTCCGCCGCGCTCACTCCAACCGCCAGGCGCCAGACCCTGCCCAACCAGCGGGCGCAGCCCTCGATCAGCTCATCGGTCTGGGAGGTCCAGTCCACATCGTCGGCGGGCGGGCCGACCGACAGGTGAAACACCCGGAGGGCGTCAGCGCCAACGCTGTCGAAGTAGCGCTCCGGGGCAACGACGTTCCCCTTGGACTTGGACATGGCCCGCCCTCCCATACGGATCATTCCCTGGGTGAACAGCCTCCCGAAGGGCTCACGCAGTGCTGCGGGGGCAAAGTCCAGGTCCCCCAGGACCCGAGTGAAGAATCTGGCGTACAGCAGGTGCATGATGGCATGGGTGACACCTCCGATGTAGGTGTCCACGGGCATCCAGCGAGCGACAGCTGCGGGGTCAAAAGGAGCAGTTGGGGGCGCGGGGGCGCCCTGGGGTAGGTCGCACATTCGAAGGAAGTACCACGACGAGTCCACGAAGGTATCCATGGTGTCGGTCTCGCGCCTCGCCGGCCCGCCACAGCGTGGACACAGCGCCTTTACGAACTCCGGGCAGCTGGCGAGGGGCGGCTCCCCCGTCGGGGCGAACTCCACGTCGTCAGGCAACATGACCGGCAGCTCGTCCTCGGGCACGGGGACGACACCACAACGCTCGCAGTACACGACGGGAATCGGGCATCCCCAGTAGCGCTGGCGGCTGATCAGCCAGTCCCTCAGGCGGTAGTTGACCTTGCGGGTCCCGAATCCGGTGCGCTCCAGCCACTCGATCGCCTCCGCCCTGGCCTCCGTCACGGTCATGCCGTCCATGAACGAGCTATTGATCTTCACGCCGTCGCCGATGTATGCCTCCCCCTCCCAAGCTTGTGGCGGTGCCACGGTCCGCACGACCGGCAGGTCATAGGCGGCCGCAAAGTCCCAGTCCCGCTGGTCCTCGGCCGGCACGGCCATGATGGCGCCGGTTCCGTACCCCATGAGCACGTAGTCGGCCACATAGACCGGCACCGGGGCTCCGGTGAGCGGGTTGATGACGTGGGCCCCAGTGAACGCCCCCCGCTTGGCCAACGCGACGCGGTCGGTCCCCGCCCCCGCCTGGCGTTCGATGTCCGAGAGCCGAGCCACCGACTTGACAAGCGCCTCCACCTCGGCCCGCTGTGCCGGGGCCGTCAGCGACCCCACCAGCGGGTGCTCGGGCGCGAGAACGGCGTAGGTGACCCCGCCCAGGGTGTCCGGTCGGGTCGTGAACACCTCCACGCTCAGCTCGGGGCGACCCTGCACAGCCAGGGATAGCTCGGCCCCCTCGGACCGCCCGATCCAGTTGCGCTGCATCACCTTGACCCGCTCGGGCCAATCGAGGGCCGGAAGAGCCTCTAGCAGCTCATCGGCATAAGCCGTGATCCGGAGAAACCACTGCTCCAGCTGCCGGCGCTCCACCAGGTCCCCGCTGCGGTCGCAGGTCCCGTCGGCCAGCACCTGCTCGTTCGCCAGGACTGTGCGGCAACCAGGGCACCAGTTCACCGGCGCACTGGCCCGGTAGGCCAGCCCGGCCTCGAGCATCCGGACAAAGAACACCTGGTTCCAGCGCATGTACTCCGGATCGTGGCTGCGCACCTCTCGCCGCCAGTCATACGCCGCTCCCAGGCGCACCAGGCTGGCACGCAGCTCGGCTATGCGAGCCTCCGTGAAGACCCGGGGATGCACCCCGGTGGCGATGGCCGCGTTCTCCGCGGGCAGCCCGAAGGAGTCGAACCCGATCGGCGACAGCACGGCGTAACCCAGCATCGTCCTCCAGCGAACGTTGAGGTCCCCGAAGGTGTAGTTGCGCACGTGGCCCTGGTGCGCCGGCCCGCTCGGGTAGGGGTACATGCACAGCACGTAATACGGCGGCCGGGGGTCGTCGGCGTCGACCTCCCAGGTCCCCTCGGCAATCCAGCGCTCCTGCCAGCGCCTCTCCACCGCGCGAAAGTCGTAGATGGGCTCGATGCCGAGTGATGCTACAGAGTGCCGGTGGGTATCTGGCGGCCCGGACGATGGCCCGTGACCGCTTTCGGAGATACATACTCCGAAAAGAACCAACTGGCTTACAACATTTCTTTTGCGCCAAATATGGCGGTGAATTTGGTGGCGGGGCAAATGATCGTCGCGGCGGCGTCGCGCTAGCATGGGCCGGGCCATGACCCTCACTCCCTGGCGCCCGGGAAGCTGGCGTGAACGGCTTGCGGCACAGCAGCCGACCTGGCCCGACGAGGCCGCCCTTGCCGGCGCTCTCAAGACGCTGGGGTCGATGCCGCCCCTGGTCTTCGCCGGCGAGGCCCGCCAGCTCCAGGGCGCGCTGGCCGAGGTAGCCGCCGGGCAGGCGTTCCTCCTCCAAGCTGGCGACTGCGCCGAGTCCTTCGCGGATTGGAGCGCCGACGCGATCCGCGACAAGCTGAAGGTGATCCTGCAGATGGCGGTGGTTCTCACCTATGGGGCAGGCGTGCCCGTGATCAAGCTGGGCCGGATCGCCGGACAGTTCGCCAAGCCCCGCTCTGCGGAAACCGAATCGGTGGATGGGGTGGAGCTGCCGGCATTCCGGGGTCACATCGTTCACGACGACGTTCCCACCGTCGAGGGACGGATTCCTGACCCGTCACGCCTGCTGGACGCATACCACCAGGCGGCCTCGACCCTCAACCTGTTGCGTGCCTTCACCCGGGGCGGATTCGCCGATCTCTCCCAGGTGCATGTGTGGAACCAGGAGTTCGTGGCCCGCAGCCCCGAGGGCCAGCGCTACGAGGTCATCGCGGCTGAGATCGAGAGGGCGTTGCGTTTCATGCGGGCCTGCCGGATCGACCCGGATCGGGCCACCAACCTGCACCAGGTGGAGTTCTGGACCAGCCACGAGGCGTTGTTGCTGGCCTGGGAAGAGGCGTTGACCCGACGTGATAGCCTCACGGGCGATTTCTACGACTGCTCGGCGCACCTGGTGTGGGTGGGCGAGCGGACCCGGTTGCTGGACGGCGCGCACGTGGAGTTCCTGCGGGGGATCCACAACCCGCTGGGTGCCAAGATCGGCCCGACCACGACACCGGCCGAGCTGGTGGCCCTGTGCGATGTCTTGGACCCCGGCAGGACCCCTGGGCGGCTCACCCTGGTGTCCCGGATGGGCGCCGGCAGGGTTCGGTCGGTCTTGCCAGCTTTGCTCCGAGCGGTCGTCGAGTCGGGGCACCCCGTCGTGTGGGCGTGCGACCCGATGCACGGGAACACCTTCTTCTCTGGGGACGGGCGCAAGACCAGGCGCTTCGAGGACATCTTGGAGGAGATCAGGGGATTCTTCGCTGCCCACGCCGAGGTCGGGACCTGGCCGGGCGGCGTGCACGTGGAGCTCACCGGTGACGACGTCACGGAGTGCCTGGGTGGCGCTCACGAGGTCGCCGAGGACGACCTCGCCCTTCGCTACACCACCACCTGCGACCCCCGCCTCAACGCCAGCCAGTCCCTCGACCTCGCCTTCAGGGTCGCCGAGCTGCTGCGCGGGGGCTGAGGCCGTCGTCGCTCCTGCAGACGAACCGCCGGTGCTGCAGCCACAACGCCGGTATGCCGCCATCACAGTGAGGAACGGGCCCCTCAGGCGGATGGCCAACCCGAACTCATACCTTGCCGGCGCTTCGTGCCAGTTCGCGCAGCGCAGGCTCATAGACCTCGCTGAAGGTGGGAAACGGGTGGACCACCTCGGCCAGGACGGCCAACGGTATCTCGGCGCGGATGGCAAGGACAGCCTCGCCGATCCACTCATCCGCGTGGGGGCCGATCGCGGAGGCCCCCACCAGCACCTGTCGATCGCGGTCCGCCACCAGCATCAACAGGCCCCCGGGCGGTCCATCGCTGGATGCCCTGGCCGTCTGCTCGACGTGCGCGCTGGTCACAGCTATGTCAACCCCGGACGCCACTGCGCCTGAGACTGTCAGACCGACAGATGCAAGGGCGGGGTCGGTGTACACGCAGCGGGGGATCGCCCGATAATCGGCGCTGGCATCGCCGCCTGACAAGTTGGTGATGCACACCCGGGCCTGGTAGTTGGCCGTATGCGTGAACGGCGCAACCCCAGTTACATCACCAGCAGCCCACACGTGATCCTGCCCGACTACCCGACAGTGGCTGTCCACTTGGAGGCCCTTCGTGCCCGCCTCGATGCCGAGGGTCTCCAGACCCAGGTCCTCGACAGCCGGCCTACGTCCGGCTACTACCAGAAGCTGGCTGACCACGACCTGGCCGTGACGCGCACCTTCAAGGGTGAGGGCAATTCCCTCGGGCGTGGAGACGGCAGTCCGGACTCGACATCCAAGCTCGAGGGTCACACCGTCGGAACCAAGGGCGTCAGCCATCAGCTCCGACACCGCAGGCTCCTCGGCCGCTACGAGCCGGTCGGCGAGCTCGATCAAGGTCACCGACACGCCAAATCGGGCGTACACCTGGGCCAGCTCGCATCCGACGGGACCCCCACCGATCACGCCGAGCGAGTCGGGCAGCATGTCGGCTGACAGGGCCTGGTCGCTCGTCCAGAAGCCCACGTCGGCCAAGCCTTCGATCGGTGGGATCATCGCCGCGCTCCCCGTGGCGATCACCAGGTCGTCCCACACGTGGTCCTCCCCATAGATCTCCAGGTGGCCGGGGCCGGCGATGCTGCCAAAGCCCCGGACCAGGGTCACACCCGCCTCGACCACGGAGCGAGCCGAGGCACTGTCGTCGCGAAACGCGGCAACCAGGTCGCGGTGAGCAACGGCCGCGGCCCAAGCCGCCGCCGGATCGTCCAGGCTCAGCGGCCCCGCCGTGCCGCCGAGTGTGTGGGCCCGCAGTGCGCGATGCCGGGCGGCCGCAGACGCCAGGAGCGCCTTGCTGGGCATGCAGGCCACATAGGGACACTCGCCTCCCACCCGGGAGGCCTCCACCAGCGCTACGCCCCGGCCGGCCCTGGCCAGCCCCGTTGCCACGTACTCTCCGGCTGAGCCGCCACCAAGCACAATCACCTCGAATCGCTTCATGGCGGCAATTCTGCCAGGCGCGCTGGGTTGGTCCTCCCTCCCGTACGCCTCGTCGAGCCCGATGCGTCCGGCCTCGAGGTCGACAGGCGCGCTGGTGAGCTCAGTTCCGTCTTGCGCCTTCCGTGACCGACTACGTCGGCAAGAGCCGCGTCATAGGCCTCATCGAGCCCGATGCGGCCGGAGTCAACCGCGTCATCCAACAGCTCCCGCAGGTCCGCCGGCTCAATGAGAAGTCGTCGGATTTGTTGACCCAGGCAAGCTGGGAGGTGCCGCTGCGAGCGCTACCACCCAAGCGAATCTGAGGCGCGGCATGTCCACAAGCATGGGTCCAAGATCAGTAGAGGGACCCGCTGGCGGTGCCGCAGATCGTCGGTCCGGGGTTGCCCACGAAGCCAGAGTCGATACCGGCCCCCAGCGCTCCCAGGATGGGGTCAACCAAGGACACGACCACTGTGTCGAGCGGCTGCACCAGAGCAGGCAGGACTGCGCCCACGACCGGTGCGAGAAGCCCTCCGACGCCGCCCAGGAGGCCGCCGCCTTCGACAGTCAAGCCTTGAAGCTGGGAGAGCGACACGACCTGGGTGGGCTGTCCCGGGATCTGCTCTGGATAGGGACCAGGGAGGAGCACAGGTCCGTACGAACCGACGCCGATGGGACCGTAGGCGCTGATGTTTCCGAGCGATGAGTCCAGCGGCGCTATGACCAGCGGATTCGTTTGGGTTCCCAGGTTGAGGGTGAGCGCTTGGGTGTTCACGCTGAACTCGGGAGGGGTGGTGCCGGGGCAGGTTATCTGAGCGATGGTCGCCCTGCCTGAGGCCGCAGTGACCGTGAGTGGGATCGTCACCGTAGCGACCAAGGGCACATCAACTGTCATGGTGAGGGCCACCTGCACCTGCGAGGTGGTCGCCGAGGTGCCCACCGGACCATAAGCCACCTGCGGCGCTTGGATGACGCTGGCGGTGACATTGGTCGTCGTCAAGCCCGCCAAGCCGAGGCTCACGTTGGGAATATTGATCGCCTTGGCGTTCGCTCCGGTGCCTTCGGCAATCTCGGCGCCGGCAGTGATCAGGCCCAGCACGTTGCTGCTGACGTCGGCCGCCGAGGCGGCACCCGGGTCGGCAACATTGATCAACTGACCCAGGCTGAACGTGGTTGGGAAGGAGCTGCTGGTGGCTGTGCCAACCAGACCGTTGAGTGCCGCGATCTCGGCCGTCACAGTTGCTCCCTGAGGTCCGGTGCCAAGGGCATACGCCTCTGCGGTGAGTAGCTGGCCAAAGGTGATCTGCGTCGTCAGGAGTTGGGAGACTGAACCGATATTGAGCGCTGCCGCCAGCTGCCCAAGAGTGACGTGGGCACCGGTCAGGCCCTGGTAGCCGACCGCGGTGAGGTCCACGTTCCCGCCTAGCAGGCCACTGAACAGTGGGTCCAACAGCGCGGAGTTGGCGGTATTGAAGCTCGCCAGGGTGGTGCCGATGGAGACGCCCGTCTCAGCTGGGCCGCCCGTCCAGAAAGCGGTGGCAGAGGGCGTGCCCGAAGCGATACCGGAAACTACGGGAGCGAAGAAGTAGGCCACGTTGCCGGTGGTTTGGACCTGCACCGCGGTGGCGGCGGCCTGAGCGGTATCGGCGCCCGGGACCGTGCAGGTGGCCGGGTCGGGGACAAAGGTCTCGACGTTGTTGACCACCCCGGTGCTTCCAAGGGTGACTGTGAGAGTATTACCGGACATGGCGAGGTCGAAGTTGTTATTTGCCGCGCTCTGGTCGGCCAGGGCCACCGCCTGCGCGCAGGAGTTGGCTCCCTGGTCGAGCGCGAAGCGGGCGTCCATCGCCGCGGCGTCCGCTATCGACTGCAAGTTGCGCTTGGTGAAGCTCAGGTTCCCGATGTCCACCGACAGCGCCGCCGCGCCAAGCAGGACCACAAGGGACACTGCCGTGAAGACGAGGACCGACCCACGCTCGTCGCCAGCGCGGGGCCGGCGGGGCGGCCCGACCACCCGGATTCCGGGCCAGGCCATCGCTAACTGGCCACGGTGGTCGTGGTGGTGGGCGGGGGCTGGTTCAACAGCACCGTTGTGAACGTGCTATCCGGCAGGGTGGGCAGGCCAGGGAACGCAGGGACGATCTGAGGGCCGTTGTAGACGACGCTCACCTGGATGCAAGGCTCCCCGGAGCTGGAGCCGCACTCGCTGCTGCCGGCTGCATAGATCGTGGGAGTCACGCTGAGGTCGCTCTGGTTCAGATAGCTCAAGTCTGCCGTTGCCGTGGTTGAGGCGAGGGCCTGCTCCTCAGTTGGAGTGGTCCCGGCGATCGCCGCTCGGGCGCCATCGGAGGCGGCCTGCTTGATCGTCTGGAGCACCAGGAACTGGGCACCGAAGCTGATGATGCCGTAGATAAGGAGCAACAGGAGGGGCAACACGATGGCAAACTCCACCATCGACGCGCCGTCCTGGCCCCGCAGAGGTCTGGGTCTGTCCACGCTCATCCCATCGGCAGGCGGTGGGCCGACCTTTACAGGCCTTCTGGGCTCGGCCGCGAGCCCGCGCGAAATGGTCCTTTTGACCTATACAGCTCCCCCGGCGAACCTGCCGACACTGTGTTCAGTGGCGGCGACCCGCCCGCCAAGATCGAAAGGGAGAGTGCCGGAAAATGTTCCTCGTCACCGCCATGACCAACACCATCGGCTTCATTCAGCACCGCCTCAACCGCGAGGAGTCGGGCGCCTCGATGGTGGAGTACGCCCTCCTGGTGGCCCTCATCGCCGCCGTGTGCATCGTCATCCTGACCTTCCTGGGCACCAGCATCAGCAACCTGTTCGGCGGCGTGGCCAAGCAGGTTTGTAACTCCGCCACCGCGAGCGGTGCGAGCGGCTGCAACAATGCGGCAACCCCCTAACCCAGCACCGACACCACGAACCCCCCGCCAGGGGCGGCACCCTCCGGGTGCCGCCCCTGGCTCGCGTTCACATCCTCACCAACCGGAAGGTCTCACAGAGCCGCCGCGATTGCAGGGCTTGGGTGGGCATGGCGGCCGGGGGCCCACCGTGCCCATTTCCGAGACGCTGCCTGGCCTCGGGACCGGCGAGCTACCAGCGCGAGCGCGAGCTCAGCGCCCTGTGGCGCCACCTGCCGCCGCTCACGACGTACACCAAGCCTGCGGATATGGCCACCTCGAACACGATGCTGATCACGCCGAGGCCCAGCAGCCCGCCCACGATGGCCCCCAAGATCGCGCCGGCCATTCCGACGACCACGGTCGCACCGAGGCCGATCGGGTTGGGGCCGGGCACGACGAGGCGGCCCAAGGCGCCGATGACGAGCCCCACGATCACGAGGCTGATGATGTAGCTGATTATTCCCATAGTTGGTCCTCCATCTAGGTACCTCAATCTAGTTGGCCTATCCTGGGATGAAGCTGGAACAACCCTGTGGGAGAGCTGGGAGACGCGCCATACTGATGGCATGCCTCCGCAGCGCACCGTGGTGTTCTTCCACGCCCACCCCGATGACGAGGCAATCTTCACCGGGGGGACCATCTCCCTGCTGGCCGGGGCTGGATGGCGGGTGACGTTGGTCGTGGCCACACAGGGGGAGCTGGGGCTACCTCGGGCCCCAGGAGAGCTGGTGGCCTCCCGGCGGGTGGATGAGACTCGACGCTCGGCGGAGATCCTGGGCGTCAGCCGTATCGAGTGGCTCGGCTATCACGACTCGGGCATGCTCGGCGACCCCGCCAATGTCTCTCCTGGCGCGTTCTGGTCCGCCGATACGGGCGAGGTGGCCCGGCGGGTCGCTGCCGTGCTCGACGAGGAGGACGCAGCGGCGTTGGTGGTATACGACCAGACCGGCATCTACGGCCATCCCGATCACGTCAAGGTGCATCAGGCAGGGACGCTTGCTGGCGAGATGGCGGGTGTGAGCGCCCTGTACGAGGCCACGGTGGACAGGGAGTACCTTCATTTCGTGGAGACCCATCTGGTGGTCGAGGTCGGCTCAGATGTGGGTGGCTTAGGGCTGGTCGCCTCGCACATCGGCATGCCCACGGTGCTGATCGACACCACTGTGGACGTGCGGTCCAGGCTCGAGGTCAAGCGGGCGGCAATGGCCGCGCATCAAAGCCAGATCCCCGAGACGGCGTCGGCGATGCGCCTACCCACTGAGGCATTCGCGGCGGTCTACGGGTACGAGTGGTTCGTCCGCCATGGAGATCGAGGGCCCCTCGAGGCGCTGTAGACGCCACCCATCGAGGGGGCCCAGCGGAGGCCGTCAGGAAGCCTGGCGTTGACGGGCTCCCTGCTCCCTTCTCGGCCACAATGGTGAGCAGGGCGCGGCCTGTTTGGTGCCGCGGCACCCCGCACAAGCAGTTAGTTGTCAGTGAGCCAGAGGTCGTTCATGTGAAAGCCACATGGATCCGGCTATCGGTCCGGGGCGTTGGCAAGCCGGTCGCTACTGGCGCGAGACGGGATCCGTCTCGGGCGGTGGCGGGACGCGCCAGGGTGGTAGTGATTCGGGTTGCTATAGAACCCATATCACGGCCACCTCCGGCGACGCCACGATCAAGCCCCGTCGCCCCAGGAGCACGTTTTGTCAGGGCGCAAACCTCACTGCGACGATCTCGGAGTAGCCGGTAGGTGGGGTGTGCTTTCCTAGCGGTGCGATCCACGCCTGGAAGTAGTCCGGATCAGTGCTGGTCTGCACACCAGTCACGGTGAAGGTCGCCACCCCGGCAGCGTTGGTGATCGCCGAGGCCGGCGAGGCGCCCCCGGGTAGCCCGTCGATCGACGCAACTCCTTTGAGGTTGCCGTTCTGGCCGTAGATGACCTGCCCGAGATCGACCCGCACCCCACCGGCGGCACCCTGGCCCTGATCGACCTGCACCGTGAAGAGCCTCGCCTTGCCGAGCCGAACGGGGGACTCGATGGCATCGGGCGTGAGGTATGTCGACTGAGCGGAGGCCATGTAGGCCTGGGTCGAGCTGACCGCCGCCGGCCCGGTAGTGTAGGCGAACATCCGGAACGGCGTCAGCGCGTTGGGCATGGACGGCTCATCGGGCGCCTGGAGAGTGAGGACCTCGCTCTGGTGCGGCCCGATGGTGACTGGAGCGGCGCCAGCCCCGGCGGGTGTCCAGAAGTTGGTGACATACCCGGCGTTCACGATCGTGAAGGTCGGATGGAGCACCCTGGCCGTGTTGTTGTGGACCTGCAGAGTGGCCCCGGTGACCAGACCCTGGCGCCCATTGGTGCTGACACCCGTCACGGTCATGTCGAGCGGCGGGGGCGCGGCGACCGCCCCCACCACCGCAGCGACGACGGCCAACATTGAGATCGCCAGGACGCCACGGTCCCACCTGCGTACAAGAGGAATCCCATCCAGTGGCCCGTCGTGGGTCGCCCCCTGGACGCTGAGGGCGGCGATGATCGCTGCGGGTATCAGCATCAGCAGATAAGTAGCCATGCTTCGGGGGACGAAGAAGAATGAAGCTATGACAACGAACACCCAGGCTCGCTTGGTCTTCTCGTACCGCAGTGCCAGGAGCAACAGCGCCAGGACCAGCCACGCTGCCCCAGCCAGGGTGTAGAGCATCAGGTCACCGCCGCCGATCCGCCCGATCAGCGTCAGGTTTACCAATCCTTGGCCAATCGGTACGAAGGACCCAAACAACGGGAGGATGCTCCCGTCGAACCAGGCACTGGGACTCGCGATGATCCAAGGTGCATTGATCACAACGAACACGCCCGCACAGATGGCCAGGTAGAGGGCAGAGCTGCGCAGCCATGACCGGCCCTGGGCGCGGGCTTCGAAAGCCACGCCGACGAGCAGGAAAGGCAGGAGGAACCACGGTGTCTGTTTGACCGACATGGCCACACCGAGGGCGATCGGGCCAATCCAGCGAGCGATGGTGCGCTCGGTCATGTCACCGAAGCGGTCCCAACGCCACAGGGCGAGGATCGCGAAAGGTAGGTAGAGGCTGTCCGTGACCCCACCGATCGCGTAAGAGATGTAGACACTGCTGGCGAGGAACAGCGCCGCCAGCCAGCTGACGCTCCTTGGCAGCAGCGCCCACATCAAGATCATCGACACGATCCAGAACACCACATCGGTCGCGATGGACGCCTGTGTACCCAGGCCGATAGCAAGGGCGGGCAGGTAAACCAGGAAGGAGCCCGCCGGGTACGTCGAGGTGGTTATGGTCGATCCGTTTAGGTAGTGGGTCAGAAAGCTGGCCGGGACGTGATAGAGGGCAAGCGACGGGGCCAGGCTGTGGGTGAATGGATTGACACCCCGTAGGACCAGGGTCGCCGCGTACTGCCCGAACGCCAGCTCGTCCGTGCCATAGTGAATGCCACTGCCCTGAGCAGCGACGCTGACCCCGATCGAAGCGACGATCGTTGCGAGTATCAGGGCCTGAAGCCTGCGCGAGGGCCCTGCCGCAGAGCTCCAGCAGCGATAGCCGCCCCAAAGGCCGACAGCCACGATGGCAATGTCCACAGGGGCCGTTCCAACTACTGCGAGAGTGAGCAGGACCATGCACGCGCCGGACCACCCAGCTCGTTCCGCGAGGTGATCCAGAGGAAGCCCGGCCAGACCAGGGGGAGCGTCACTGGTCGGCGCCAGGTCACGCCTGCTCGTCTTCTCCTCCTCGGCGGCGCGGCGCCTCAAGTCGAGAGACATCCGCGACACCTCTCGACCGGTTCAATCAGGTTCGGCATGGCGGTTTCCCCGTTCGTGTTGCCGGTCTGCGGTGAGGACTGCTACCCAGTCATCGGTATCCGACCGACCAGGCTGTAGCGAGGACCTCACCCGCCGACCTGGCGGCTGTGATCCGCTCGATGGATTTGTCCTCAACCGCTGGATTCCCCTCAACTTCAGGATCTGGCCTGCCGATATCTGGGGGATGGCCTCGAACCTGAACGTCATGGCGGAAGCTGGCCAAGGACCCGATACCCGGCCGGATGGTTCGAGCCCCCAACAAGCTCCGCTAGTCGGTGTGAGCGCGCACGCCATGTCTTTGGTCGTTGTGCTCCCCACCTACAACGAGATTGACAACATCGACTTCATGCTCGACTCGCTGATGCGCCTTGGCCCATCCGTCGAAGTCCTTGTCGTCGACGACGCGAGCCCCGACGGCACTGCGAGGATCGCCTACGAGGCAGCGACCAAGTACCCCGGACGTGTTCACGTGATGGATCGGACCCACAAATCTGGCCTTGGAGCGGCTTACCGAGCGGGATTCGCCTGGGCACTGGAGCACCGCTATCAGGTGATCGTGCAGATGGACGCCGACGGGTCTCACCCTTCGGATCAGATCCCGGTCATGCTCGACCTGATCGGGAGTGGACGTGTCGATGTGGTTGTCGGATCACGCTACGTGGCTGGCGGCCGTACCCAGGGCTGGCCGTGGCGGAGACTGATGCTTTCACGCTTTGCCAACCTTTACGCTCGCACATTGCTCGGCTTGGACCAGCGGGACGTCACCGGAGCCTTCCGCGCCTGGAGCTGGGCGGCTCTCGCCGCCACCGAGCCGGATGCCACCGCGACGCTCGGCTACGGCTTTATGGTGGAGATGGCTACAATCGCCCGTGATCGTGGCCTCAGGTTCACAGAGATCCCTATCACCTTCGTCGACCGGGTTTACGGAACCTCCAAGATGAACGCAGGCATCGGGATCGAGGCCATGCTCGCGGTCTGGCGACTGCGCCGTTCCCCGCACCGGCTGAATCGCACATCTCCCGGGTCCACTGCGCCCGTACCTGCGGACATGCTGCCTGTGATGACATGAGGCTCAGCTTCCGTCGCGGCGTCGGCTCTTGAGGGAATGAGCACTGCCCTGAACCTGGCGCCCGGGCCCGACCTCCTCCCCGCTGAGCCGAGCGAGGTCGAGCTGGGGAGGCTGCCTCGCTGGCCGGTGGCCCTTGGACTCCTGGGCTCGACCACGATGGCTCTCGCCGGTGCAGGGCTCACCCGCATCTCCGGCACGTCAACACCGCTGCCGTGGTTCTTCGCCCTGCCGGTGGGGTGGTCAACTCATCACAACTCGGCTCTCGAAGCCTGCTATTACGGGGGCCTGGCCCTGCTCACCGGTGCCTGGCTGGTGCTCGGCAGGTCGCTCCGGCCCAGGCATCGACCCGACCTGCACGCCCTTTGGGCAGCCGCTGCCATCTGGTCGGTGCCCCTCGTCGTCGGGCCTGCGTTGGGCAGCACCGACTTGTACGCCTACCTGTCTCAGGCAGCGGTGATCCATGCCGGACTCAACCCATATCGATTCGGTCCGGCCGTGCTCGGCCACAGCAGGCTGGTCGCTTCGGTGCCTCCGCCCTGGAGAGACGCCCCAGCCGACTACGGGCCCTTGTTCCTCGCGCTCGCCGCGATCATCGGGGCCGCGACCGGGTCGCACATTGCGACCGGCGTCCTCGGGATGCGGCTGCTCGCCGTAGGCGGGCTGGTCGTAGTGGCGCGCTATGTCCCCCGCCTCGCCGTGGCACTGCGTGCGGACCCGGTACGGGCCACCTGGCTGGCGGTTGCCAGCCCATTCATGCTCGTGGAGTTCGTCATGGCGGGCCACAACGACATCGTCATGATCGCGCTCGTGCTGGCCGCTCTGGTGATGCGAAAAGAGGGCAGGCCGGTCCTCGCCGTAGCCCTTTGCGCGCTGAGCGTCATGGTAAAGGCGCCGGCTGCACTGGCCCTCGGGTTCGTAGCCCTGGCGTGGATCGGCAAGGCGCATGGCTGGCGGTCCCGGTTGTGGCGTGGCTTGGAGGCGGGCCTGGTGACGGGCCTGGTCATGGCAGGAACATCGCTCGTCGCGGGATTGGGGTGGGGTTGGCTCAATCCGGGGATTCTCGGCGGGCCTTCGCGTGTCGTGACGGTCACGACGCCCTCTAATGCGGTCGGACTGCTCCTGGGCGGAATCCTGCGTGACGCCGGCTCGCACGTCGACACGCTGGTCTTAGTGAATGGCGCGGAACTCGTGGGCCTGGTGGGGGCAGCGCTGTTCTGCGTGGGTGTCCTGCGTCGGGCTGTGATCCTCGGCTGGACGAGGAGCATCGGCATATGCCTGCTCGCGGTGGCGATCATGGCGCCAGGGACACGCCAATGGTATCTGTCCTGGGGTTTGGTGATCCTGGCTACAACCTGCCCCAGCCAGAGGTCCGTCCTTCTGGTGGCAGCTGGGGCGGCGGTCGAGCTCACCTATGGCCCTTTACCGATGCCGGTGGCACTGTGGGCATTCGTGCTGTCGGCTGCGGTGTGCGTGGCCGTGCCCTACTGGCTGGGCTGGTCCTACCGCCACCTCGTGCGCCAACTACCGCCCGGTGGACCCGACTCGTTTCCCTTCGTGGCCAACCGGGGATCCCGGAACTCCGCCCTACGGGTACGTCCATCCCTACCGAAGGCCTGATACAGGCTCATGTGACTAGGCCCGGCTGGCGCTCACACCGGTGTCGTGATACCAGTGTACGACTTGGATCAGTCGAAGATCGGATCCCGGTCGCGGGTGCGCTTGAGCTCGTAGAAGCCGTCGGTACCAGCTACAAGTTTGACCCCGTCCCACAGTCGACCGGCCGCCTCACCCTTGGGAGCCGGGGAAATGACAGGGCCGAAGAACGCTACTCCGTCAACGTGAATGACCGGCGTGCCCACGTCATAGCCCACCGGATCCATGCCGGCGTGGTGGGACTTGCGCAGAGCGTCGTCATGGTCCGTGCTCTGGGCCGCCTCGGCCAGCTCGACAGGCAACCCGGCCTCCGCGAGAGCTTCCCTGATGATCTCGGGATCCCGACGGCCCTGGATGTGAATCCGTTCGCCGAACGCGCTGTACAGCGAAAGCAGCGTCTCCTCGCCGCACTCTTGGCTGGCGGCGATGCAGACGCGGACCGGACCCCAGGCCTCCTGCATCAAAGTCTGGAGCCCTTCGGGGAGGGCACGGCGATCCTCGTTGAGCATGGCGAGGGACATCACGTGCCAGCGGGTGGTGACCGGGCGCACCTTCTCGACCTCGATCATCCAGCGAGACGCCATCCAGGCCCACGGGCAGATCGGATCGAACCAGAAGTCGACCGGGCTGCGGTCAAGATTCTCAAGCGTGCTAGTCACAAGGACCCTCCTTGGGATTGTTCCCCTGGCTCAACGCCCGATTCGCCGTCCGTCTTCCCGGTCTCGTCCCTCATGCCCGGTCCTCCGGATGCCGACCAGCCGTGATGGCTTCGAGCAAGTGCAGCTTGCTGCTCAAAAAAGGCCCCCGTCACTTCAGGCGATCCGACCGGGGCGGGCACCGTTGGTGATGACGGGCAGGCCCTCGTGAGCCCAGGCGCTCATGCCCCCGGCCAGGTTCGCCACCTTGTGGCCGATACCGGTGAGCAGCACCGCCGCCTGCGCAGAGCGCCCCCCGCTGCGACACACTGTTATCAGCTCTGTGTCGGTCGGTAGCTGGCTGGCCCTGACGGCCAGCTGGGCGAGGGGAATGTGACGAGCACCCGGCGCGTGCCCGGCCTGCCACTCCCCGGGCTCGCGCACGTCGACTAGAACCGCGCCCTGACTGATCCGCTCGTGGACCTCGGTGGCGCTGATCGATTCGTAGGGCTTGGTGAAAATCGACCTTAGCGACCCGGCAAGCCTCACGCCGCCACCCTGGCCGGGTCGATGAGCTCGGCGCCGACATGGTCGAAGTGGTCGTCGATCAGGACAACTTCGCGACCACCTGCGGCCAGCAGCGACGCGGCCAGCGAAGCCCGATAGCCCGTGCGACGGTGCACCCAGATCCGCCCGGGGGGAATCTCACCCATTCGCTCGACCAACTCGGGCGCTCCGTCCACCCCGGCCACAGGTCGGTCGATGCCGATGCGAACCAGCTCTCGTTGGGCTTCGAGTATCTGCTCGGAGCTCTCGCCCAACAAGCTGAGGGGGGTTCCCCAGGGGATCAGCCAGCCCAGGTATGTGGCGAAGGAGCCATCCAAGCCAAAGTTCAGCGTTCCGGCCATGTGCCCGTCGGCGAACGCCGTGCGGTTGCGCAGATCGACCACCCACTCCCCTGCGTCGATCCTGACCTGCAGCTCGACCGGATCCGCCCGCCGCACCGGGGACAGGTCAGGCGGGCTATCGGGCGCTGCGAGGTTCGCTGCGCCCATGTGGGCGTAATACGCCGGATAGGCATCCAGGCCAGCGAGCAGCTCGGATACCAATCGGTCCTCGGTTTGGGTCAGAGCCGGGTTGGCCCGCTTCTCGGCTCCGATCGTGGACATGGTTCCCACGGTCTCGCTCGCCGAGCAGAAGCTGCCGAAGCCGTGCGTTGGGAAGATCGGGGTGTCATCTGCCAACTCCTGCGCCAGGTGGTGCGCCGAGTGGTACTGCGCGTGCGCCAGGAGGTCCGTGACGTCGGCGCCAAGCAGGTCGGTTCGACCGGTCGAGCCGCACAGGGGCCCGCCGCTGAACATCCCAAGTGGCGCGCCGTCGACGAGCAGGACATAGGACAGATGGTTGAAGGTGTGTCCAGGCGTCGCCACGGCCCGCACCGAAATGGACGCCGAGACCTCCACAACGTCGCCGTCGACGATCGGGTGACGCTCGAAGGATGCCGGATCCGCCCCATTTAGGTGATAGGTCGACCCCGTTGTGCGAGCCAGCGCCAGGCCCCCGGTCACATAATCGTCTGCCAGCGTGTCGCCGCCCACAACCAGCTCGAAGCGTGCCTGGACGCCTTCTGGTCTGGCGCCAAGGCGCTCTTCGCGGATACCGCCAGCGAGATCGCCCTGGCCTTCTTGGCCCGCTACCCGACCCCGGGATCGGCCCGGGCCCTGGGCGAGAAGCGGATGGCCGCCTTTTGGACCAAGCACGGCTACTCCGGCCGCCAGCCCGCCGCCGTGCTGGTCGAGCGGCTGCGCTCCGCCCCCCAAGGCATCGGCGACGGCCCCGAGGCCGAAGCCCGCAGAGACGCCGTTTTGGGCTACGTACGGGTCATCCGGGCGCTCAACACCTCCATCAAGAGCCTCGATCGCTCGGTCGCCGCCCACCTCGGTGAGCACCCGGACGGCGAGACCTTCACCTCCCTGCCACGGTCGGGTCGCCTCAACGCAGCCCAGATGCTCGCCTGCTGGGCGACTGCCGCCAAGCCTACGACACCCCCGAAGCCGTCGCCGCGCTCGCCGGCCAGACTCCGGTGACCAAGCGCTCGGACAAGTACGAGCCGGTCCAGTTCCGCTGGGCGTGCAACAAAGGCTTCCGGGCGGCCATGTGCAGCTTCGCCGACAACTCCCGCCACCAAAGTCCCTGGGCCGCCGACATCTACCGGCGCGCCCGGGCCAGAGGCTGCGACCACCCCCACGCCATCCGCGTCCTGGCCCGCGCCTGGATCCGGGTCATCTGGCGGTGCTGGCAAGACGGCATCGCCTACGACGGCTCGCCGCCCAGGCCGCCCCCGCCAACAGCGAAGCCAGGATCGACCAGGAGGCGGCCTGTATGCCCATCGGATCCCCGTCGCGTAACGACCCCGTAACGATCCCCTGCCCCTGCTGCGGTTGGCTCTTCACCCCCACTGGCCGCCAGCGCTGATGCTCCGACTCCTGCCGCCAAGAGCTCAGCGCCGGCTGAACCAGCGAAACGAGGAACAACCAAATGCAATATTTCTTGATTAGGGGTTGACACAGACGGTGTCATGGTGGCTCCTTCGGGATCATGCGGGCGAGGTGGTCGTCGAGCTTGTCGAGCGAGGTGATGAAGCCGGCACGAGCGTCGGGCGAGCGCAGGGGCTCGGGCACGCTCCGCTGGCAGATGACTACCTCGGTGCCGCCTTCGCCGAGGTCGCGCAAGGTGCCGGTGGTGTGCATCCCGCTGGCCGAGTCGACCCAGGCAACCGTTCAGGCGGGACGACCTCGGTGAAGGTGGCGGCCATCCGGTCGCTGCCATGGTCGCCGACCATCAGAGTCTCGAACCGCCCCCCGACGCGCAGCTCGACGACTATCCCCTCCAAGGGGGTGGTCACGCCACGCGGACCCCAATACTCGGAGAGCTCTGCCGGCTCGGTCAGGCAGCGCCACACGAGCTCGCGCGGCGCGAGGAAGGTGCGTCGGTAGATCAGTTCGTCGTCACTCACGACTGGTGTTCCTGGAGATGGGCCAGATGCGCCTCCAGCCGGTCCATGCGCTCCGCCCACGCTCGCCGGCTGTCCTCGATCCACGACGCCGCCACCTCAAGGGCGTCTGGTTCGAGCCGGCAGGGGCGGGTCTGGCGGTACCGGCCCCGACTGATCAGCCTGCATCGTTCGAGCACGGCGATGTGCTGTGAGACGGCCTGCAAGGTCATCGAGTACGGGGCCGCCAGCTGCTTGACGGTCGCCTCACCCTTCGCCAACCGGGCCACAATGTCGCGGCGGGTGGCGTCGGCGAGCGCCGCGAAAATCGCGTCCGGCTGTCGATCGGCGATTGCGACCACGTCCTGATTCAAGCATCTACTTGATCAACCCGCAACTGGATTACGCGGGCTCAGGATCGGAGCCTTCTAACCAGCCGTAGCCGGCACGCCGTCGCGATACCGTGCCCGGCTGCTCTCGGGCAAACCTGTTGACGGTATAACCTTTCGGCGCTATACTCGGGGTGTGCCGTGGGAGGTTCTCGTCACCGATGAGTTCGAGCGGTGGTGGCGGACTCTTCCAGACGAGCATCAGGAAGCGCTCACGGCCCGGATCGCCATGCTACGTGACCACGGTCCAGCGCTCGGGAGGCCCACGGTCGACACCATCCAGGCCAGCAGGATCGCCAACTTGAAAGAGCTCCGGGCTTCAATCGGTCGGGCGCACCTGCGAGTGCTGTTCGTTTTCGACCCGTCACGTCGGGCGGTCCTGCTCGTCGGCGGCAGCAAGGCCGGGCAGTGGCAGTCCTGGTACCGCCGGGCCATTCCCGAAGCGGAGCGCCTGTACGCCCAGCACGTCGAGACCATGAAGAGGAGCAAACGATGAAGCGCTTCGAAGAGCTAGAAGCCGAAGTGATGGCGGACGCTTCCCGCCGGGAGCGGGTCGAGCGCGAGCGGGCCAAGGTTGTCGCCGAGCAGGTACGCGACGCCCTGGGCGAATTGCGCCGCGTCCGTCAGCTCACCCAGGTGGAACTCTCCCGCACGATGCAGCGGCCCCAGTCGACGATCTCTCGGATCGAGCGCGAAGGTGACATGCTGCTCTCGACGCTCGCCGCTTACGTCGAAGCGCTGGGCGGCCACCTTGAGATCAATGCTGTTGTCGATGGCAAGCGCATCCCTCTCACCGCCACCGACGCCCCGGCCACCAAGCGCAGTGCATAAGGGCTGGCGTAACAACAACTTCCCAGTCTCGGGCGAGCGGGGCTATCGGGGTACGTCCGCGGTCGGTATTCTCTGCGCTCCCGAACCGGGCGTTCGGAGATGATCTTCTCCCGCCGGTTAGGGATGGCTGGGACGCGTGGTAGGTGTTCAGCAGGCCCGCAACCTGTTCATTCGAGCCGGTGACGCCCTTTGAAACTTCCCCGAGAAACTCGCATCTCCGACGCACGCCGGAACGAGAAACCGCTGGTCAGGCGCTTGCGCCCCTGCACGAGGTGCGCGCCTGACAAGCGGTCGTAGTAGCGGGGGTTCAGGACCAGCACACGACCATCGGGTTAGGCGCCTGATGAAGTCGCTGGTCACCGGGCTTGCCCTATGCAGCCACCCGGGCGCTGCCCTACTCAATTTTGCGACAACGGCCGCCCAAGTCCCGAGAAACTCGCAACCTCCTGCCGACAACGAGGGGTTCGGCGATGCTCATGCCGCGCTCTCGGGTCGACGCTCAAGTCGATCGGCGATCCACACCTTGATGATCGACTGGCGGGTGACGCCGAGACGCTTGGCCTCTCGGTCGAGTGCCGCGATCATCCAAGAGGGAAAGTCGACGTTCACCCGTCGCTGCTCGAGTCCCGGACGCCGGGCAGCTTGAAGGTCGAGCAACGACGTCATGTCCTCGCCCGCATCGAAGCGCTCGTCGAACTCCTCAGCTCTCATCTTCTCCAAAAATCCTCACCTCCTCTGTCCGTGAGCGCCGAACCGAGATGATCCGGACCCGTCCATCCCGGTAGGTGACCACCGCCGACCAGTGCTGGGCGCCGATGCGGCCGATCACGAGCGCCCTCGACTCGCCCACCGTGCGAGCCGGCACCTCGACGCGATCCGGGTCGTCCCACAGCGCCTGCGCCTCCACGAAGTCTGTCCCGTGCTTGGCCCGGTTCGCCGTGCTCTTCTCGGTGTCGAACTCGAACTCCACGAGCACCCATGGTATAGAAACTATACCGCTGCCGCGGAGCCGCTGGTCGGCTCTGAGGCGTCATTGTGGACACCGAGTGGGCTCGGGGGCGCCATTGGCCTGATGCTACCGTCAGTGAGAAGCTCTCGAATCGCCCGCACCTCTACCCAGCTCACAGTGCACATCGAGTTCTTGGGCCCTACAGGGCTGTGTATGTGCAGCCGCCCAGGCGCTGCACTACTCAATGTCGTTGTCCTCCCGCAGAAGTCCCCAGAAACGACAGCCGAGGGGCGAATCGACCCTGATCTTCTGGTCCGTGACCCGAAGGTCGACTATCGGAGATGCGATCGGTCGTTCGACCGTCACCGTTCGGGCCAGGGCGATACCGTCTCGCACCCGTACTCCTCGGGTGCGACGTCTCGCACCGTCTCGCAGAACTGCCATCGATGTCCGGCGAGATCCTCGAAGGTGCAGTCCCGCTCGCCGTACTCCCGGTCGGTTGGCGGCTCCAGCACCCGGGCCCCCCGAGCACGGGCCCGCTCGAAGTGGGAGTCGATGTCCTCGACCCGCACCCTCACCTCGTGCGTCACGACGCCAGCCTGCGGTGGTCGGCGCTCACCTGCGACGTCGGACACGATCATCGCCCCCTCGGCGCCGATGGCCATCTGGGCGCGGTGGCTCTCGCCGATCCGGGTGCGCTCGACGAAGCCAAACGTGGTTGTCAGCCACTCCACCGCGGCCCGCACGTCCGGGTAGACGAGGACCGGGACGACGGTGGCCGGCGGGACCGACCGGTTGCGCCTCATCTCGGCGTGTCTTCTGGAGTCGTCGGCGGTGGCCACGCCGATAGCGGCTTTCCGATCTCCCAGTGATGACCGTACGGGTCGACCACCCGGCCGAGCAGCCATCCGTGAGCCTCCTCGACGGGGTAGACCTCCTCGGCTCCCGCCGCTATGGCACGCTCCATGACCACCACCGGGTCCTCGACCACGAACAGCATCCGCTCGCTCGCCCCGCCGAGGCTCTCGGGGCTGAAGTTGTGGTGCTCGGGCGACTCGTCCTCCACCCAGAACCGGGTGTCGCCGACGGCCAGCTGGGCGACGACCTCCTCGTTCTCTGCGTCGCCCCCGACACGGAACACCTCCTCGGCGCCGAACGCCTGCTGGTAGAACCCGACCGCCTCCCGGCCGCGCCGCACCGACAGCTGTACCTGGACCCCCGGCGGAGCCGGCTCAGGCCCGGCCACCAGGTGCCTCCCCAGAGCCGGGGCGGTCCATAGCGCTGGCTGCACCGCCTGAGTTCGCACGATCGGAGGCGATCGTGGCGAACTCCCACTGGTGGCCCTCCGGGTCGAGGGCGGCGTAGCTGCGCAGCCCCCACGGCTGGTCCGTCGGGACGCTCAAGATGATGGCGCCTGCCTGCTCGGCCCGCCGGTAATGGGCGTCCACCTGGTCGACGACGACCGTGACGGCATGCGTCAGCAGCGGCCAGCCCGCTCCGCTCGCCTCCTCGAAGCGCGGCGCCCGCTCACCCATCCACTCCTTGAACTCCTCGCCGAGGCCAGAGACCATCACCGTCCCACCGTCGGGACCCTGTAGGCGGGCCGTCAGGTCGCGGTCGCCACGGTCGAAGCGCATCCGCTCGGTGAACCCGAACAACCGGCCGAGCCACGCCACCGCGGCGGCAGGGTCCCGGTAGCGCAGGTGCGGGCAGACCGTCGGGTGGCTGTCCTCGTGCGCCGGCATCTTCCAGCTGTTCCCGTTCTCGAGAGGTTTGGTAGGACCCTAGCATAGTGAATATGGTCTCGGACGCAAGCCCGGAGGCATCGCCGCTGCGATCCCGCCCCTACCGGTCACCCAAGCGCCAGGCCCAAGCCCGTCGCACCCGGGAGCGGATCCTTGCGGCCGCCTGCGAGCTGTTTCGTGTCGGCGGCTATGCCGGCACCACCATGGCTGCGGTCGCGGCCGCCGCCGGCGTCTCGGTCCCTGCGGTCGAGCTCGCCTTCGGGACCAAGGCGGCGTTGCTCAAGGCGGCGATCGACGTCGCCATAGCCGGTGACGACGAGCCGGTCCCGGTGCTCGAACGCCCCTGGGCCACCCGAGCGCAGGCAGCTGTTACTCCCGAGGAGTTCCTTGGCGTCGTCGCCGAGATCCTGGTCACCGCAGCCCAGCGCTCGGATCCCCTCGTCCTCGCTGCCTTCGAGGCTGCTCGCAGCGACGAACGCCTCGGGCCGATCGCCGACCAGTTGAAGACCCAGCGGGCCGTCACCGCCGCCTGGATCGTCGACGGGCTGTCCGCCCGCGTGCCCCTCCGCTCCGGGATCGACCGCACGCACGCCGTCGACGTCGTCTGGCTGCTTATGGAGCCTGCCGTGTTCGACCGGCTCATCACCGACCGCGGATGGACCCCAGAACGCTTCGGCACATGGTTCGCCGACAGCGCCCTCCGGCTCCTGACCGCGTGCTCCGACAACCAACGGGGACCAGCAGAGAAGCCCCAATGACGCGACGCTGCCGCGACCACGGGGGGCGCGCATGGACTTCAACGCTCGGGTCCGGGTACCCGAAGCACTGGGCTGCCTCCGAGTGATCCGCCCTGGGTTTCTTGGAGGCTCGTCCCGCCCATTGGCCCGAGCAGTGAGGCCGGTCCCCAGTGAGGCAGCGGCCCTGAGCTGAGCGCCGTCGTTCTACGGTCGCCTTTCGGCACGCTGGGGCGATAGCGGATCCGAGCTAATCCGCCTGGGTGTCGTCGCTGTCGAGCGAGGTGGACAGATCGCGGTGGGCGTCGATCTGTTCGCGTAGCTCGGCTATTTTTCGTTCGGCCAGGCTGATCGCGTCGGCGCCGGCAATGAAACGCCGGGGCGGCGGGTCTTCGGCGGCGATGACGAGCAATGCCTGGGCGAGCTTGGCCGGATCCCCGGTTTGGTGCCCGTCTTGGGCTTCCCACCATTCCCGCTGGGCGGCGCTTCGCTCCGCGTAGTCGTCGATCGACTGTTGCGGCCAGAGCGCCGGGTCGGTACGAATGAGGTCGGTGCGGAACCATCCGGGGTTCACGATGGTGGTGTGGATACCGAACGGTTCGACCTCTTGGGCGAGGGCTCCCATCCAGCCTTCGAGCCCGAACTTGGAGGCCGCGTAGACCGACGAGTAGGCGAACCCGACCAGCCCGGCTCCCGAGGAAATCGAGATGACGTGCCCGCAGCGCTGCCGTCGCATGACCGGGAGGATCTCCCGGGTGACGTTCATCGGGCCGAGCAGGTTCACAGCGAGTTGCTGGTCGACCTGGTGTGCGGTCATCTCCTCGAAGAACCCTTTGAAGGAGCGGCCGGCGTTGTTGACGAGCACGTCGATCCGCCCGAAGCGTTCGACGGCGGCTGCGACCGCTGTCGTGGCGTCACTCGACTCGGTGACATCGAGCTCGGAAGCCAGCAGGTTGTCGGCTGCGCCGACTGCGCTGGTCACGGCGTCGGGGTCGCGGCCGGTGGCGACGGCCCGCTCGCCGACCGCCAGCGCCGCTTTGGCGAGCTCGGCGCCCATGCCACTGCTGGCCCCGGTGATGAACCACACCTTGGTCTCACTCACGATGGTCTCCTCCGTGGAGGGAAATGAGCTGTCCTGGCCGCGGACCATGAGGAGTCTTCAAGGTCGTAGGAGCGTCTTGATCGCCCGGCGCTCGTCCATGGCCCGGTACCCCTCGGCGACCTTGTCGAGGGGCAGATCGAGGTCGAAGACTTTGCCGGGGTTGATCTGGCGCTGCTCGATGAGGTCGACGAGCTGTGGGAGGAACCGCCGCACAGGGGCGGGTCCGCCGAGCAGGTGGACCTCGGCGTAGAAGAGCTCTTGGCCGGGCAACGTCACGCCGTGGGCGACGCCGACGAAACCGACGTGGCCACCCGGGCGGGCGGAACGGATCGCCTGCATCATCGACTCTTGCGTGCCGACGGCCTCGATGACGCTGTGGGCGCCGAGCCCGCCGGTGAGCTCCTTGATCCGGGCGACGCCTTCGTCGCCGCGCTCGACCACGATGTCGGTCGCCCCGAACCCCCGGGCCAGCTCCTGGCGGGCCTCGTGGCGGCTCATGGCGATGATCCGCTCGGCACCGAGCTGCTTGGCGGCGAGGATGGCGAGCAGGCCCACCGCGCCGTCACCGACGACGGCCACGGTCTTGCCGGGCGCCACCTCGGCGGCGACGGCGGCGAACCAGCCGGTGCCCAGCACGTCAGAAGCGGCGAGTAGGTCAGGCACCAGGTCGTCGGAGGGCGCCTCGGTGGTGGCGACGAGGGTGCCGTCGGCCAGGGGGACCCGCAAGTACTCCGATTGCGCTCCTCCGGCGCCGACGTACTCGACGTGGGCGCAGCGGCTCTGGTAGCCGGCCTGGCAGATCGGGCAGGTGTTGTCCGACGCCATGAACGAGCCGATGACGAACTGGCCGGGCTTGATGGTGGTGACCTTGGCGCCGACTTCTTCGACGATGCCGACGTACTCATGGCCCATCGGGGTCGGCTCGGTGACGGTGTCGGTGCCCCGCCAGGGCCACAGGTCCGACCCGCAAACACAAGTGGCGGTCATGGAGATGATGGCGTCGGTCGGGTGGATGATCTTCGGGTCCGGGCGCTCCTCGAATCGGACGTCGCCGGGGGCGTACATGACTGCTCCGCGCATGATGGTTGCTCCTTTCAGGCAGCGGTGACCGCCGCCGCGGCGGCGTTGTACTGCTCGTCGGTGACGTGTTCGAGCCAGCTGGCGCCGTCGCCGTCGGCGGTGCCCTCGTAGAGGGCGAGGTGCACCATGAAGCTCTCGGGGGCGGCGCCGTGCCAGTGCTCCTCGCCCGGTGGGGTGTAGACGACCTGGCCGGGGCGTGCCACGATCACGGTCCCGTCACGGGTGCCGAGCAGCGCGACGCCTTCGGTGATGAGGAGGGTCTGGCCGACGGCGTGGGAGTGCCAGGCGGTGCGGGCGCCGGGGGTGAAGTGCATGCAGCCACAGGCCATCCGGGAAGGCTCGGCTTTGCGGGTGTGGACGGGGTCGATGTACACGTCCCCGGTGAACCAGGCCGCCGGGCCCTTGACCGTGGGGTGCTTGGGTTCGATGTTCATGAGCTCTCCTTTTCGGTGAAGACCTGCTTGGCGACGGCCATGGCCGACATGGCCTTGGGCCATCCGGCGTAGAACGCCAGGTGGGTGATGGCCTCGATCAGCTCGGTCTCGGTGTTGCCGTTCTGTTTGGCCAGACCGAGGTGGTAGACCAGTTGCTCGGTGTTCCCAGCGGTGGTGAGCGCCGCGACGGTCACCAGGCTGCGCTCCTTGGGTGACAGCTCACTGCGGGTCCAGACCTTCCCGAACAGCGTCTCGTCGGTGAGTTCCACCAGCGTGGGGGCGAAGTCACCGAACATCTTCTGGGCACCCGAGGACCCCTTGGTCTGATCGGGCTTCGGGTCTTGGGACTGTGCCATGGCTTTTTCCTTTCAGTCGGTGGGGGTGAGGCGGAGGGTGGCCCCGGCTGCGGCGTCGGCGACCATCGGCTCCACGTAGGTGCGGCCAGAGTGCGGCACTTGTCTCGGTAGGCGTCGTCGACCGCCGCTCGCGTCGACGGGCCGGTCGGGGTCACGGTGACGTCGCGTTCGACGCCGCCAGCCCGAATATGCGCGCTCCCCTGCGCAACGGCGTACCGATACCATGCCCCGTCCCGGCCCCGGTAGGAGCGGACGTAGATGTCGTCTCCGACCCGCACAACCCAGATCGGCACCGCGGAGCGGAGAGAGCCGTCGGCACGGCGGGGCGTGATGGTCACCTCACCGGTCGAACCAATGGCGTCGAGCTCAACGGCTGTCCAAGCCGTCATCGTTTGGCTGCTCCTTCAGGGGTCGGGGGCTTGATCAGCAGGCTCACTCCGGCGGTGGCGAGCGAGACGGCAGCGGCGATGAGCAAGCTCGCCCGCAGCCCGTGGAGGAACGTCGCCCGGTGCGCCAGGAAGGCTCCGAACACGGCGACGGCAAGGGCCCCGCCGACCTGGCGGCCGCTGTTGAATACCCCGCTGGCCACGCCGGCACGCCGGTTCGGGACGGCTTGGAGGAGCAGGCCCATGATTGGCGGCATCACGAACGGTCCGGCCAGCCCGACCAGAACCATGAGGAGGGCAAGGCAGACCACCGGGGTGGCGGCTGGCATCACCGCGATCACTGCGAGTCCGGCGGTCATGGCCACCAGACCGGTGGTGATCAGGGTGCGGGCGCCGAAGCGCTCAGCGAGCCGGGCGACGAAGGGGGTGAGTAGCGCACCGATCAGCATCATCGGCAGGAACGCCACCCCGGTCTCCAAGGCGGAGAGGCCCCGCAGCTGCTGGAGGTACAGGCTCATGACAAACGGAAGGCCGTAGTAGCCGACCATGAACGCGAACCCGGTGGCCACTGCCACGCTGACCGTCCGGGACCGGAAGAGGTCGAGCGGCATCATCGGGTGCCGTCCCCGGGCTTGGAGGGCGAAGAACCCGGCCAAGGCGACGAGGGCAACCCCGAACGCGGCGAGCACCCGGGGGGAACCGATCCCCGCTGCGCCGGTCTCGATGGCGCCGTAGGTGAGGCCGCCAATGCCCAACACGGCGAAGACTTGGCCTGACCAATCGAACGGGGCCGCGTGACGGCCATCCCGGCGCCGAAGGCCCGGCGGGCCCCGACCCGGTCCGACAGCGAGCCCGACGACAGCAGCAAGGCCGCGAACATCAAGGTGTAGCTGTCGACCACCCACTGCAGGCCGCTCATCGAGCTGTGCAGGTCGGTGCTGATGCGCGGAAGGGCCACGTTGACGATCACCGCGTCCAGGGTCACCACGAAGAACCCCAGCAGCGCCGCAGCGAGCGACCACCCCGGGCCCGGGCCCGAGCGCTCTGCCGTCACGAGGCTGGCCGTCGCGGTCGAAGTGGTCACGCCAGCCATTCAACCCCTTCTCCCGGCGAGGCGGCAGGTCACGTTGTTCCGGGTTACGACAGAACCTCCCAGGGCGCCCCGTCGGTCCATAGCATGGGGGGCGTGACCAGCAACCGCAGCGAGGTCCGCGACTTCCTCGTCAGCCGACGGGCCAAGATCACCCCCGCCCAGGCCGGCTTGACGATCTACGGCGCCAACCGCCGCGTCCCCGGCCTACGCCGCGAAGAGACCGCCATGCTCGCTGGGGTCAGCGTCGACTACTACACCCGCCTGGAAAAGGGGAACCTCACCGGTGTCTCCGACAGCGTCCTCGACGCCATCGCCGCCGCCCTGCAACTCGACGAGGCCGAACGCCTGTACCTGGCCAACCTGGCCACCGCCGCCAACACCAGCCCGACCCGGGCCAGACGCCGCGTGGCGCACCAGGTCCGGCCCGCCGTGCAACTCATCCTCGACGGCATGGCCAACACCCCCGCCTTCGTCCGAAACGGCCGACTCGACATCCTCGCCATCAACCCGCTCGGCGAAGCCCTCTACGCACCGGCGTTCGCCCGCTCGGCCCGCCCGGTGAACCTGGCCCGGTTCCGGTTCCTCGATCCCGCCGCCCACCAGCTCTACCCCGACTTCGACGAGTCCGCCCACACCACCGTCGCGCTTCTGCGCACCGAAGCCGGGCGAGATCCGTACAACAAGGCCCTCACCGACCTCATCGGAGAGCTCTCCACCCGCAGCGAGAGCTTCCGTACGCTCTGGGCCGCCCAGGACGTCAGGTTCCCCCAGAGAGGGGAACCTATGCCCAGGAAGAGCCCGTACGTGCTGGTTCTCACCGCCGATCAACGTCGAGTACTGGAGGCCAGGGCTCGGCGCTATACGTCGCCGTATCGAGAGGTCGTCTGGGCCAAGATCGTTCGCCGAGAAGCCGGACTACCCGCACGCGGCCTGACGGGCCGTAGTGCACGGGCCTCGAAGATACGTAATCGAATTTACAACCCGGACCACTAAGGGCCTGCGCTACGAGGCCCCCAGCGGGGCGACGACGCCCTCGAGGTCGCTGCCGGCGAGGGACGACTGGCGACGGATGTACACGGCCCAGGTGAGGCCGGCGAGGATGACATAGGTGGCGATGAACGCCCACAGAGCGGGAACCGACCAGTTGGAGTGGGCGGCGGCAACGGCCACCTTCGCGGCGGGGGTTTTGGCGGCTGCCTCCAATGCGGAGATGCCCAGGCTCGACTGGTGGAACGCAAGCTGGATCAGCACCCCTCCAAAGGCGCCGATAGCGCCGGCAATGCCGATGACCGACGCAGCCCGGCGCTTGTACTCAACGGAGGTGACCCGGGCGTCGGCGCCCTCGGCTTTGCCCTCGGCCTTGCCGAGCGCGGCGAAGATGGACGGGATCATCTTGTAGGTGGAGCCGTTGCCCATCCCAGCGAGCAGGAAGACCGCCATGTAGGAAGCGAAGAATAGGCCGAAGTTGCGGTTCTCGACCCCCACGATGGCGCTGAGGGTGGCAATCGCCATCCCGGCGAACATAGCGAGAGTGACCCGGGACCCGCCGACCCGGTCGGCCAGGCGGCCACCCACCGGGCGGGACAGCGACCCGACCAGCGCCCCTATGAACCCGAGACCACCCAGGTAGGTGGCGATGAACACGTGGTGCGCCAGGAATTCGGGGAACGTGTTCTTGATCACCAGCGGCAGCGCGAAGGAAAAGCCGATGAACGAGCCGAAGGTCCCGATGTACAGAAGTGATATGACCCAGGTCTGGGAGTACCGCAGGGCGGCCTTGTAGGCGCTGGTATCGGCCTTGGCCTGGGTGAGGCTGTCCATGCATGCCCACGCACCGATGGCCGCCAAGATGATGAAGGGAAGGAACACCAGGCCGGCGTAGGAGAGATGCACCGGGTGCTTAGCGAGCCTGATCGTGGCTGCGGGGATGCCGATGATCACCACCAGCGGCACGAGCAGCTGAGCGCTTGCCACGCCCAGGTTCCCGCCAGCCGCGTTGAGTCCTAGCGCCCAGCCCTTCTTGCTCTCGGGGTAGAAGAACGAGATGTTGGCCATCGAAGAAGCGAAGTTCCCGCCCCCGACGCCAGCGGTGGCGGCGCAGCCGAACAGTATCCAATCCTGGGCGCTGTGGCCCTGGCCGGCCAGCCAGCCGCTAGGCACCAAGAATGCGAGCAGCAGGGCCGGGAGCAACAACAGAACTCCGCTCATGGTGGTCCACGCCCGACCGCCGAAGCGGGGGATGGCGAAGGTGTAGGGAACTCTCAGGATCGAGCCGATCAGGTTGGGGACGAGGGTCAGCACGAACAGCTGGGATACCGGGAGCGCTATGCCAACGTCGGCCAGGTTGAGGACGACGATCGTCCACACTACCCAGATCGAGAAGCCGACGTGGTCGGTGAACATGGAAAGGGCGAGGTTCCTGCGGGCGATCCTCCTGCCCTGGCTCTCCCAGAAGGCCTGGTCGTCGGGATCCCAGTGATCGATCCAGTGACCACGCGAACCATGCCGGCGCCCGACGGGCGGGGGCTCCAGCCGGTCCGAGACGCTGAGGGGGCTCTGGCGGTCGACCGTTGTGCTCATGGCCGAAAGCCAAGCCTGTCAATGTGTTCGAGTCATTGCCGGGCCATGAACCCTGGTGGTCAGGTCGCTCACAATGGCGGGAGAGGCAATGTGAGGTCTTACAAGCCTTCCGCCGGCCGGAGATGGCGGTGGTCGGGCTCCGCTCAGGACTAATTTCTCCAAGTCGCAATCCCTACGAAACTCGCCGGTCACAGCTGGCCCCCTAGAGTCGACCGGACAATGTCGCTGCGTCCGCTCGACGGCTTCGTGATCGGGATCACCGCCGACCGTCGTTGGGAGGAGCAGGCCGAGTTGCTGTCACGCCGGGGGGCCTCGATCGTTCACGGCGCCAGCATCACCACTTCTTACCTGGCCTCGGACGAGAACCTGCGCCGTGCGACGCTGGCGATCATCGAGGCGCCCCCGGACTACCTGGTCGCCACGACCGGAATCGGGGTACGGGCGTGGTTGGACACTGCGACGACGTGGGGCCTCGGTGCCCAGCTGGTCGCTGCGCTCGGGCAGGCCCGTACCGTTGCTCGCGGGCCCAAGTCCGCCGCCGCCCTGCATATCGGGGGTATCGGCGTGTGGCAGAGCTCCCCGACCGAGCGGATGGACGCGCTGGTCGAGATCCTCCTGGCTGAGCCACTCCGGGATCGACGGGTGGCGGTGCAGGAGTACGGCATGGAGAGCCCGGAGCTGGTGAAGGTCCTGAGCGATGCCGGAGCCGAGGTCGTGTCCGTGCCCGTGTACCGGTGGCGTCTCCCCACTGACACCGAGCCCGCCCTTCGCCTGGTGAAGGCTGCGTGTGCTGGTCGCCTCGACGCGATCACCTTCACCAGCGCTCCGGCGGTGCACAATCTGTTCGCGATGGCCCAGCACGAGGCGGCACAGCTCCGGGATGCATTCAATGGTGGCTCCGTGCTGGCCGCCTGCGTGGGGCCGGTCTGCGCCGGAGGGGCACGGGCCGAGGGCATCGAGGACCCGCTGACACCCCCGCTCGGCCGGCTGGGGTTGCTCGTGCGCGCTCTCGGCGACCACTTGAGCCAGAGCCGGCGCTCCTACCGGCTCTCCGGCCACGAGATGGTCGTCCAAGGCGGGGCGATAGAGTTCGACGGTGCCGTCGAGCAGCTGACGCCGAAGGAGCGGACGATCCTGGGCATGCTGACCCGCAAGCCAGGCGCGGTTGTAGGCCGGGAGGTCTTGCTCGCCGGGGTCTGGGGATGCGCCAACACCGATCCCCACCTCCTCGAGGTAGCCGTTAGCCGCCTCCGGCGCCGGCTTGGTCCCGCAGGTGGCGGGTTGCAGGCCGTCTCCGGTCGGGGCTACCGGTTCTGCCTGGACGACCAGCAGCCTCGCTAAGGGCCTGTACGAGAACAACCTGGGCGGCGACGCTGCTCAATGCGGTCCTCATCAGGGCTATAGCTGTGCCCGCCGCCCAGGTTGTTCTCTGCCAGGCCCTAAGGCTGGGGGCGGGCTGGGCCGAGGTCAGCCGCTCTCCAGAAGCCGGGTAGGGGCCGGCTGCGATGGCCGCCAGCGGCGTAGGTCGCGAGGCGCTGACGATCGGCGCCGTTGAGCATGCTCATGACATCGTGGATACCGCTAGGTCCGACGCTACGCAGCGCTTGGTCTCCCGTGCTGCGCTGCGGTGGGAGGTGGGACGAGAGCAACACAACCGGTTGGATGCCACGAGCCTTGAGGACGCTTGCTCGTCCCAGGCACTTCCAGAGTGCGTCGGTGCGCACAAGGCCGCTCCGGGTCGAGGTGAAGGCCCCGGTCACGTCGAAATACCATTCGGCGCAGTCGGCGTCGCGGGCGACGAGACTGACGAGGATCCCGACACCTGGGATCCGGTGATCGGCTTCGAGCATCTCGAAACCGGCCTCGGTCACGATGTCGACGGCCAACGCCTGCGCTGCCTTACCCTGCTCAATCAAGCGAGACGTGGCGGGGGACTGCGAGGGGTAGATCGGCAAGCTCGCCTGCGGTGCCACCTTGGCCGCCAGCAGCATCTGCTCCTTGGCCACTCGCTGCCGGGCGATGCTCACGTAGGCGGGATCGGTCTCGTAGCCCACGTAACGCCGCCCGGTGCGCACCGCCGCGACCGCTGTCGTGCCGGACCCGAGGAACGGGTCGAGGATCAGGTCGTCTCTGAAGGTGTAAAGCTCGATGAGTCGTTGTGGCAGCTCGACCGGGAAGGGAGCGGGGTGCCCAACCCGTCTGGCGGACTCCGGACGGATGTCCCAAACGTCGAGGGTGGCCTCCAGGAACTCGTCGGCCGAGATCGACGACAGGTGCGGGCGACCCTGCGCACGACGCTCGTCGATATCGACGGCTCGGTCAAAGCGCCCCTTGGAGGCGACGATCACCCGCTCGCTGATGTCGCGCAAGACCGGATTGGCCGGCGAGCGGTACGAGCCCCAGGCACAGGACCCAGCTGCACCGTCGGCCTTCTTCCAGATTATCTCGCCGCGAAGCAGCATGCCCAGATCGTCGTCGAGGATGCGCACTACGTCAGCGGACAGCGACCGGTACGGTCGCCGGCCGAGGTTGGCGACATTGACCGCGATCCGCCCTCCGGGCTCGAGGACCCGCAGGCACTCGGCGAAGACCTGGCTCAGTAGAGTGAGGTACTCGACGTAGGTGGCGGGGATAACTCCTTGGCCCAGTGCCTCCTCGTACTCCTTGCCGGCGAAGTACGGGGGTGAGGTGACCACCAGGGCCACGGATCTATCCGGCAGGTCGAGAGCCCGCGAGTCGCCGCAGACGAGCGGTTGGGCCAGCTCGAACGGCTCGGCGAGCTCCTCGTCGGTGGTTACATCCTTGGGGCTGAAGCGAGCGTAGAAAGCAGAGGCGTCGTGAGCCTCGCGAGCGCCCACCCCGAAGTTGCTCGTCGATGTGGGGCGCACCTGGCGCCTGCTCACCCCGTCCCCCCGAGCGTAGCGAGTCGCTCCCGGTAGATGCGTGGGCGTGTCATGTGGGGTCAAAGGTACTCTGTTCGCCGATCTACGCGCGATGGGCGCCCGACTGCTACCATGCCCGTGTCGGATGAAGCTCCGGCGGGCCACGACCCGAACTGCTCCTTGGAGCTGATGGCTTCTGCTCAGCGGAACTTTGCTGAAGCAGGACTACTTGGCACGACGAGGACGGAGGATTCTTGTGTTACCAGCGTGGCTGGCTCAGGTGCTGCAGGTGCTCACTGTCGCGCTCGGCGCTCCGTTGGTGAGTGGGGTGATCGCCAAGATCGAGGCGCGGCTACAGGGAAGGCGGGGGCCTCGCGTGCTCCAGCCCTACTACGACCTGGCCAAGCTGTTCAGGAAGGAGACGCTCATGCCCGAGGAGTCCAGCTGGGTCTTCCTGGCGGCCCCGGTGGTGGCCTTCACCTGCTACCTGATAGTCCCCCTGCTGATTCCTGAGCTGACCAACTTCGGGCTGCCGCTGTCCTACACGGCGGACATCTTGGGCGGGGCCTTCATACTTGCCCTTGCGGGATTCTCCGTATCCCTGGCGGCAGCCGAGACCGGGGCCCCCTACGCCCAGCTGGGCAGCAGCCGGGCCATGACCTTCGGGGCGCTGATCGAGCCGTCGATCCTGTTCATCACCTTCGTGGTCGGCATCGTCACCAGCACCGACCTCCCCTTCGTCGAGGCGGCTGCGGCGCGCTCCTCGCTCAGCCAGGCCATCCTTCCGGCCCACCTCCTGGCCGCCATCGCCTTCTTCTTGGTGGTCATCTCCGACACCGGTCGCATCCCGGTGGAGACCCACGCCAGCACCACCGAGCTCGGCATGATCGACGAGGGACGCACGCTCGAGTGGTCCGGGCCCCCATTCGCCCTGCTCAAGTGGGGCTCCAACATGAAACAGGTCATCTTGTACGTGATCCTCCTGGACGTGTTCGCAGCTCCGTGGGGATTGGCTGGCTCCTTGGCCGCCGGCTCGGTCCTCCTGGCAATACCCATCCTGCTTGGAAAGGCAGTCGGTGTGGGGGCTGTCCTGACGCTGAGCGACAACACCTTCTCGAAGCTGCGCCTGTTCAAGCTCACCGAGTTCATGGCTGCCGCCTTCCTCTTGGCGGTGCTGGCAATCCTGACCCTCTACGTGGGGTACGCCTGATGCACCCGACCCCAGACCCCGGCACGTTCTCGGGGATCACGGAAGGCTTGGCCGCCCTGATCCTGTTGACCGAGTTCGCGATGCTTCGCTCCGCGATGCTGCGCTCGCAGGTCCGGCTCTACTCGTTCCAATCTCTGGTGGTTGCCGCTCTCGCTTCAGCAGTGGCGGCGGCGCGGGGGATACCCGATCTCTTCATCCTGGCCGGACTGACCTTGGTTCTCAAGGTAATCCTGATCCCAGGGATCATCTTTCGGGTCATGCGGGGGTCAAAGGTGGACTTGGCGGGCAGCCACCGGCTGAACGTGGCCACCATGATCTTCATAGGCATCTCCGTCTCGGTCTTCGGCTTCCTGGCGGTGGAAGGCCTCGACATCCACTCGGCGACGTTGCCCACTCCGGCCCTCGGTACGGCCGTTGCGGTGGTGCTGGTCTCCTTCGTGGTCATAATCCTGCGAGGGGACGTGGTATCCCAGGCCGTGGGCTTCTTCTCCCTGGAGAACGGGGTGTCCGTCGCCAGCCTGGTGGTGGCTGCCGGGCTGCCCTTTATCGTCGAGGTGGCATTCCTGGTCGACTTGCTGGTGGCCGTCGTGGTGTTCGGGGTGCTGATGCGGGTCCACCACATGAAGGCCGACACCTTGTCCACAGACGTCCTCGATAGGTTGAAGGGCTAGGTAGTGGGCGCGATCCTGGTCGTGATCCTGGTGATGCCGGTCGTGGTCGGCCTGGTGGCGTGGCGCAGCTCGCCAGCGCTCGCTGGAGGCCTGACCGTCTCGGCTGGCGTCGCAACATTTGGGCTGGCCCTGGCCCTCGTGCCCGGGGTCGGGTCTCATTCGGTCCTTGCTCTCGACTCCTGGTTGCGGGCCGACGCGCTCTCCGTGGTGTTCCTGGTAGCCACCGCTTTCCTTTATGCCGTCACCTCCATATTCGCTGTTGGGTACCTGCACGGACCGAAGCGAGAGCCGCGGGAGGTGCTGGACGGCTCTCGAAGGCTCGGCGGCCCGCTCAACCTGATCACATTCTCCACACCCGCTGAGCCAGGGACTCTCCTGTACAGCCAGCGATTCTGGGCAGGCCTGAACTTTTTTGCCTGGTCCATGGCGGTTGCCCCGATCGTCAACAGCCTGGCCCTGTTGTGGGTGGCGATCGAGATCACCACAGTCATATCGGCCCTGCTGGTGGCGATCGACAACACGGAGGGAGCCACGGAGGCTTCGTGGAAGTACGTGTTGATCGCGTCCATGGGACTGGGCATCGCCCTGGTGGCGACGATCGTCATCTACTATGCCGGTTCCACCGTGCTTGGCTCGGGCTACGAGCTGTTCTTCGATCCGTTGCTGCGAGCTGCCCCCCGCTTCCCCCCAGGCATCGTCCGGCTGGCCTTCGTGCTCGCCGTCCTTGGCTACGGCACCAAGATGGGTCTGTTCCCGGTGCACACCTGGCTTCCGGACGCGCATTCGGAGGCACCCACACCCGTCTCGGCGCTCCTTTCGGGATCACTTCTCACCATTGCGTTCTACGCGATACTGCGCTACTATCAGATCGCCATCCGCTCCGTGGGGGTTGCCTTCCCTCGCGAGGTCCTGCTGGCGTTCGGCATCGCCTCGCTGGTGCTGGCTGCCCTTTACCTGCTCAGCCAGCGCGATCTAAAACGCCTTTTCGCCTACTCCAGCATCGAGCACATGGGGATCTTGATGATCGGAATGAGCTTCGGGGTGACCATCGCCGTGGTGGGTGTGCTGATCCACGTGCTGGCGCACGCTGCCGCCAAGGCCACCGCCTTCTTCGGTGCGGGAAGCGTCATGCGCAGGTTGGGAACCAAGGACATGACCCAGATCCGAGGTGGCATCGGGCTCCTGCCTTGGAGCGGCCCGATGCTGGTCCTGGCCATCTTGGGACTGTCTGCGGCCCCCCCCTTCGGGATATTTCGCAGCGAGTTCCTGATCGTGTACGGTGGCCTGTCCGATCCCCAAGACGTGGCCGTTGCGATCCTGGTGGCAGGAGTGACCATGGCCTTCTTCGGTCTGTCGTGGTATGGCACCCAGGCCATGGTCACTCCTGCCCCCGAGGGGGCGATCAGGGGTGAGACCAGTGGATGGATCGTCGCCGCGATGCTGGTGGGGTTGATCGCCTTGGCCATGCTTGGCATCCATCCGCCCGCCCAGCTGGACCACCTCCTCGCGCGGGCTGCCGCGGAGCTGGGGCCTCCGCGGTGAGCCTCGCCCCGACGACCAGGCTCGAGGGCAGCGCGTTGGCTGGAGTGATCGGCCAGGCCGTGCGGTCAGGGGCCGCGCGTTTGGCTGGCCTGTTCGCCTTCCCAATCGGAGACCAGATATTCCTCCGTGCCGTGCTCGCCTGGCCGGACCGGATGGAGGTGATCGAAGCAGCTCTTCCTCCAGGAGCGAGGTCCTACCCTGCCGTGACCGCCCAGGTGCCGGCCGCCTCGTGGTACGAGCGCGAGATTCACGACTTGGTGGGCATCGAGCCGCTGGGCCATCCCGAGCTCGACCCTCTGGTCCTGCCGCTCCATCGTCCGCGGGAAGCCGGCGAGATCAGGATTCCGGTCACCTGGGAGGAGGTCGAGCTGGACGATCGGGCGTTGGCCGTTCGCGCCAGGGGTGAGGGGTTGCTCACGATCCCCTACGGACCGGTGCGGTCCGGCGTCTACGAAGCCATCGAGTACCTGCTCGAGACGCCAGGAGAGGACATCCCTCACGTACGGACCCGGGTATATCACAAGCACCGTGGCATCCAGGCCCGCTTCGAGGGTCTCTCCATCGAGGATGGGGTCCTGCTCGGCGAGCGAGTCGAGGGGGTGGCCTCGGTTGCTCATGCTCTGGCGTTCTGCCAGGCGGTGGAGCAGCTGGCACAGGTGGTGCTGCCCGCGCCTGCGGCTCTTGTGCGGCTCCTCCACGCCGAGCTGGAGCGTGTGGCCAACCATCTTGACTCCGTGGTCCATCACACCGAGGGTGCCGGCCAGGCGGTGGCCTATACCCGGATGACCTTGCACAAAGAACGGGTCTTGCGCCTGCAAGCCCAGCTCTGCGGTCACCGCTTCGCCAGGGGGGTCGTCGTGCCCGGCGGTGTGTCTGGCGCGCTTCGAATATCGCCTGCGCAGGCCCTCGGCCTGCTGGCTCAGCTGGAGCATGGCATCAGGGCAGACGCCAATCTCCTGATGGCCACACCGTCGTTCCTCGACCGGCTGCGGGGAACTGGTGTGATCAAGCCCGCGTTGGCTGCCGCCCATGGTGCCCTGGGTCCCGTGGGGCGGGCCTCGGGCTCCACCGAAGACGCTCGCTGCACCCGCCCCTACGGTGCCTACCTCGACCTGCTCAGCCTGGATCTGCCCGCTTCGCGCGACGAGGGAGACGCTCTTGCCCGCCAGTACGTGCGCCTTGCAGAGATAGGGACATCGCTGGGATTGGCTCGCGGTGCGCTCGAGCTGCTGGCCGGCATGGACAACGCCCAGTTCCGGGTCCGGGTGCCAAAGGCCGACGGCCTGGCCCTGGGTTGGGCCGAGGCCCCGCAGGGCGAGATCCTGTACCTCGTGGAGATCGAGGACGGACGGGTGGCAAGGGCAAAGCCCCGGTCCGCCTCGTTCCACAATCTGGCGCTCTTTCCGAGCGCCTTTGGCACCGACATCTTCACCGACTTTGTCTTCATCGAGGCGAGCTTTGGTCTCTCGGTCGCGGGAGCGTCAACCTAGGTGCCCTGGATCACGAGGGGCTTGAGCGAGGGGGTGGTCACCACCCGTTATCCAGCTCGGCCCGACGACTACGGAGAGCTCTGGCGGGGAGCGGTCAGTCTGGTCGAGCAGCGCCGCGGGCCAGCGGTGCCCGACCAGGTTGAGAGCGACGGCACGAGCTCGGCAGCGGACCTCGCGGCCCTTTGCCCGACAGGAGCTATCGGGACGACGAAGGCTCGGCTGCACCTGGACCGGGGGCGGTGCATACTCTGCGGCCGCTGCGTGGAGGCAAGGCCAGACCTGTTCCGATTCGACCCATCCCCCGAGGTGGCCAGCATCCACCGCCAGGGGCTGGTCCTGGGCGCCGATGTGCAGGAGGACGAGGGAGCCCTCGCCCAGGTACGCGCCGAGCTGGCCAGGCGTACCCGCGGCCTGCGACGCTCGGTTCACATCCGCCATGTGGACGTCGGCTCCGACGGATCCGACGAGTGGGAGGTAAAGGCGCTGGGCAACCCGGTGTACGACATCCATCGTCTGGGGATCTTCTTCACCGCCAGCCCCCGGCACGCCGACATCCTGCTGGCCACTGGTGTGGGCAGCGCCGGAATGGTGGGCCCCCTCCGGCGGACCTACGAGTCCATGCCCGACCCCAAGGTCGTGATCGCGGCTGGCACCGACGCCACCAGTGGTGGTCTTGTGCACCGGACCTACGCCACCAGCGGGGGCATCGGGGACCTGTTGCCTGTAGACGTATGGGTCCCGGGCTCGCCTCCGAGCCCGTTCAGCCTGCTCCATGGGATCCTCTTGGCGCTCGGCCTGGTCACGGAGCGGGGTAGGTCGGGGAACCCCGAGGGGGGCAGGGCCCTGTGAGGGCAGAGCTGCTGCTGGCTGGCCTGGTCGTCTGGTTCGTCGGCGCCGCCATCGACCTGACCCTCGGTGCCAGCAGCCGCCGGGTCCGGCCCATCCCCTACCTGGCCGGCCTCCTCGGCAGTGCCTGCGTGCTGGCCGCGGCGATCCAGATGGTGGGTGGTCACCCGGTCAACGTCGACCTGGGGAGCCTGCTCGGTGTCGGTCGCACGTCCCTGCGCCTGGACGGCCTGGCTGGGCTGTTCCTCACCCTCACCTCTGGCCTGGGCATAGGGATCTCAGCCTGCATGGTCACGTGGGTCAGACAAGGACCCACGGCACAAGGGCCCACGGCACAAGGGCCCAGGGTGCATGGTCACGGCCTCGGCGCCGGGTACATGCTGCTGCTGGGAGCGGTCACGGTGATCATCGTCGCCGGCGACGCCTTCACCTTCCTTTTTGCGTGGGAGTCGCTCACGGTTGCTTTCTACGTGCTCTCGGGCGTACGCCGATCGAGCGTGGGCCAAGCCAGGGCCAGCTGGGTCACGCTCTGCTTCTCCAAGTCCAGTGGCGCCTGCCTGACGTTCGCCTTTCTCCTCCTCGCCGGCAATGTCGGTAGCTTCACGATCGCATCCTGGCACGCCGTGCCGCACGGCGTCCTCCACGCAGCAAGTTACGCGCTCATCGTGGCAGGTTTCGGTGCCAAGGTGGGCCTGGTCCCCCTCCAGGTGTGGATGCCGCGCGGCTATCCCGCCGCTACGGGTCCCATGCGGGCCGCCATGGCCGGGTTGGCGGTGAACGTCGGCTTCTACGGCCTATGGCGGATGCTCGGAGTGCTGGGTTCACCGCCGACCTGGCTGATTGCCTTGGTGCTTCTCCTCGGCGGTCTCACGGCGCTCCTTGGTGTCGTCTTTGCTGCGGTGCAGTCCGACCTCAATCGAGTGATCGCTTTCTCCAGCGTGGAGAACGGCGGCATAATCATGGTTGGCTATGGGGTGGCAATGGTGGGCATGGCCCTGGGTCAGCCGTCATTGCTGGCCGTGGGCCTCTTGGCCGCCACCCTCCAGGCGGTTGCTCACGCAGTCGCCAAGTCCTGCCTGTTCGTGGCTGTCGCCAACGTGGAGGCCGACCGAGGAGGCTCGAGCTTTTCCGAGGTAGTAGGGGCAGCTCACTCCCACCCCTGGAGCTCGGCCACCCTTGCGGCGGGTGCTCTCACGCTTGCTGGGCTGCCCCCGACCATCGGCTTCGTCTCGGAGTGGTTCATCCTCGAAGCCCTGATGCAGCAGTTTCGGGTGCACGGCTTGGCTTTGCGACTCTCCATGGCAGGTGGGGGGGCCTTGGTGGCGCTCAGCGCCGGGGTGGCTGCCCTGGTGTTCGTCCGCCTGCTTGCTTTCGCCGTGCTTGGTCAGCCGCCGCCCAACGGAGCCCTGCCCAGGCGGGGTGACCGCGGCGCATCGGGGCGGACCGGCCTTCTCCTCTTGGGCTCGGGCTGCCTCTGGTTGGCCGCGGCGGCTCCGTGGTGCATCCGCTACATCGCTGCCGGCCTGGGCCCCATCGTGCCCACGGCGGTGGTCGACCAGGCGCTCAAATCGCCCTGGGTCCTCCAACCTGTGTTCGGTGGGTTCTCCATCCTGTCCCCCACCTGGCTCTTCGTGGTGATACCGGTGGGGATGGTGACCGTCGCCCTGGCTGCGGTCGGGCTGAGCCGGACTCGAGTGCTGCGGGTCCGTCGGGTGCCAGCCTGGCATTCGGCGACTGCCGGGGTGGCCGGCCCCGACAGCTACGGGGCGTACGCCTACGCCAATGTGTTGCGCCATGTCCTCGCGAACGTGCTCGGATCACGCCGCGAGGTAGTGGTCGTCAAGGGTGGCCTACCTGCCGAAGGGATCCCGGGTCCCACCCACGTCGAGTACCAAGCGACGGCTGTCGAGCCGATCGAGGCCTACATATATAGACCAGGCCGGGTGGTGGCCCTGTGGGCAGCGCGTTGGGCCAGGCGCCTGCAGTCGGGACGCCTCGACGCCTACATCGCCTACATGCTGGTGGCCCTGGTTGCCCTCCTGGCGGCGGTGGTGGCCCTCGGATGAACGGGTCAAAGAAGCCACCACTGGCCCACGAAGTACCGGTCAAAAAATAGGATGTAGCGGGGCCTGGCCCGAGGCCCGGCACCGGAATCAGACGATCCAGGCCTGCTCGGCGTACCAGGCAGTCACCGCCGCGATCTCGGCGGCCAGGTCCGTGCGCTCGAAGCGGAATCCGGTCCCCAAGAGCGCGTCCAGGCTCAGGGCGTTGTTGGGGTTGGGACGGGTGAGGAACTGAAGCCGCCGTGGGCTCAGGATGATCTTCGGAATCAGCCCGGCGCTGCGCTGGACTCGCTCCCACGTGGCCTGGCGCTCCGCCAGGGACAGCCCTGGGGATCCCTCCGGGACGATCCGATGTGCCATTCCCAGTGCCCCCGCCACCGCCCTGCCCACCTCGTGGCTGGTGGGGAACTCAGGCAGGCTCAGGTTGAAGGCCCGACCCAGCACCTCGCTCCCGCATCGCATCCCGAGGTGCAACAGGGCGCGCGCCGCGTCTTGCGCGTGCACCAGGCGGAGCTCGACCGGCGGGGCGCTGAGGTCCAGGGTCCCGAGGCCGGCAGCCCGCTCCAGGGACGCGTCCAGGATGGCGCTGGCAAGCAGCTTGGTGTTGTAGGGGCCGAACACCGTTACCGGGCGCACGACCAGCGCCTTGAGGCCCTCGCCGATCGCGTGGAGCACCACCTTTTCGGCCTCGAGCTTGGTCTTGCCGTAGGCGCGGCTGGGCGACAGGGGACCGTCCTCACGCACCGGCAGGGCCAGCTGGACCTCCTCGCCGTACACAGAGGTCGAGCTGACGTGGACCAGCCGGGCCAGGGGAGCGTGGCGGAGCATGGCGGCGGCGAGGTTCGCCGTGCCGGTCACGTTGACCTGGTGCATCTGTTGTTCTGAGGAGCGCGAGCTGGACGCGCCAGCGAGGTGGATCACGTGGGTCACGCCTTCGAGCAGCTCTCCCGATGCTGGGAAGGTGAGGTCTGCCGGGCAGAAGTCGACTGCATCCTCCAGCCACCCAGGCCGCGGCCCCCGGGCGCTGGCTCGGACCTCGGCGCCGCTGGCGAGGGCGGCCGGCACGACATGGCGGGCGAGGAATCCGCTGGCTCCGGTGATCAGCACCCTCACGGGACATGCACCGGGGCGCCAGCTCGGCTGGCCGCGGCGAGGAGCCCCGCAAGCTCGGACGCACGAAGAGGCAGCTGGGGCGCGACGCCCAGGGGGTCCGAGACCACCTTGTCCCGGGGCGGGCCGCCGAACCCGCTCACCACCAGCGCGGCGCCAGGAAAGCGCGCCGTGGCCGTGTCCTCGTTGGTCACCACCAGGCAAGCCAGCCCGGCTCGGAGGGCCGCGGCACAACCCGAGGGGGAGTCTTCCACCGCCAGCGCATCAGCCGGCTCCAGGTCCAGCTTGGCCAGCGCCAACTGGTAGCAGGCGGGGTCCGGCTTGATGGCGGGCACGTCCGATCCGGCCACTATCACCTCGAATGCCCCCGGACACAGCTTCGCCAGCAACGGCTCCACCCACCGGCGCGAGCCGGTCGTGGCCACGGCCAGCCGGACGCCCGCCTGGCGCAGGTCATCCACCAGCTCGCGGACTCCTGGTCGCAGGGGTAGCAGCCCTTGTGCGATCATCTCGGCGAGGCGGGCGGTCTTGAGGACATGAAGCCGGGAAGCGAGGGCCTCGGCAGAGCCTACCTCGATTCCAACCGAATCGAGGTAGTGGCGCAGGCGGGGCACTCCTCCGGGTATGCCAAGAAGCGCCCGGTAAGTGTCCCGGTCCCAGCTGCATCCCAGGCCAAGCTCGGCAAAGGCCCAGTTGAAAGCAACCCGGTGCCCCTCTTGCTCACTGTCCACGAGGGTTCCGTCGACGTCGAACACCACCGCCTGCATCACGCGGCTCAGGCGGTGGTCAAGAAGGCTGGCACCAGGTGATGGTCGTCCACGAACTGAAGCACCTGAAGCAATTCGGCGTAAAGGCCCGGATCCCAATGAAGAAGGATTATCGATCCGGGCATGATGGGTCCATTGTTCCACGTCTTGATTCCCAAGCCGTCGTCGAGGGAGCTCCACATGATCATTGAGTCGAGCCCCGCCTCGCGAGCGGCTACGGCCACCTTGTTGTCGATGGCTCCGTAGGGGGGCCGTCCGATCGTCGGGGCGGCTCCGAACCAGCTGGCAAAGTGCTGGTTGGTCCGGGCCCACTGGCTCTCGGCGCCGCCTTGAGTCAATCTGGTGAGGTCCGGGTGGGAATAGGTGTGATTTTGGATCTGCCCACCGGCGGCGATGAACGCCTTCCAGAAGCGGAGGTGCTCGGACGCAGCCTGGGTTATCAAGAAAGTGGTGATCGGCACCTTCTCGGAGCGGATGAGGTCGATCACCCGTCTGTCGGGAAACCAGCCGTCGTCGATGGTTATGTACACGTGGCGGTCAGCCGATGGCCCAAAGAATGTGGTCGACGCCGGCACGACACCACTGTCGACTTGGGTCGCCAGCTGCGCGGGGTTCTCGGTGCTCTGGGTGGTGGTGGGGGAGTGAGACGGGGACACCGCTCGCGGAGCGGTTTTTGCCTGCAAGGCCCGCAGCGCGGCGGAGTCGCTCGCATCGGTCGTGAGTTGCTGGGTCGTGCCTTTGGAACCGCTGTTGAGGATCAGCTCGGTGGCGCCGCCGCCAAGCGCAGCAACCGATACGACGCCTCCCACGAGCATCAACACGGTGCGCCGGCTGATGACGGGATCACCAGGTCCGGTGGGCCATCCAGGGCCGCTGGGCCCGCTCGGGCCGCTGGGCCCGCTGTAGCCTCCGAGGCCACCCAGGCCGTACGGGCCACCACGGCCCTGCCGACGGCCCAGCCACTTGGGCTTGCTCATCGCCCGGTCTGAATGCTCATGCTCACTGGACCCGTGAGCCCCCCTTCTGGTTCCCTGCAACACCCGCTTTTATGCTCGCCCTGGCGAGCTTAGCCCAGGCCCCGGCCACTGCGCATTGGCTGGGAGCGCTACGGTGAGCCGGTGGTGCTCGACGACGGACTCGGTCAAGCCGCGATGGACCGGCGGGAGTTCCTGCGCTCGGCGGGTCGGGTTGCTGCCGGGCTGGCCGTGTTTTCGCTCGGGGGCACGGCCATGGGCGAGCTGGCGGGGTGCGGGGCGACCCATCCGAGACCACCCGCTGGTGGATCAAGCCCGAAGATCACCGGCCCGACGACCCCCGCGACTGTCCCTACGGTCACCGAGACGACTGTCGACACCGGCCCGCCTGGCTGGGCCGCGCTGGCCAAGTCCCTCACCGGGAGGCTCGTCCTGCCTGGACAATCCGCCTATCCAGGCGCTACGCAGCTGTTCAACCCGATCTTCGACTCGGTTCACCCCGCCGCGGTCGCCTATTGTGCCTCAGCGTCTGACGTGCAGCGCTCGATCGAGTTCGCCCGAGCCCACGGCGTTCAGCTTGCGACCCGCTCGGGTGGGCACAGCTTCGCCGGGTACTCCACCGGGCGGGGCCTGGTGGTCGACGTGAGCACAATGAGCACGGTGGGGGTCGGGGAGGGGGGTTCGACGGCGCAAGTGGGCGCGGGTGCGCGGCTCATCGATCTCTATTCCTCCCTATCTGCCCAGGGCGTGGCGCTGGCGGGCGGCTCGTGCCCGACCGTGGGCATTGCCGGCCTCACGCTCGGGGGCGGGATGGGGGTTGTCGACCGCACCCACGGGCTGACTTGCGACGCGCTCAGCTCGGCCGACATCGTGACCGCCGACAGCCGGCTGCTCACCTGTGACCAGGGCTCCGACCCCGATCTGTACTGGGCCAGCCAGGGGGGAGGCGGGGGCAGCTTCGGGGTCGCCACCGCCTTTCGCTTCCTGGTGCACCCCGTTGACGAGCTGGCCCTGTTCACGCTGGAGTGGCCTTGGGCGGCTGCTGTCGATGTGGTGGGGGCGTGGTTGGCGTGGGCGCGGGCCGCCCCGCAGGCCATCTGGGCCAACTGCCAGATGGGGGCGCCTGGGCAGTCGGCGCCCGGCTTGAAAGTCACCGGTGTGTGGGTGGGGAGCGTCACAGCGCTCTCCGGGGCCCTGGACCCGCTGCTGCGGGCCGTGGGGACCGCTCCGACCTACAGCTTCGTGGGCCCGGAGCCGTTCATGCGGGCGATGATGATCGAGGCGGGCTGTGAGGGCGACGGCGTGGCAGGGTGTCACCTGCCGAGCGAGAACCCGGCCGGGGTGCTGAGCAGGTCTGCCTTCGCCACCAAGTCGAGCTTCTTGACCTCGGTGCTGTCCGATGCCGGGGTGAGGGCGGCGGTTGGCCTCCTGGACGACCGGCAGGGCCTCTCGGTGCCCGGCTCGGGCGGCATCGTGGTCTCCACGACCGGGGGCGCGATCAACGCAGTCCCGGCCGATGCCACCGCCTTCGTGCACCGCGACACTGAGTTCCTCATGGAATACAACGTGGGATGGGACACCGGGGCGACGGCCGGGGTGGTGGCGGCCAACCGGTCCTGGCTGTCCCACGCTTGGACCAAAATGCAGCCGTATGTTAGCCTCCAGGCGTATCAGAACTACATGGACCCAACCCTGGTGGACTGGCAGGAGGCGTATTACGGGGCCAACTACGCCAGGTTGAGGCGGGTGAAGGCGGCCTACGATCCCGACGACGTCTTTCGTTTTGGCCAGAGTATTCCCCCGAGCTGAGAACCTTTTCAGCTACCCCGGCGGTCCGGCCTACTAAAAAAGAGACGAGATGCCCGTGCCCTTGCCAGCAGTAGCTCCCGCGCTGTACCACATGAACTACTTCCAGGCCATCGTGATCGGCTTGATCCAGGGGCTCACCGAGCTGTTCCCGATCTCCAGCCTGGGCCACACCGTGCTGATCCCGTCGTGGATCGGGGGAACCTGGGCGACGCTGGTACGCCAGGAGTCCCTGAAGTCCAGTCCTTACCTGGCGTTCATAGTGGGGCTGCACCTGGCTACGGCCGTGGTGCTCATCGGCTTCTACATCCGGGAGTGGATCCGGGTGATCATCGGGTTCGTGCGCAGCATCGTCCGCTGGCGTATCGAGACGGACTCAGAGCGCTTGGCCTGGCTCATCGTCATCGCCACCATCCCGGTGGGGCTCCTGGGCATCGCGCTGGAGCACGAGTTTCGGGTCCTGTTCGCCAAGCCCGCCGCGGCAGCGATATTCCTCACGATCAACGGGTTCATCCTGCTGGCTGGGGAGGCCTACCGCCGGCGGGCCGCCCAGGCACCGGCCCTCGAGCCTGTGCCCGGGCCTGCGCCTGTCTCCGAGCGGGAGGCCGCCGCCGAACGACGGGTCCGGGGGTACGGCCCTGTCCTGCCGGCATCGAGCTTTCGCGACGAGCGGATCGTACCGTTCGACGGGGAAGCCGAGCGGCAGCTGTCACGCATCGGGGTGGTCAGCGCCTTCTTCATAGGTCTGGCCCAGACCCTGGCGTTGCTGGCGGGCATCAGCCGCGAGGGAGTGGCGATGGTCGGAGGCCTGTATCGCGGCCTCACCAACGAGAACGCCCTGCGGTTCTCCTTCCTGCTATCCACGCCGGTGATCCTGGCAGCCGGGGTGCTCAAGGTGCCCGACCTGCTCGGGCCGCTGGGCAACGGGATCCGGGGCCAGGTGGTCGCCGGGAGCCTGGCGGCATTGGTGACCTCGTTGCTGGCGGTGATCTTCCTGTCCAAGTACTTCAAGACCCGCACGCTTCGGCCGTTTGCCGCCTACTCGATCCTGTTCGGAGTGGCCTCGATCATCCGGTTCGCGGTGCTCTAAGTCCGTGCCGCCGCTGGAGGATCGGCGCTCGCTGGGCGGCCCGTGCCGGGGAGTGCCGCGCTGCCCCGCCTGCGCCCGCCGGTGCCCGTCAGGCTGGCCTGACGCTCAGCCCTAAGCCTAAGCGTGACCCTGGAGGGCAGACATCACATCATCGACGGGGGGACGGTCGTCGGGACTGGCAGGTCTCCACAGGGTGGTGACCACTCCTGCACGGACGATCGCGTCGCCACCCAGCTGGAGGGGGTCCTCGACGGGAGCATGGACGGGCTCGCCCCTGGCCTTGGCCCTGCGGTAGACACCCTTGGTCCCTGGTGTCCAGACGTCGCGCAGCTTGGCCCGGGGCAGGCCCAGCCGCTGATACAGGACCCGCTCGGTGTCCGAGAGGAACGGCCAGGGCCACCTGAGGTACTCGGCCAGAGCGCCTAGGGGCTCGACCGGGCTGAAGCCGACCGCAATCGGCTCCGCTCCCAGCTCGTCCAGCTCCTCGGTTCGCGCGCGCACCTCGACCAGGTGCTCTTGGCAGGGCAGTCAGTAGCGGTGGCGGATGAGGATGAGCAACCCCAGCGCCGGCCCTGCACCAAGGTCCACCAGCTGGCCGTTGCGGGCGTCTGGCAGGACGATTCCGGCCAGGGCGATGTCGGTGTCGTTCACGGCGCAACGCTAGGTGCTTGAGGCTCCTCCATCGACAAAATGTTGTCTATGCGGCGGCGGCCAGGTGGAGGTCCTGATACGGGAGGCGCCCTCCGGAAGTGCCAGGATGTGGGCGTGGACCTCCCCGTGACGCCCCCGGTCGCGCCGATGCTGGCCACGGCAGCTAGGGAGCTGCCAACCGGCCCGCCAACCAGCTGGATCTATGAGCCCAAGTGGGACGGGTTCCGCAGCGTGGTGTTCCGGGACGGGGCGGAGCTGGAGCTGGGCAGTCGCAACGAGCGGCCGCTCACCCGGTACTTCCCCGAGCTGGTCGATGCGCTTCTATCCGCCCTGCCCGAGCGCTGCGTCCTGGACGGCGAGATCGTGATCGCCGGTCCGGCCGGGCTGGACTTCGACTCGCTGCTGCAGCGCATCCATCCGGCGGCGTCGAGGGTGGCCCGGCTGGCATCGCAGACACCGGCATCGTTCGTGGCGTTTGACCTGCTGGCCCTGGGCGACCTCGACCTGAGGCCATTGCCGTTGGCTCAGAGGCGGGCAGCTTTGGAGAAGGTGCTCGGTGGAGTCACTGCACCGGTTCATCTCACCCCGGCAACCACCGATCGGGATCGGGCGGTCGAGTGGTTCGAGCGTTTCGAGGGTGCCGGCCTGGATGGCGTCGTGGCCAAGGCGGCGGGCGCTGCCTACCTGGAGGGGGTCCGGTCGTGGGTAAAGGTGAAGCACGAGAGGACGGCGGACTGTGTGGTGGGGGGATTTCGGTGGCATCGCGGTGGAGTCGGGGTGGGGTCCCTGCTGCTCGGCCTCTACGACGCCGGGCGCACCCTGCACCACGTGGGGGTGACTGCTTCGTTCACCGATCAGCGCCGGCGGGCCCTGGTGGACGAGCTGGCCCCCCACCGGCTTCTCGAGCTGGCGGGTCACCCGTGGGCCCAGATGCCCGGGGCCGGCGCACCAGCGCCCGACGCACCGACGGCGGCAGAGCCCCCTGGACATGCCGTTCCCGCCGGTCGGCGCCCGGGGGGGCAGAGCCGGTGGAGCGCCGGCAAGGACCTGTCGTGGGAGCCGCTGGCGCCCGAGCTGGTGTGCGAGGTGGCCTACGACCACTTGCAGGGCCAGCGCTTCCGCCACGCCACGACGTTCCGGCGCTGGCGTCCCGATCGCAATGCCGAGAGCTGTAGCTACGACCAGCTGGAGGTGGTCACGCCCGAGCTGCTGTCGGAGGTGTTCGGCGCTTAGGCTTAGGGACCGCGCAGCAACTACTTGTGCGGCCAGAGGCCGAACATGTAGCAACACCAAGGCCGAATGTGAAGCGGCCGCGCGAGTAGTTGCGCAGCGGACCCTAAGCCCGTGGGCACGGCGGGCTGGCGAAACCGAGCTGTATCCCTCCGAGGAACCGCTCAGCGCAGGGCCAGGTCGGCCCCGTCGACCTCGACATGCACCGTGTCGCCCTCGCCGTAGCGGCCCTCCAGGAGCGCCATCGCCAGGGCGTCACCCAGGCGGCGGGCGATCAGGCGGCGCAGGGGGCGGGCACCGTAGACCGGGTCGTAGCCCGCCGTTGCCAGCCAGGAGCGGGCCTCGGGGGAGACCGACAGGCTCAGGCGGCGCTCGGAAGCGAGCCGCCGGGCCAGGGATTCCAGCTGGATGTCCACGATCCGGGCCAGGTCGGCCTCGGTGAGCGCCCGGAAGCGGATGATCTCGTCGACTCGGTTGATGAACTCGGGCTTGAAGAAGGCCGCCGGGTCCCCGGCGAGATTGGAGGTCATTATCAGCACGGCATTGGTGAAGTCCACCGTTCGGCCCTGGCCGTCGGTGAGCCGCCCGTCGTCCAGCACCTGCAACAATATGTTGAACACGTCGGGGTGGGCCTTCTCGATCTCGTCGAGCAGGACCACGGCGTAGGGGCGGCGCCGCACCGCCTCGGTGAGCTGGCCTCCCTCGTCGTAGCCGACATATCCGGGCGGGGCGCCGACCAGGCGGGCGACGCTGTGGCGCTCCTGGTACTCGCCCATGTCGATTCGCACCATCGCCCGCTCGTCGTCGAACAAGAAGTCGGCCAGTGCCCGGGCCAGCTCGGTCTTTCCCACCCCGGTCGGACCCAGGAACAAGAATGACCCGATCGGTCGGTGAGGGTCGGACAATCCGGCGCGGCTGCGGCGGATGGCGTTGGCGACCGCCGTAACGGCCTCGTCCTGTCCGACGACCCGGGCGTGCAGCACGTCCTCCATGCGGATGAGCTTGGCCACCTCTCCTTCCATGAGCCGGCTGGTGGGAACCCCAGTCCATCGTGAGACCACCTCGGCGACGTCGCTGGCGTCGACCTCTTCCTTGAGCATCGCCTGGTGGGACTGGAGCTCGGCCAGGGCGGCGGTGGCATCGGCGACCCGGTGCTCCAGCTCGGGGACACGACCGTAGCGGATCTCCGCCGCCTTGGCCAGCTCGCCTTCGCGCTCGAAGCGCTCGGCGTCGCCTCGAGCCGACTCCAGCTCGCCCTTGGCGGTGCGGATCGCCGCGATTGCAGCCTTTTCCGACTGCCAGTGGGCGGTCATGCCGTCCAACTGTTCCCGCAGGTTCTCCAGCTCCTCGTCCAGGCGAGCCAGGCGCTCGGCAGAGGCGGCGTCGGTCTCCTTGGCCAGGCTCAGGCGCTCCACCTCGAGCTGGCGCATTCGCCGGGAGACCACATCGATCTCGATTGGCATGGAGTCGATCTCGATGCGCAGGCGGGAAGCCGCCTCGTCGACCAGATCGATGGCCTTGTCCGGCAGGAAGCGTCCGGTCACGTAGCGGTCGGACAGGACCGCGGCCGCGACCAGGGCGGCATCAGTGATGCGGACGCCGTGGTGCACCTCGTAGCGTTCCTTGAGGCCGCGCAGGATGGCGATGGTGTCCTCCACGCCGGGTTGGTCGACGTACACCGGGCTGAAGCGGCGCTCGAGGGCGGCGTCGGACTCGATGTGCTTGCGATACTCGTCGAGGGTGGTGGCCCCGATGAGTCGCAGCTCGCCCCTCGCGAGCATCGGCTTGAGCATGTTCCCAGCGTCCATGGCGCCCTCGGCAGCTCCCGCGCCGACCATGGTGTGCAGCTCGTCGATAAAGCTGATCACCTCTCCCTCGGCGTCGGTGATCTCCTTGAGGACCGCCTTCAGGCGCTCCTCGAACTCGCCACGGTACTTGGCGCCCGCGACCATCGAGGACAGGTCCAGGGCGATGACCCGCTTGTTGGTCAGCGAGGTGGGGACGTCGCCCTCCACGATGCGCCGGGCGAGGCCCTCGACGATGGCGGTCTTGCCCACGCCGGGCTCGCCGATGAGGACCGGGTTGTTCTTCGTGCGGCGGGACAGGACCTGGATCACCCGGCGGATCTCCTCGTCGCGCCCTATCACCGGGTCCAGCTTGCCTGCCCGGGCGGCGTCGGTGAGGTCCCGGCCGTAGCGCTGGAGGGCTTGGTACTGGGATTCGGGGTCTTGGCTGGTGACCCGGTGGCTGCCCCGCACCTCCCTGAGGGCTGCGGCCAGCTTCTCCCGGGGAACTCCGAGGCTCACGGCCAGGGCGAGCAGCACGTGCTCGACCGAGACGTACTCGTCGCCCATCTCCACCCGGGCCTTATCGGCTGATTCCAGGGCTGCGCGCAGCTCTCGTGAGGGGCCGGGGGCGGTGCCGCCGTAGGTGTGCGGGGCTTTGTCCAGGCGCTCGAGGATCGTGGCTCTCAGCGAGGCGGGCGCCAGCCCGGCCCGGGTGAGGACGGGGATCGCTACGCCGTCGGTCTGGCCGAGCATGGCCAGCAGGAGGTCGTCTGGGGTGACCTCCGCATGGTTGGCGTCAGTCGCTGCCTGGGTGGCGGCAGTGAACGCCTCGGTCAGGCGGCGGGTCCAGCGGGTGGGGTCGAGAGCCATGGGGCGCACCTCAAATCGGTCAGGGTAACATACAATAAAGTTGATAGCAAGTATATCAGGTCTAGTCCTGGAAGGTTTGCTTGGGCGAGCAGGACCTTGATTCGACCCAAGACCTGGGGCGCTACCTCGGTGGCCATTCGCCCTACATGCTCAGGTGAATCGGTCGATCCAGCTCAGGTGGGCGGGTCGGCCCGAAGTGCCCCTGCGAGCTTGCCCCGGCCGCGGACCCCCAGCTTGGCATACGCGTTCCCAAGGTGGAACTCGATGGTCTTGGGGCTCACGTACAGCTCCGCAGCAGCCTCCCGGTTTGACATGCCCTGGGCAACCAGGCGAGCGACGGCCGCTTCCTGATGGGTGAGGCGAGCAACCAGGCCCGAGCTGGCCGGTGCCGGCCTCCCCATGGCCTCCAGGTCGGCGTCGCAGGCCGCAACAAACGGTCGGGCGCCGAGCTCGTCGAGGGCCGCTCGCGCGACCAAGAGTGTGTCCAGGGCCGCCTTGTGCTTTCCGCTCTTGCGAAGTGATCGTCCCCAGTCGAGGTCTATCAGGGCGCGGTAGAACGGCACGTTCACTGCCGACGATGCCTGCCGCGCATCGGCGAAGGCGCGGTTGGCAGCCTCGAAGTCGCCGCGGGCATCGGCCAACATCCCGGCCAGGCGCCCAATCCGGAGAGATCCGGAGGGGATCTGCTGACGCATTGCCATGGCTGAGAAGTCCGCGAGCGTCGAGGCGGCCTCGTCGAGGCGCCCCAGGCGGATCAGCGCCCAGATGTGCAGAGGCCTCCAGCCCCGACCAAGTAGCACCGGTTCCCGGTCGCCGGTCCCCGACCCGCCGCCCGACCCCAGGGCAACGGCTGCCCCCCTGAGCACCTCGGCTGGATCATTCCTGGCGAAGCCCAGCGTACAGCGCGCTTCTGCCGCGAATATCAGCGCTGTCCTGGCCCCGAACCGAGCGGCAGCCTCCTCCGACGCCCGGACGTGGGCCAGCGCCTGGTCCCAGTCCCCCCGCAGTGCCGGGACCTTGGCCGCTATGGCGTGCGTGAACGGGTAGTCCCAACGCCTGTCGGCGTCGTGGCCCAGCGACACGGCCAGCTCGGCGTGCAGGGCCGCATCGTCCCAGCGCCCCAGCGCGATCTCCGCCTCGGCCAGAAAAGCCAGCGGCTGTCCTGGATAATGGACCTGGCTCCCTTCTCGAACCCGTGTTGCCGCCACAGAGAGGTCCTCTACGGCGCCGACGATGTCCTCGCACCACAGCTTCACCATTCCCCGACCGGTCAGCGCATCGGTCTGGGACGGTGGAACCAGCCACGGAGCCTCGGGAAGCTGGGCGAACGTCTCCAAGGCGACCCAGGGGGTCTCGACCAGCGCGCGGGCGATGCCCCCTGTGTAGCAGGCGATCGCGGTCCACTGCTCATCGAGGCTCGGTGTGGCCAGTGCCGTCTCGGTCCAGGTGAGCGCCTGGCCCGAGCGGCTGAGGACGTAGAGAGTCCCGAGCAAGAGGGCGGCGTCCGCTCCGGCCCCAGGCTGCCCGCACTCCTCGTGGGTGGCCCAGGCCGACAGCAGCAGGGCCTCGGCGTCCGCGGAGCGTGCCGAGACCAGGGCCAGGTGCCCCAGGGCAGCATCGCGGCGCGCCGAGGGCCCGAGCTCCTCGACGAGGGGCCTCACGATCTCTGCGGACGCCACCTCTCCCACTCGCAGGAAGGCCTCGATGCTGGAGAGCAGGAGGTCCTCCCGAGCGACCTCGGCTTCGCTCACCCGCGCCGCCTGGAGATACAGCTCGCCCGCCCTGCTGTGCGCTCTCACCCGATGAGCGGCATCGGCTGCGGCCCGGAGATCACGAGCCAGGATCGGGTCCGGGCCTTTGGCCGCGGCGACGCGGTGGGCAAGGGCGGCGCTGGGCTCGACCACGCCTGAGGCGGCTATGTGTAGGTTGCGGCGCTGGGCGAGGCCCAGGTTGTCGAGGACGGCTTGGCGCACCAGGTGGTGGGTGAACGAGATGGCATCGTCAGAGCCCTCCGGCTCAGCGAGAATGCGGGCGGTGAGCGCCTCCTCCAACGCTTCCGTGGGGTCGGCGACGTCAGCTACCGCCCCGGCCGCCTCGAGAGTGGTGCGAACCCCGAGGATTGCGGCGGCGCTGACCAGCTTGAGGGCGTCGGCGGAAAGTGCCAGCAAGCGGGGTAGGATGATCGCAGCCAGGGACTCCGGGGCAGGCAGCGGGTCTTCACATCGACCGTCGAGGGCACCGGGCGGCAGCTCCTCCAGGAGTGCCAGGCTGAACAAGGCGTTGCCACCAGTGTGCTCGACGAGACGGTGCGCGCCGCGGTTCGAAAGCGGCCCGGTTCCTATCGCCCTCGACATCTCCGCCACCTCGGCTGCGCTCAGCCCGCCCAGTCGCATGCGCAGCGAGCGTGGATCGGTGGTGAGCAGCCGGTTCCAGGATTCGCCGATGTCTCGAAGAACTGGGGGCCGAGCGGAGATTAGGACCAGCACCCGATCGGCGATCAGGCGGCGAAAGGCGAACAACAGGGCCTGAGCGGACGGTTTGTCGATCCACTGCAGGTCCTCGATCAGCATGGCCACCGGTCCGCTATCCTGCATGTCACCAAGCAGGCCGAGCAGCGCTGCACCCACAGCCAGGGGGTCGGCAGTCGGGGGTGGGCCGTCGCTCAGCAGGGGAAACGCCTCGAGGCAAGCCGGGTCCGCGCTGCCAAGCACCTGGGAGATCATGCCGTAGGGTAGGGAGGCTTCGGCCTCGTCACCGCTGGCGGTGATCACGCGCAGGTCCGGAGCATCGCGGAGAAGCCGCCGGAGCAGGGCCGACTTGCCGATGCCCGCCTCGCCCTCGACCACCACCAGGCGGGACCGACCCATCCGGACCGCGGCGAGCTGCCAGCAGAGCTGCTCCAACTCTGCTTGCCTACCTACGAACACCTCGTGGGGGGGGAGAGGGGTCATGGTCCGATCTGCGCTGAGCGCCGGGGTACCCATGCTAGGTCGCCTCGCCGGACGCGCGCCCCACCAGTGCCCGCAATCCGGTCGGGGGTTCTCGCCGCCCCCGACCGGATTGCTGGCTGTTCCCGCTACCTAGAGGTGTGCTGCTTGGCTCATTAGGCCCTTGGCAGGGTCCTTGGCATCCGGGAGATCAGCGCCAGTCGTCGGAATCCCAGGTCTCGGGGTCCCAGACACTCGGGGGGTGGGCGTGCCACCCTGGCCGGCCTGGCTGACCTCGGCGGTGAGCTCTCGTTCGATCACCGAGAGAAGCTCCAAGAGGCCCGAGAACTCGAAAGGCTCGTCCCGGGCGTCCCAGGCCAGTGCCCCCTCGTAGTGGCCGTTCGGATCCCGTTTGATGTCCACCGCAAACCGCATCCCTCTCATCTCCCTCCCCCAGAAGGGTCTGACCTCGGCGCCCGGCTGGCTTGCTCATGGAAGCCAGTATTGCCGGTCGCCATCTTCGAGGTGCTGGGGAAATCCCCAGGATTATCCCTGGTTTCCGGGTCGCCCTCACCAGGCGTTCGTATCTTTGTGGCTGTCAGCGCCTCCCGCGCCAGGGGACGGGGGACTGGTTGAGGGGCACCAGGTCGCGGCGGTATTGGCGATGTGTCGCGGCGACCGCCTCCGCGGCGGTGCGGCGGGCCTCGACCAGTTCGGCGCGCAGGCGCTCCACCTCGTCCTCCAGGGCAATCACCTGGCGGACACCTTCCAGGTTGAGCCCAGCCGCGGTGAGGTCCAGTATCCGCTGGAGCCGGGCGATGTCGCGATCGCTGTACCGCCGGCTGCCGCCGAGAGTGCGGGCCGGGTCCACCAGGCCTTTGCGCTCGTAGATGCGAAGGGTCTGGGGGTGCACCCCGGCCAGCTCGGCGGCCACCGAGATGACGTAGACCGCACGGTTCGCCGCCGGCGTCATGCGACTGGCCCGGTCATGCGACTGGCTCGGTCTGGCGGCGGAGGGACTCGTTGAGCGTCCCAGCCAGCGCCTCGACAGCCGCTCGTTGCTCGGGTGACATATGCGTCGGCACGTTCACCTGCACGGTGACCAGCAGGTCCCCTGGAGCGCTCCCCTTGGCATCCCCCGATGGTACTCCCCGACCCCTCACCCGGAACGTCTTCCCGCTGGGCGTGCCCGAAGGTATCCGCAGCGAGACCGGCTCGTGCAGGGTGGGCACGGTGATGGTGGCACCGAGCGTTGCCTCGGGGAAGGTGATCGGGACGGTCACGGTGAGGTTGCGGCCCCTTCGACCGAAGACTGGGTGCGCGCCCACCTTCACCACCACGTACAGATCACCGGGTGGCCCGCCGGAGCGCCCCGCGCTCCCCCTTGCCTTCAGCCGGATGCGCTGGTTGTCCTGCACCCCGGCCGGGATCCTGACCCGCACCTTGCGGGCTCTGCGCTCCACTCCCGTGCCGTGGCAGGTGGGACAGGGATGCTCCACCACCAGGCCCCGGCCAGCGCACTCTGCGCAGGGCATGCTGAAAGAAAAAAGTCCCTGGTTGTCGTCCACCACGCCCCGCCCCCCGCAGTTGGGGCACACGATCGGCGAGGTGCCAGGCGCGGCACCGGTCCCGCCACAGGTGGAGCAACTGGCATCGCTGATGACGTTGACCACCGTGGTGACCCCCTCGACCGCCTCGACGAAGGACAGGTGCAGCTCGGTCTCCAGATCTGTGCCCCGCTGGGGTCCTGAGGTGGCCGGGCGCTGGCGCCCGCGGTTGAATATCCCGCCAAGCAGGTCGCCTAGATCGTCGACGCGGAAGCTGGCCCCCCCTGGGGCTCCGCCAGGGCCGCCCGGCGCCCGGGCGAAGGGTCCGGTGCCCCCAAATGGGTTGCCTACCGGACCAAGTGCCCGGACGTCGTCGTACTCCTTGCGCTTGGCCGGGTCGCCCAGCACCTCGTAGGCGGCCGAGACCTCCTTGAAGCGCTCCTCGCCGCCGGGGTTGGCGTCAGGGTGATACTGCTTGGCAAGCTTGCGGTAGGCGCGGGTGACCTCCTTGTCGGTGGCACCCTTGGCGACCCCAAGGGCTTTGTAATAGTCCTTCTCGAACCACTCCCGTTGCGGGGCCATCTGGCGCTCAGCCCCTGACCTTGACCATGGCCGGGCGCAGGACCCGACCCTTCCAGCGGTAGCCGGCTCGGAGCACCTCGGTCACCTCGTGCTCGGCCCCATCGCTGTCGGCGTCGAGCACGACTGCGTCGTGCTCGGTGGGGTCGAATGCCTGGCCCCGGGGGTCGATCCTCTCCAGCCCGGCCCGGGTGAGCACCTCGGTCAAGGCCGTGCCCACTTGGGCGAGGCTGGCCGCTTCGGCGCCGGAGGCGACCCCCGCGGGCTCGCCTTCGCAGGTAGTCCCTGTTAGATGCGCAAGGGCCATGTCCAAGGTGTCGAGGACCGGCAGCAGCTTGGTGACCAGATCTGTCGCGGCGCGCTCGGCCTGCTCGCCCTGGCTCTTGGCCATTCGCTTGCGGTAGTTCTCGAAGTCGGCCTGCAGGTGGCGGAGGGAGTCGAGGTACTCGTCGCGCTGGGAGAGCGCAACGGTCAGGGCATCCGGCGGGTGAGGAGCTTGAGGGCCGCCCGAACCGGTCTCCGCCCCCGACGACGGCAAAATGTCGCCGGGTGCGGGACCGATCGGGCGGCTCCCCTCGGGCCCCCGTGTCCCCGCCTCAGCCGCCGTGCGCTCCTCGACCTCGACGTTGATGGGGGAGGTTGGCTCCGGTTGACCCGGGATGGAACGCTGGTCGGGCTCGCCCATGGAACGCTGGTCGGGCTCGCCCATGGAGCGCTGGTCGGGCTCGCCCATGGAGCGCTGGTCGGAGCCGCGCCCGGGCTGCCGGGCCCCTTCGCCCTTTGCCTGGCGTTGGCTCGTCACTTCGCCGGGGGGTCGTCGACGATCTCGGCGTCCACTATCTCCTCGTCCGGCCCAGCGCCGCCGGAACCGGAGGCCGAGCCGGTTGTCCCTGATCCTGTGCCATCGGCGCCGGGCCCACCGGCGGAGCTGGCGGTTTGGGCGGCCTGCTCGTAAAGGCGCTGGGCAAAGTCCTGGCTGGCAGTGACCAGGGTCTCAGTGGCCTGGCGGATAGCGTCGACGTCCGAGCCCCCTACAGCCCCCTTCAGGGCCTTGAGGCCCTCCTCCACCTTGGTCTTCTCATCGCCGGAGATCTTGTCGCCCTGCTCGCGCAGCAGCTTCTCAGTCTGGTACACCAAGGTGTCGGCGCTGTTGCGAACCTCGGCCTCCTCCCGCCGGCGCCGGTCCTCATCGGCATGCGCCTCGGCGTCGCGGATCATCGCCGCGATGTCGTCCTTGGAGTGCGCCGACTGGCCGGTGATGGTCATCGACTGCTCCTTGTTGGTTGCCCGGTCCTTGGCGGACACGTGCACGATCCCGTTGGCGTCGATGTCGAAAGTCACCTCGATCTGCGGGATTCCCCGCGGCGCCGGCGGCAGGTCGACGAGCTGGAACTTGCCCAGGGTCTTGTTGTAGCTGGCCATCTCCCGCTCGCCCTGGAGCACGTGGATCTCCACGCTTGGCTGGGAGTCCTCGGCCGTGGTGAACACCTCGGTGCGTTTGGTTGGGATCGTGGTGTTGCGCTCGATCAGGCGGGTCATGATCCCTCCCTTGGTCTCGATGCCCAGCGACAGCGGGGTCACGTCGAGCAAAAGGACATCCTTGACCTCTCCCTTGAGCACCCCGGCCTGGATGGCGGCGCCCACGGCGACGACCTCGTCGGGGTTGACCCCCTTGTGGGGCTCCTTGCCGGTGAGGCCCTGAACCAGGTCGTAGATCGCCGGCATCCTGGTCGACCCACCAACCATGATGACGTGGTCGATCTTGTCCTTGGTCAGCCCGGCGTCCTTGATGGCCTGCTCGAACGGACCCCTGCAGGCATCCACCAAATCCGCGGTGAGCTCTTGGAACTTGGCCCGGGTGAGCTTGATGTCCAGGTGCTTGGGGCCTTCGGAGGTGGCGGTGATGAACGCCAGGTTGACCTGAGTCTCCTGCACCGCCGACAGCTCGATCTTGGCCTTCTCGGCAGCCTCCTGGAGGCGCTGGAGGGCCATCTTGTCCACCGACAGGTCGACCCCTTCGGTATTCTTGAACTCCTTGACCAACCAGTTGATGATCCGCTGGTCCCAGTCGTCTCCACCCAGATGCGTGTTGCCGCTGGTCGATTTGACCTCGAACACTCCCTCGCCGATGTCCAGCACCGACACGTCGAAGGTCCCGCCGCCCAGGTCGAACACCAACACGGTCTGGTCGGCGCCCTCCTTGTCCAGCCCGTAGGCGAGAGCCGCGGCGGTCGGCTCGTTGATGATCCGCAGCACCTCCAGCCCGGCGATCTGGCCGGCCTCCTTGGTGGCTGTGCGCTGTGCGTCGTCGAAGTACGCCGGGACCGTGATGACGGCCTGGGCGACGGTGTCACCCAGGTAGCTCTCGGCATCCCGCTTGAGCTTCTGCAGGATCCGGGCGCTGATCTCCTGGGCGTTGTAGCGCTTGCCGTCGATGTTGATCCCCCAGCTGGACTCTCCCATGTGACGCTTGACCGAGCGGATCGTGCGGTCTGGGTTGGTGATGGCCTGGCGCTTGGCGACCTCGCCGACCAGGACCTCGCCCGACTTGGAGAACGCCACCACGGACGGCGTGGTGCGCGATCCCTCCGCGTTGGGGATCACGGCCGGCTCGCCGGCTTCTAGTACGCTGACGACTGAGTTGGTGGTGCCGAGGTCGATGCCGACTGCCTTGGGCATGGATGTTGCCTCCCGATCTTGTGTAGTGACTACGAGCAGTATATCGAAATATGAGTCTATCCCTGTCAAGTCTCGTGCCCACCCTCGACTGGTGCGTCTCGCGGCGCTAGCCTTGCCTGCCGTGCCCACACTCGTGCTGCTCCGCCACGGCCAGAGCACCTTCAACCTGGACAAGCGATTCACCGGCTGGACTGACGTTCCCCTCACCGCGCTGGGTGTCGAGGAGGCCCGGGCGGCGGGCAGGGCCATGGCCGGCCTCGGCGTGGACGTGGTTCACACTTCGGTGCAGGCTCGGGCGATCGCCAGCGCCGAGCTGGCCCTGGCGGAGGCGGGACGGTCGTGGATCCCGGTCCGGCGGCACTGGCGGCTCAACGAGCGCAGCTATGGCGCCCTGGAGGGCCACACCCACGCCGAGATGACCCAGCGTCACAGCCCCGAGCAGGTCCTGACCTGGCGGCGTAGCTTCGACGTGCGCCCGCCCCAGCTCGACCTCGACGACCCGAGACACCCCCGACATGACCCTCGCTACGCCGCCCTGGCGCCCGATGTGGTGCCGGCGGGGGAGTCCCTGGCCGACGTGATCGCCCGGATCCTGCCCTACTGGCACGACGCGGTGGTCCCGGACCTGCGAGCCGGCTCGGTGGTGCTGGTCGTGGCCCACGGCAACAGCTTGCGGGCCCTGGTCAAGCACCTCGAGTCGATCTCCGACGAGGAGATCCCTGCGCTGGAGATCCTCACCGGCGTCCTCATGGTCTACGAGCTCGACCAGCACCTCGGGGTGACGTCGCGATCCGAGCTGGGCTGATGTGTCGCAGCAAGTGAGGGGCGCCACGCCCGTACGGCTGAGCTGTCGCGCTTAGAGCCAAAAAGTGGTCACGATCGCGACAAGAACGGCAACCGGGCGCGCCCTGCATCGCCAAGAAAGCTTGGCCGGCGCATAAGTCACGGCGGCGAAGCAACCAGGCCCTCTCGCGTGGTTCTTTGGTGAGTGGGCACTTCAGGGTGGCAGGCTGCGCCCAAATTCTATGAATCTTTTGGCGGGAGCGAGGCTTCGAGCAGCTGGGAGACGTCCATCACCTTTGCCTGGCTCTGGCGGTCCTTGAGACCGTCGTCGAGCATGATCATGCAATAGGGGCAGGCGACGGCGATCGCGCTCGCGCCGGTGGCGAGGGCCTCGTCGGTGCGTCGGACGTTGATGCGGGTGCCGGTGCGCTCCTCCATCCACATGCGTGAGCCGCCGGCCCCGCAGCAGAAGGTGCGCTTGGCGTGGCGGTGCATCTCGACGCTGGTGAGTGCTGGTATCGAGTCGAGCACCGAGCGGGGGGCGGCGACGATGTCGTTGTGGCGGGCCAGGTAGCAGGGGTCGTGGTAAGTGACCGTCTGGTCGAGCGCCACGGTGGGGGTGAGGCGGCCCCCGGCGAGCAGGCTGGCGAGCAGGGTGGTGTGGTGGACCACCTCGAATCGGCCGCCCAGGGCTGGGTACTCGTTGGCGATGGTGTTGAAGCAGTGGGGGCAGGAGGCCACGACCTTGCGTGCCCCGATGCCATTCAGGGCGGCGATGTTCTCGGTGGCCTGGGTCTGGAACAGGTACTCGTTTCCCATGCGGCGCGCCGGGTCGCCGGTGCAGGACTCACGGGGGCCGAGCACCGCGAAGGACACTCCCGCGTAGTGCAGGACCCGGGCGAGCGCCCTGGTGGCGGCGCGGGCGCGCTGGTCCAGCGCCCCTGCGCAACCCACCCAGAGGAGGTATTCCGTGTCGTCGTCGAGGGTGTCGCCGACCACGGGGACCTCGAAGTCGAGGCCGGCGGTCCAGTCGAGGCGGTGAGCCTTCCCCAGTCCCCAGGGGTCTCCGCGGTTTTCCATGTTGCGGAGCATGGAGGTGGCTTCTGCGGGGAAGCGGGACTCCATCATGACCTCGTAGCGGCGGATGTCGACGATGGTGTCCACGTGCTCGATGTCGACCGGGCACTCCTCGACGCAGGCGCCGCAGGTGGTGCAGGACCACAGCACGTCGGGCGCGACGACGGAGGGGACCAGGTCTGTGGCCGTGGCGCAATCCTTGCCGAGGAGAGCGGGCGCGCTGGCAAGGAGGTGGTCGCGCAGGTCCATGATCAACAGCTTGGGGGAGAGCGGCTTGTCCGTCGCCCAGGCGGGGCAGGCGTCCTGGCAGCGGCCGCACTCTGTGCAGGAGCACAGGTCGAGGAGCTGCTTCCAGGAGAGCTGGCCGATGCGCCCCGCGCCCAGCACGGCGTCCTCGGCCGGGCCGGGGCCGTCACCGGAGAGGCCGAGATCGGGGGTGGTGGCGAGCGCGCCGAGCGCTCGTGGCTGGCGGGAGAGAGCCACGTTTGCCTCGGCCACGAAGATGTGGAGGTGCTTGGAGCGCACCACGACGACGAAGAACCCCCACAGGAGGCCGATCTGGGCCAGGACGAAGGCGGTCGCGATGTCGGCGTTGGCGGGGCGCCCGAGCGGGGACAGGGCGTCGCCGACCAGGCGGGAGGCGAAGGTCCACCACGTGTCGCCGTAGGGGAAGTTGCCGGTGTCGATCTGGGCGCCGCGGTAGACGAGCAGGGTGGCGATCACCGCTGCGATGAGCCCCAGCACCGCCCAGGCGGCGGCGTTGTGGGAGCCGTAGAAGCGCGATTGCCGGTTGCTCGGGGGGTGGCGGAGGCGGATCACGGCGAACACGACGATGGCACCCAGGATGGCGGTGGCAAAGAGGTCCTCGGTGAAACCGAGCGCCTTGGCGGTTCCGATGCCCGGGATGGCGAAGTTGGCCTGGAACAGGTCGCCGTAGACCTCGACGATGGTGAATGCCAGGGCGATGAATCCCCAGAAGGTGACGGCGTGGGCCGCCCCGGGTAGGGGGCGCCTGAGCAGCTTGCGCTGGGCGAAGACGTCGAGCAGCTCGGCGCGGGCGTGGCGGGGGAGGTTGGCGAGGCGGCCCGGCGAGGGTCGTCCGGAGGCCACCAGGCGGGCTAGCCAGATCGCCCGCCAGGCCACCAGGACGGCGCCCAGGCCGGTGACGGCGATGCCAACGGCGAGCCTAAGGATCACTGCTCCGCGCCCGTTACTGGTGTGGCGCCCGGCACCACTGGCTCAGCTCTCGCTGGCGCCACTGGCTCGGACCTCGCCGGCGCCACTGGCCCAGAGGGCGCCGGCGCCACGGGCTCAGAGGGCGCCGTGAAGTTCTCGTGGAAGCGGCTGGGCGTCGGTCCCCTCTGGTGCTGGTACCGTGAGCCGGCGGCTGCGGAACCATAGGGGGCATCGGCGGGGGTGGTCATGAGCAGGAAGCTGATCTGGCCTATCTTCATCCCCGGGTACACGGTTATCGGTAGGTTCGCCACGTTAGACAGCTCCAGGGTGAGGTGGCCGTCGAAGCCCGGGTCGATGAAGCCCGCGGTGTTCGACACGAACACCCCGCCCACGCCAGCCACAAAGTTCTCTATCCGCCGACCGTCGGGGCGTACCTCGAGGTCGAAGACCGGCTCGACGGTGCCTAGGTCGGCCACCTCGATCACCTCGTCCCAGCTCAGCGGTCCGGGGAGCGCCACGGCTGGGTCGGTCGATGCCGGGTCGCCGATCTCGCCGGGGATCGCCACCTTGGTGCCCCTCCGGAGCTGGATGGTACGGCGCTTGCTTGGCCCGCCGTCGGGCCCGGCGCAGAACAGGTTGTGCCCCGCGGTGACCCTCACTCGGCGAGCGGAGGCCAGGCGCACCTCGAAGATGCTGTCTGGGGGTCCTTGGTACCACCCGGTGATGGCGTGCCAGCCAACCTCCAGCGTCTCGGGGTCGAAGGCCAGCACGGAGCCCTCCAGCTTCTCCTGAACGACCTCTTCGATGTCCCAAACCTGAACCGAATCCCCTTGGCACACCAGCACCGGCTCGGTCCCCGGAAGGCTAGAGTGGATGAGCAGGCCGAGGCGGCCGAGGCTCGACTTGCCCTCGAGGCGACCAACCAGGTCGTAGGGAAGGGCCACCCGCTCCGACGTGGCGCCCAGCACGAACTCACCGGGGTGCAGGACCAGGGAGTCACCGTCTTTGACCTCGACCAGCTCCGTGAGGTCCTCCTGATTCTCCTTGACGTCGATTACCCGGGTGGTGTGATTGCGGAACAGCCGGAACCACCGGTCTACGTGCAGGTCGACCGAGGATGGCTGTATGCAACCTGGGTCCAGGGGGTCGATGACTATTCGCCCGCTGGCCAGGCACTCGCGGATGGTTCGGTCGGAGAGGATCATGGCATGGGCACACTACGGGTTCCTACTCGGTTGAGGGCAAAGTTGGCTTCCTCAGCCAGGCTAGTCAAATAATGAGGCCCAGCTCGGCCAGCGCGTCCGCACGTCCCCGCTCCAGCTGAGCGCGAAGCCCCTGGTCGTCAGCAGCCTGGGCCGCACGCCCGGCCAGGCGCCACATCGACTCGCGGTAGGGGTCCATGTCCAAGCCCCGGCGCGCCGCGCTCAGGGCGTCGTGTGGACGACCGGCAGCCAGCTCCAGGTCCGCGAGCCTCTCCGCAGCGGCGACCATGTCCCAGCGAAGGTCCTCGCGCTCGCGCACCACCCAGTCCGCAGGCCCCAGCTCCTCTAGCAGCTCGTCCGGGCGCATCGCGAGGGCGCGCCGCAGCGCCCCTGCCTCAGACTCGCTGTCCCCGGCGCGGCGCGCGGCCGCAGCGCGGACGAGAGCCTCACGCAGCTCCGCCACGTCGACACGCGCCCCTACAAGCAGGTAGGCCTCACCGTGGCGCGCTACCACGTTCGAGCATGCCTCGCCTGAGGCCAGGGCCCGGCGCAGCGACGACACGGCGGTCTGCAGGCAGTGCCCGCTCGAGCGTGGGTCGGACTCGGGCCAGAGCGCTTCGATCAGCACCTCCCGGTGCACGGCGTGGGGTTGACGTACCGCCAAGAGCGCCAGTAGGGCACGGACGCGGGGCCGCAGCTCGCCCAAGTCCAACGCCTCCTCGCCCCGGCGGGCAACGAGCCGGCCGAAGCAGCTCACTGAAAGGGATCGGTCCTGGGGCTGGCCGGCGGACGTGGCGACCGGCCGGCAGGAGGCGAGATGGGGTGTCGGGAGCACTCCTGTTGTGCCTGGCCCTTCGGGGCTGGGGCCCGCCAGGACGTTCCGGGCCGCAGCCAGTTGCTTCGGGGACCTAGGCGGCACCTCGAGGATGCCCAGACCGCAGTCGCGCGCCAGCAGGCGAGCCAGGCGGAGGTGATCGGCTCGACGGCTGCGCGAGCTGGTGTCGTCGGCGAGCTGGCCCAGAGCGAGGTGCGCGAGGGCGGAGGCGCCGGGGACTCCGGCTCGCCTTGCGATGGCCTCGGCAGCCCGACATACTTGTTCTGCGCCAGGGTGGTCGGAACGAGCTTCGGCGAGAGCCTGGCAGGCCAGCGCCCAGGCCTCGAGCGTGCTGGCGCCGAGAGCTCGGAATGCGCTGGCGGCAACGGAGCACGCCTCCACCGGGTCCTTGCCAAGCTCCAGCCGGCCCGCTACTTCCAGCAGGCGTGCCAGAGCGGCTCCCCAAGGGTCACCGTCTTGAATGCACTGCCGGGCCACCTGGCCGGCAACCGAGGGAGTCCCCACCAGAGAGAGCAGGGCGTAGGCCTGGCGGGCGAGCCAGGGACAGCCAAGACGCTCGGCCTCGGCGGCCATTGCCCGGGCGCGCCGGCCTCCGGCTTCGAGGCTGGCGGGGTCGCGCCGGCCGAGCAGGTCCGCCAGCAGCGCTCCCAGCCGGGCCCCAAGGCCCGCGACGGGACTGGACACCTGCTGCGCGGCGCTCAAGAGAAGCGGCGCAGCTGCCCCCGTCCGGCCGGCTGCCAGCATGGACAGACCCTCGACCAACATCTCCAGGCCTCCAGTCACAGCCGGGGCGACCTCGCCGTTTGGTCCTTTGGGCGAGCGAGCAGCCTGGAGAGGGTCAAAGGCCATGGCTCGGCGTAGCACGTTGGTCCATTCCGGTGCGGGAGTCGGCAGGGGGTTGGCCCACGCCGACACAGCGAGCATCTCGGCACGGCAGGTGTCCGCTCCTCGGCTGGGAAGAGCAGGCTCGCATTGCCGGTAGAGCGCGAGAGCCGCCTCGAGCTGCCCAGAGGCCAAGTGACAGCGCGCCCTCGCCAGTGCAACCCACGGATCGGAATTCAAGATGTGCTGGGGCACCACGTCCATCGTGCTCCCGCAAATGAGCGCGGGGCCACTGATGACCGGGCTCTCCAGGTTCAGCCGCGCCAGCACCGCCCCGACCTTCCCCCAGGCCTCTGCCCGGCAAAAAGAGGGTAGGGCTTCCTCGAGCTGTGCCCCTCCGAGCAGGAGGAGGGCCACCTTGTAATGCCAGGCTCGGGCCCCTGCCTCGCCGAGCTCCGCCACCAGGCAACCGTCGAGGTACGCTCGCAGGATGGTGTGGTAGCGGTAGGCATCGCCCGCACTCGAGTCGCTCTCGCCGACTCGGGAGACGAAAAGCTGTCGCCTTTCCAGCTCCGCCAGGATTGCCGAGCTCCCGCTGGTACCGAGCAGCTGGTCACACAACTCTCCGGTCAGGACACCAAGCGCCGAGGTCCTGACCATGAACTCGACGAGTTGCGGGTCCAAGCTCGTGAGCACATTCTCTGCGAGGTACTCCGTTACCGGACGAGAGCGGGCACCGAAGCCCGAGAGCAGCCGGGTGCGTTCTGCGGGGGAGCAATCACGGGCGGCGAGGTGGAAAAGTTGGATCCCGGCGGCCCAGCCATCCGTCCTGGCCGTGAGAGTCGAGAGCTCCTCGGGAAGCATGGGACAGCGGTAATGGTCCCGGAAGAGCGCCTCGGTCTCCCATATCCGGAACCTCAGGTCGTCGGGGCCCACTTCCACTAGGTCTTCCTCGAGCCGGAAGCGGGACAGGCTCAAATCGGGGACCTGGCGGCCCGAGACCACTACCCGTACGCCTGGGGGCAAGCGACCTAGGAACATAGAAACCGCCCGCTCCGCCGCGCTGCCTGCTAGCAGGTGGAGGTCTTCGAGCACGATGACCAGACTCGGCCTGGTCCCGTGCTGTGCTGCCAGGGCTGGCTCAGCTGTAGAGCGCGCTGCAAGTTCGCTGAGAATCGCCTCCCCCCGGTGAGCGAGCTCCTCCCCCGGGCACCACGCCACGGTCACCCCGAAGCCTCGGGCCCAGGACGAGATGAGAGTGGTCTTGCCCGACCCCGGGGGTGCCAGAACCAGTCCCAGGTGCTTGGTCGCCAGGGTGTTCAGGACCGCCTCCAGGCGTGGTCGGTGCAAGCCTCCAGCGGGCCAGCATGCGCCTGCCACCCGGTCCTCGTCCCTGGGCTTGCTCGCTGTGTTCACCCGGCGGTCCCCTCGGCGGGGCTGGCCGCCTGGGACCTCTGGGCGCACTCGGCCATCAGTGCGAGCCAGCCCTCGAAGCTGCTCGCCGGACCGTTCCCGCAGCGGAGCCAGCCCACTGGGCGACCACTTGAGTCTATTCGAAGCTCGATGGCTATGACCTCGGTGTGGTCGCTGCGGCCTTGGTCACCCAGGCGGCGGTCGTCCCGCTGTTCGGCTGCCTCCTGGCTCATGGGACCAGTATCAGCCTCGCGGCCCGTGGTTGCATCCGTAAAAAACCCTGATCGCTACGGGCCTGTACGAGAACAACCCGGGCGGCGAAGCCGCCCAAATGCGGTCCTCATCAGGGCTATAGCTGTGCCCGCGGCCCAGGTTGTTCTCTGCCAGCCCCTAAATGCGGCGAGGGAGGGTCCATCCGATCCCCGATGGTCACGAGATGAGGTCCTCCGGCGGCATGGCATGGCGGGCCAAGTGAGGCTAAAGTTCCGCTCGGGCCGCAAGAGATCCGGTGCCCGGGGTGGTCGATCCGTGCTGTACGAGAGACAAGATGCGCTGCGGGCGATCGAGGCCAACCTCGGTGCCGCGCTGCAGGGCCAGGGCCTCACCCTCCTGCTGGTCGGGGAGGCGGGCACCGGCAAGACCGCCCTGCTGGAGGCCGCGGCGCAGATGGCGGAGGGCATGACCAAAGCACACGGAGCGTTCTTGGTGCGGCGGGCCGGAGGCTCCCCGGTCGAGAGCTCGCTGCCTTTCGCGTTCGCGGAGCAGCTCTTCGGGGACCTTGATTGCGGTGTCCCCCCGGCAACGCCGGCTGCCCTGGCCGAGCAAGGGCCCCGCGCCCGCCGCGCGGCGATCTTCGAGGCGGCACGATCGGCGCTGACTGCCTGGTCGAAACAGGGTCCGGTGCTGTTGCTGCTAGACGACCTCCACTGGGCAGATCGCGACTCGCTCGAGCTAGTGTGTTTCCTCGCCCGCCGGATGGCCGGATCTCGGGTGGTCACCGTGGGTGCTCTGAGGCAATGGCCCGCCGACGCAGCCGCGCTCGCGGCAACCCTCGCCCGCGAGGGCTGCGCACGGACCATCGAGGTGGTGCCCCTGAGCGAGCAGGCGAGCTCTGCCTTGCTCACCCACCTCGTCGCCTTATCCGGCCAGGGCGCCCGCACGAACGCACGAGACTCCCGGGAGCCCGATCCCGGATGGGCCGCTGGTTCCCCCCAAGCAGGGAACCCAGACATCATGCCCCTTGACCCGGGCGGCGCGTGTCGAGGGCCCTTGACCCCGCGTGCGAGGACCCAGGCATGGGACCTGGCACGGGGCAACCCTTTGCTGCTCACGGAGGTGGCGTGCATCGTCGCCCGGAGTGGCGAAGTGCCGGGAGGCGACGTCAGGTCCCTGGCAAGCCTTCGTCGGACCCTGGTGCTCCGGCAACTGGGTGGGCTCGGCCCGGAGGCGCTTGCTTGTGCCCAGGCCGCGGCGGTGCTCGGGCTGCGGGCGCGCCTGGGCGTGCTGGAGGCGATGACAGGCTTGGCCGAGGATGTGTTCGTCGAGGCCTTCGACTCACTCGTGAGGGCGGGCATCCTGCGTTGGACGGATGCAGGTGACGCAGAGTTCAGCCAGGAGCTGGTCGCCAGCTCAGCTCTGGAGGACACCCTGCCTGACCGCCGCCGGGATTTGCACATCCGGGCCTTCGAGCATCTCGCTGGAGCTGGAGAGTGGCTGGCAGCGGCACCGCACGCGATCGCCGCGGACATGGTCGGCGTCCCTCGAGCCCTTGCGGTCGTCATCGAGGCTGGGCGGATGGCCCTGGCCTCAGGCGCGATCAGCACGGGGCTGGCCCACCTGCGGTCCGCGGTTCGCCTTGCAGGGCAGCACGCCGACGCAGAGCTGCTCGGTCGGCTCGCCGATGCCCTGTTTGCTGCCGACTGCCCGACCGAGGCCGCCGAGGTGTACCGCACGCTGGCGGAGTGTCCCGTCGCGCCGGAACGCCGGGGCGCGATCCTGGGCAAGTTGGCGCGGTGCGAGGCCTTCGCTGGTGAGATCGACGACGCCATGACCACATACGGTGAGGCTCTCGATCAGCTGGCCAGGCCCGGGAATGACGAGCTGGCCAGGCCCGGTGGCAAGGGCTGCGGGCCTGTCTCGCCCGGGACCTTCGAGGTCAGGGCCCTTGGGTTCGGAGCGTCGGGGCTAGCTCCTCGCGGAGGCCAGGCGGCGGAGGCTGGTTACGCTCCCGGCTCGCTCGCGAGGGTCTTGGCGGATCGCGCGCACGCGGCCTGGGAGGCCGACGGACCGCGCGCTGCCCTGGACCTGCTGGACCCCGCCTCGGCACCGGTCTGGCCCGCACCCGAGCCCGCTTTGCTGGGCGCGTTGCGCGCCTACATGTGCCTCAACCTGGGCGACCCCTCAGGGCTGCAGGTCATCGAGCGCGCGGCAGCAGCCGCGCGCCAGGGCCGTGGCCCCGAGTGGGAGGAGTCCGCGCGCTCTCTCAACCTGTTCCTGATCCATCCCGCTTCTCTGGCCTTCGTGGAGCGCTACGACGAAGCCCATGAGCTCATCCTTTGGGCCGCGCGGCAGTATCGTAGCAGCGCTTCCCTGCGCTCGGGGGTGGCCCTGGCGGCGTTGCGGGCTTCGATCCTGCTGAACGAGGGGAATCCGGCCGGCGTCCTGGCCGGCACCCAAGAGACCGGCGGAGGGGGGGACCTCCTCGGGGTGCCCCGGCTGTCCTTGCTGCGCGCGGAGGCCCTCGCCTGGCTGGGCCGGGTCGGGGAATCGGCGGCCATCTGCGACGAGCTGGAAGCTTCGGGCGGCGTCCGCTCGCACTTCGCCGCCTTTTGCCTGGGCACGATACGGGCGCAGCATCTGGCGATTGGGGGAGCGTACTCCGATGCCGCTCGGTGCTATCTCGATCTGGAACCCGCGGCGGCGGCGGCGGGCGTGGCCTCTCTCGCAACCGCGCGCTGGGCAGCGGGGGCCATCGAGGCGAACCTGGCCGCAGGTCGTCCCGATGAGGCCGGCAGGCTGGCAGGGTGGCTGGACCGCGAGAACGGGCTCTTGTGCTGTACCTGGCCGGCGATGCTGGCCCTGGGGGGGCGCGCGGGAGCAACGGCCGAGGCCGGGGACGACGAGACTGCGAACGACCTCTACCTGGGGGCCCTGGCCGCTTGCTCGGTCATGCCGTTGCACCGGGCATTGATCGGACTGCGCTACGGCATTTTTTTGGGACGCCACGGCAAGCTGCCGGCGGCCCGGGGCCTGCTCGCCGAGGTCCTCGCGACGGCCGAGGCGCGGGGGGCCGCACCACTGGCCGCGGTTGCGCACGCCGAGCTGAGCGCGGCCGGCGGGAGGAGACGGCGCGCTCGGGGAGCGGGCGGCCTGAGCGACCAGGAGCGCCGGGTCGCGGAGCTGGCCGCGGGCGGGGCCAGCGTCAAGGAGATGGCCCGAGCGATGTACCTGTCGGCGCGTACTGTAGAGACCCACCTGTCGCACGCTTACGCGAAGCTGGGCGTGCGCAACAAGGCCGATCTCCGTCGCTGGCGCGCCGATCTGGACCTTTGAGGCTGGGCCGCCGCGCCGGGCTCAGGCGCCCCTCCGGCCCAGAACCCGCCGCGCCGGGAGGAGGTGCCCCGCCCGGCTGACCAGCCCCCGCGGACACCCGGGGTCCAGCCAGCCGGCGGACAGTGTGGAGGGGCCTGCGGGGACCCGGGAGTGCGGGCCCCTAAGCCTAAGCCAAAGTCCTAAGGAGGATGGAAAGATCCAGCGCCCGGCCCCGGGCCTCCACGTTGCGCTGACGGCCCCTCGGGGCAGCGCAGCGGCGATCGACGAGCTCGAAGGGCCCGCCGCCTCGGAGGGCGTCGACGAGACTTGGCCCGTCCGCCACGGTCTCGGGGTAGCATGCTAGAGACCGGTTGCTGCTCGGGTTATCCGTAACGGAAATCCGGGCGTCTTTGACGTAGCAAACGGGCGCTGAAGCATCCACCACTTGTCGTTGTCGAATGGTTATCCTGCCCTCTACGACAACGTGGCTAACGAAGGGACAGATGCGGATGCGGTCGATCGATTTGGCCGATGGCGGCCGGACGTGGACCGTGCTCGGTGACGATCACCGCTGCATTGAGCCGATCGAGGAGTTCTTGGAGTACCACCGGGTGATCGGAACGTCGCCGACACGGTGCGCTCATACGCGAAGGGCCTGCAGCTGTGGTGGTCGTTTCTCGCCGAGACCGAGCTGTCGTGGGAGGACCCCGGAGTGCCTACGCTGCAAGCCTTCGTGACGTGGCTGTCCACCGGGTTAGCACCGTCGGTGACAGCGCTGGGATCGCTCCCCCCAGCCCTGTCGAAGGTGTCCGAGGCGACCGAGTCGGCCCGCCTGGCGGCAGTAGTGTCGTTCTACCGCCACCACCACGACGCCCACGGTCGAGGGGTGGCGATCGCAAGAGCGTCGGCCGGGCCGCCCCGGCGCGGCCGCTACCGGCCGATGCTGGTCCATCTGAGCAGCCGGCGCCGACAGCCATCGAGCCCGCTGCGCCTGCGCCGATCCTCTTCAGGTCCTCCACCACTGCTCACCCCAGCCCAGGTGGTGGCCATCTTGGACGGCTGCGCCACCTTCGATGCCGCTACCGGCGAATGGCGCGGATCGCTGCGCGACCGGTTGTTGTTCGCCACCTTGATGAGACAGGGATGTTCGCCTCGGTGAGGCGCTGTGCTTGACCCATGCCGACTGGCATATCGGTCGGGGTGGCACACCCTTCGTGGAGGTCGTGCCCAAGGACCATCCTCACGGCCAGCGGGTCGGCTGGCGCACCCTGAGGTGTGTCTGACTTTGCCGCGGAAGTCCGGCTGAAAATGAACCAAGTCACCGGCCCGACTCCCCGGTGTTGGTGGTGTGCCGACGATGGTAGTCGAGGCGTTCTTGGCGCGCTCGATCGAGGCTCCGCCGGCGGGCCTCGCGGATGGTCTCACCGCGTCCTTTCGTGCTCGTCGTTCGGAGTCACATATCCGATGCCGGCATGGAGCCTCACCGAGTTGTACTCGGTGCGCACCCGGTCGAGCTCGTGCTCCAAGAGCGCCGGGTCGCTGACGCGCTCGAGGTGCGGCCACTCGCCCTTCACGTGGCCGAAGAGCGTCTCGATCCATGCCTGGTCCGTCGGGGTGTGCGGGCGCCCGTGGTGCTGGGCAACCGCCATGGCGGCCATGAAGGCCTTGGTGGCGTCGGACTTCATCTGCGGGTCGTTGAGTTCTCAACCGATGCAGGCGTCGCCGGCCTTCGTGGGACCGGCGGCCCGGGCGTGTAATCCCGAGGAGTCCTGGGCGGGAACGAACCCGGAGAAGGAGCGCACGGCGCTGAGCGAGGCGAAGCGAGTCGGGTCGCCGAGGCGACCCAGGATCTGGGGGGCGCCGATCACCCCGACACCGGGAGCGGAGCGCACGATCGCCTTCGGGTCAGCCTTCGCGTAAAGAACGGCGATCCGCTTGTCGAGCAGCTTGATCTCCTCGCAGATGCCTAGCGCCAGGCGAGCCTCGATTGCGATATCGTCAGCGAGAGCCTCGAAGTCGGTCCCGTCGGGCCCCACAGCGCCGTGCTGGCGTCTGCTGCGCCGATCACCTCGGCTGCGCGCTCGTGGTTCCACGCTCCTCGGCTCGAGACCCTGAAGAACTCCGCCAGCCGCTTGGCCCCGAGGCGCTTGACCCGGCCTGGGCTGGCATAACGGGCACAGAACCGCAGAGCCGTGACCCCCATGTCCGGGCCGATCGCGCCCACCCAGCCGGGACCCAGGATTTCCAAGAGGGCGTCCAGGCGAGCCATCGATGTGCTGCGGCGATGCACCAGCCTAGAGCGGATCTTCACCGCCCGTCGGCGTGCAACAAGGGCACCTTGGCCAAGATCCGAGAATCGAGCCGGTCTGTCTTGGCGTGTTTGTTGAAATAGTCACGCAGGTCGGCTGCCTGCTCGGGGGGAACCATGACCACCGTCGCCCCCTTGGAGCGAAACCAGGCCGCCAGCACCGCCCAGGCGTTGCGTGTCGGCTCCATGATCACCGTCACCTCGCTGCGCTCGGCGGGCAGCTTGGCCCACAGAGCATCGAGGTCCGCCGGATCAGTCCGGAACCGGTGCCCGGCCCAGATCATGCGGGCCACCAGCAGAGGACCGACCCTAGACCTAGACCTGTCGGGCAAGAGCCCGATCACCTGGACTCAGTATGAATATCGGAGACCGCGAGCAGGATCGGGCGGGCCGGGTCGTCCTCGTCGAACTCCAAGCGCTCGGGGGTGATCAGGTCGACGAGCCCTTCGGCGAGAAGGGCCCGCTCGAAGACGACCTTCACCTGGGTTGAGCTGCGTGATCTCGGTACGCGCCGCCTCGAGCGCCCAGTCGGGTTTCTTGGCCGGCCGGGCTTCGCGGCCAGCGCGGCGAGCGCCGCGTCCTTCACGGTGCGACGGATGCCGATGATCGTCGACAC